>MGIZ01000001.1 GCA_001794015.1 Candidatus Yanofskybacteria bacterium RIFCSPHIGHO2_01_FULL_39_8b
AATCGCATCGGGCGAGGTTGCTTCTCCAGAAACACCAAAAACCGCAAATCCAAAAATAAAATATAGAAACCCAACCAACATCACGGCGGTTAATATTGATTTTTTTAGCTTTCCTCCTTCAGAATCTAGTATTCTTCGTTGAATCGGTATAGCCGGTAATCCTCCAAAAGCAAATAAAAGAACACCATAAGGAAAAAACCACATCTCCGGATTTATACCGGCATAGTTACTGAAATTTATTTTGCCAAAACCAAATATAAAAATAAGGCCGATAATAACAACAAAAAGCAGGGAAAGTATTAACTCAACCCAAGCTATAGTCCTAATCCCGAATAAAACCAAAACTGAAACTATTGCAAAAAACCAAATACTGAATCCGACCGATGAAAACGAAGAATAGTAATAAAAAACATTAACTAAAAATTCTCCGGAAATAATGATATAAGCTAGAAGAGCAGCATAAGTATTCAACAGAATAGAAAAAAACATTATTTTTTTCCAGATAGTTCCAAGATAAAGCTGGGTATAGCCGACCAACTGATGAGGCTGATGAGTTCTTAAAACAATTTCGCCGTAAATAAAATCTAGAAGGAGGGTAATCAACCCTACAAATACCAGAAACAAAAAACCGATCCAAAAACCGGCTTTAGCAAAAGAAAACGGTATTCCAAACACTCCAACACCAACCATTGTTCCAATTAAAACAGCAGTAGCGCGAAGGAATTGCTTGTCTTTGAATATAGACATAGAGAAGACTATTTCTCGGCACCAGGATCAACATGGTGAACCCCATCTTTTAGTTCGCCGAAAATCCCCTCTCCCCTATATCGCATTTCCCGAGTCAAATATTTTTCAACCAGCCATAATCCGGCTAAAATTACATAAACAATAAAAGTTGTAATTATAGCTTCGGAATAAAGACCCAATCCGGCAGCAATGCCTATAGCAGCCACAACCCATAAACTAGCAGCGGTAGTCGTACCTTCTATCCTATTTTCTCTTTTCAAAATCGTTCCAGCACCTATGAAACCGATGCCAACAATAATATTAGCAATGAGATGATAATCAAAACCATATTGTCCATTTACCGATGGATATGATTCAAAAATTCGTATAGAAATCAATGACAACAACGCTGCCCCCAAAGAAACCAGAGCATGAGTTCTTAAGCCAGCGACCTTGCCTGATCTTTCCCGCTCAAAACCGACAATCCCACCCAATAGAGCTGCCACAACAAGAGGATCAATAACGCCAAAATCTAATTTTGAAAATAAGTTGGATATAATTTCCATAGTTGAATACTAGACTATTACTTCCTAAAAAACAATCAAATTATCCACTTATTTAAAAAAAATACCCTGTGTTGCATCTGCAACACAGGGCTGTTGTTATTTACCTAACTTGTTTTCTTATCATCCTGCCATCAGCTCGGCCAGTTCCTTATCAACGGAACTGCGAGCCTGCTCACGACTAATCGTAGCAGCAACACGATCAGCTGATGGGGGCATTGCTGAATCCACCATCTCAGTCGCTCTGGCCCGGGCTGAAGCTTCTGAAACTTTCTGGCGCGCCTCTTCAAGAAGCTGGCCCGGTCCTGAACCCTTCCCCCAGGTTTGCCTTGCTTGCGCAAGCTTGAGCTTTCCTTGTGCAGTAGCATTTGCAACCTGAAGCGAATCTCGTTGAGACAACGCCTGCTCCCTGGTCAAACCGATCTCCTCAACTAGTTCGAGCGCTCTGTCAGCATCAGGTTTCGCCGCCATAAGAGCCTCATCAACCACTTTCAGTTGACTAGCAAACTTGGCTTTTTGGGTAAGGGCATCGCGAGTAAGCCCCTCCCACTTTTTACGTTCCAATGTACCGACGGCGAAAGTTTTGGCTTTTGTCGCGGCATCTTTGGCCTTACTGCTCCAGTCATTCGTCTGTGCCATAAGCATTTCTTGCTTATTCTGAAGCTTGCCGTATTCCGTTATGGCTTCATTGACATGATCAAGAGTCTCCTGGGCCCTGATCTCCACCTCCTCGTCCACCCGGTCGAGAAGTACTTTGGCCGAGCGTGCCTCCTTGGCAACCCCTTCGACCTGCCAGCTTCCAGTCTCGAGTAGCGAAGCTACTCCACGAAAAACGTTCCGAAACGCATTAGCTAGACTGCTCATTATCGTTCTCCTTTTGTGTGCTGACCTTCTTCTAAAGATCAGCAATTGTGTCTTGCATTTCAGCAAGACGGTTTCCGAAGTTTACAGAGCCTGAAGACGTTGACACTCAACCGCCGTCAGCTCTCTTCCCATGAAGCAGTTCCATTTCCCGCCCGCATAGAAGAAGAGCATAACCCGGCCATCGGTAGTTCGCGCGCGCATATCATAATAATCATGCTCGCGCCGATCTAAGAGATTTGACGGCAAACAGGATATAATCCCATCTTTGCCAAGATCCGGGTGGATAGAGAGGACCTGAATCGTGCTCTGGCCCTTCTCGCCATATTGCCTCGGCGTGTGAGTACCGCAGGCAGTTCCGATCTTCCAACTCGATCCCTGAAAGTTTTGGATTGCCGGGTCGGCTTCTTTTCCGACGGCCTCTTTCCGCTCTTGCTCTAAAGCGTCCTCCTCCGTTGTCGTCAGAAGATGAGACTGAAGAAGAAACGCCTTGCCATTCGTACCGAACAGCGTATAACCACCGTCAAACTCAACGAGATCTCCCGGTACTGCACCTTGCTTTAAAAGGGCAGTAATTCGCGAAGCGGTAATTACTGTCCGCCTAGTTTCCCAGCCTCCTTCTTGCTCTGGCTGAAATTTAGGCACGTTGAGTATGGTACGTCCAGCATGAATGCTTGGCAAGCCCATAAAACTAAGACTTGCCTGTTGAGCCGCGCGAACATCGACAACTGTGTCGCTCACATGTTCATAGGTTGGAACCCTTCCAATCCTCTCCTTGCGCTCCCTGTAATCAGACTCCTTGTATCTAGCAAGGAGAGCTGGCCTTACAAGGACAAAAGCCAAGCTTATCACCGCTAAGAATGCGGCGAATTGTACAAGCTGTACCAACCAGTACATAATCAACCTCCTTTCCTCGGGGCGAGAATTTATTTAGAAATCCCCGCTCCCAAAACCACCACCTGAAGGTCCTCCGAAATCACCGCCAGAAGGACCGCCAAAATCGCCACCGAAACCACCTCCGCCTCCGCTACCAGAGTCAAAGCCTCCGCCGCCGCTACCAGAAGACCCTCCGAAATCAAAACCATTCCCACCACTATCAACATGGCGGGAACTGGTATCAACTGCGTTATAGGCACTATCAGCTCTTGATCTAGCAGATATATATTCTTGACGGCTTTGAAGAGGATCGTTGGATCGAAGGTTACCTCCATTGCGAAACACCGCACGAGCATCCCGAAGAAAGCTTTCTGCAGTCCCTTGAGAATTATAGTCATAAGATCTGATATGGCTAGCAGCCCTATTTATGGCGCTATCAGCTGAACTTCGATCCCTATCAAGGGAAGCAATTGCATCTTGTACATCATGCCAGCGATCAATTGCTGAAACAAATGTCCGATCCGTATCAGCAATCCGTGAGCTTACCATATTCAGAACATTTGCCGCACCTTCAAAATCCTGACGCAACATATCGTTCTTATACTCAGCATCGCCTAGAAATCCATTTAGATTTCCTAGGGCATTATTAGCCCGATTAACTTCAATTAAACATTTGTAAACTGGATATTTATCGAGATATTGAGCTGCTACAAAAGCCCTTCGATATAGTTCTCGAGTTTGGTTCAAATTAGTTGCCAGAGATTTAATCAGGTTTTTATTTTCCTGGACAAGAGCCGGCACCCGATCAGCAAGACGGTTAGCCTCTGTAACCGTGCCTAATCCTTCTTGAGAGATTCTCCATATTGCCAGATAATCAGCCCTAGAAATCCACTGTTCATCGGACTGTCTATCAGGAAGAATTTGATTAGGAAGTTGTAATCCGGCAGCTGGAAATAATGCCTCTGCTCGCTTGAGCAGAATTTCCGCTTCACCACGTAAATGAATGGGTGGATTAAAATGCTTCGGGAAATAACCCTGGACAATGATACCTTCTATTTTTTTCTGATTATCTTTAATTGCGGTATTAAGACCAATAAACCGAACGAGAAACTCTTTTCTTGAACGATCAAGAAGGTCAAGGTATTCGATACGCTCTCGAAACTTAGGAGTTAGCTGGGAAATAAGCCCAGCTACCTCTTTGGAAATTCTTTTTTTACTATCTGGATTACTTACGGCTTTTGCAGTTGTAAGTTTTTCCTTTGCAGACCCAACGGTCTGTGTTAGAGAAGCAACCTCAAATGATTTTAAGTATTCCGCTCGATGGACTGTTCTTGCAATCTTAAGGCGCGTCTCTAAAACTTCGAGAGTATTGACGGTATTAGCAACCAGGACTTGTGTTGCTTCAATGCTTGCTTCGGCGTTTCTTACCATAACATAGCCAACGCCATGCATAGTAAGCCCAAGAACAAAGCAGATTATCAAAGCCGCAACTATCCCAGGACGTCGCTGAATTTCCATTCTAACCTTTTCAGTAAACACTATATAGACTCCCTTTCATCTAAAAACTAGAGAAATTGTCAAAAAGCGACCTGCCCTTTTATTTAACATAAAAAGACAGGTAGTTCCTAAATACTACATCCATATACTTAATTTGTCAATACACTATTGACATTATTATATGACTATGTTATACTAATAACATACTCGTTCTTTACATATTGGGTTCCCTAGAGGGGCCCAGAAAAGGCCTCAAGAACACCAAGTCTAACTTGGTAGAGGCCTTTTCTGGGCCCCGGTTCTCTCCCTCATCAATGGTCTTGAATAATTTTAAAATTTTGAGAATATTGATGAGGGCCAGTCACGAGAAAATGCTGTCCCTCGCCTCCCGTCCTTGAAATGAATCTGGACGGGGTAGATCAACTAAATTTAATGTGGCTAAGAAAGGAGGGCTAGCGATGCTAACTCGTCTTACCTAAGCGGGAGAACCCCGCTAAGATCCGAAAGGACGCGCAGATTCCGTTTTTTATAGTCGAAGCGGAATGGTGGTAAACCACCCGGAATCTGGGACCGCGAAATTCCTCATGGAGCTGAACCATGTAAAAATACAAGTGCGGATTACGCATCCGAAGCCCCATAAATTCCAAGTAACGTCCGCGGTGCACAACGGACGAAGAAAGGAGCTTGGGGATTCGGATGCAGTCCGTACCTACGGTTTCCCCCCATAAGGGGAAACTTTTTTATATTTTTCATATGATTTTTCTGGCGAGATTATAGGCAAAATACCAAAAACGTGAAATGGGAATATCAAAAGAACCCGGATATTCTTTCTCCCGACCGCCCCATCCCAACTTAAAACGAGTTACCCCCGGCCATTTCTTGGCATCAATTCCCCAGAAGTCATAAAAAGTTATAGGTCGTAAGTTGTTAGTCGTTAGTTTTAAAAATTTGATTATTTCCCAATGCATAAAATACGGCACCATTAACGATTTATATTCCCTGTCCATGGCGCCATGGAGATAGTAGGCAGAGTTATAATATATCATAACTATTGCCGCTCCTACGGCTCGGTCATCATTTGCTTTCACTAGAAAAAGTTTTGTCTGTAATTCCTTTCCATCTTTAAAAAACTCGAGCATTTTCTTGTAATATTCTTTGGGGTGGGTGAAAAACTGGTCTTTCTTAGCCGTTTGCTTTAATAACTCCCAGAACATATCTACATCAGCCGATTCTTCCAGTTGTAGTCCCTTCTTCTCCGATAAATTAATATTATATCTGGTCTTCTGATGCATCCGGCCAAGCAAATGTTCTTCAGACAGACCAAGATCAACAATCACGGTTCTCTGGGGTTGGATTTGCTTTGATGATTTTTTTATCCCCTTCCGATAGATTAACTCTGCCACTACATCCAATAAGGGTTCCATTTTTACAAAAATTGATTTTTCTTCTCCGGCTAAATCTTTTAAATACTTAATAAAATTAGCCAGCTCGTTTTTCAATCCGCTTTTTATTCGGTCAAATTCTATTTCCGGCCCATGGGGAATATATAAATAACTCTTACCAAAAGGTAGGGGGTATTTAATTATATTAGCCCAGATCTTGCCGTCGTCAAATCGCCAAGTCTTGTGACCGACTTCTTTTTGAAATTTTAACCATTCTTCGGTTTGTAAAAACGATTTCATCTTTTTCCAAGCAATCTCAATGCTTCGCGCACTTTTTCTTCAAGTGTTTTACCCCTTGATTCTTTTAGAGCTTCCTTGGCTTGATATTGGGAGTACCCGAGAGCAAGCAATGCTTCGGTTGCCTGACCTTCCTGGCCCAAGTCAACGCCTTTCATATCGCCCATATCAATATGATCGACTTTGTTTTTAAGTTCAAGGATCAGCCGTGATGCTATCTTCGGTCCAAGACCGGAAACTCTTTTCAAATAACCGGCATCTTCATTTACCACCGCCGCTTTCAGGTGTTTCGGCTCCACTACCGAAAGAATATTCATCGCCCCTTTCGGTCCGATACCAGATACGGAAGTCAACAGATGAAACAACTCCAGATCTTCTCTTTTATCAAACCCATACATATCAAAAGTTCCTTCCCGCATATTTAATTGAGAGTGAATAAACAGTTTTACAAAGGCAGCCTTTGTAACTTCGGGATTGACAATGTCGGTTGATTTTGATAAAATATTTAGTAGTTTTGGGACTACTGTCACCTTATAGCCTATACCGCCGGTATTCAAAATAACGTGCTTTTCCCCCAAATGTTCAATTTTTCCCTCAAGAAACGAAATCATAAATTAAGAGTAACATATGTTTAAATTAACTTCCAAGTTTCAACCGACCGGTGATCAGCCCGATGCTATAGCCAAACTAACCAAGGGACTTAAATCTAATAAAAGATATCAAGTGCTTTTAGGCGTAACCGGGAGCGGAAAAACATTTACGATGGCTAAGGTTATTGAGCAATACCAAAAACCGACATTGATTATTTCCCATAATAAAACCCTCGCCGCCCAATTATACAAAGAATTCAAAGAATTTTTTCCAAATAACGCCGTTCATTATTTCGTTTCATATTATGATTACTATCAACCCGAAGCCTACATCCCCCACACTGATACATATATTGAAAAGGATTCTAAAATAAACGAAGAATTGGACCGCTTGAGACATGCTACCACCCAAGCCCTTATGTCCAGAAATGATGTGATTATTGTTGCTTCAGTTTCCTGTATTTATAATTTGGGTTCGCCGGAAGAATATAAGAACATGGGTCTTAATATTTTTGAAGGCCAAAAAATAACACCAAACGAACTAATTCACAAATTAGTCCGTCTCCAATATGCCCAGGACATAGAATTAAAGCGGGGATGCTTCCGCAAAACAAAAAATGAAATAGAGCTGATGGGACCTGACGGGCAAAATGTTTTTAAAATGACTCTTGGGCCGATATATTCACCCGGTTCAGCAAAAAATAAATTTATTCCCTCTGAAGGAATAATAAAAATACTGCATGCCGGAATCACTGAACCGGAAGAACTTGAAACAAAAGATCCGGTTTTTGAAAAAATAGTTGAAACTACTATTTTACCGGCTAAATATTGGCTGACTTCGGATAACAAAATCGCCATTGCCATTGAAAATATAAAAAGCGAACTTCAGCATACAATAAAAACCCTTAAAAAGGCCGGCAAACTCCGAGAAGCGGCCCGGCTATATGAAAAGACAATGTATGACATAGATATGATGAAAAAAACTGGTTACTGCCACGGTATAGAAAATTATTCCCGCCATCTTGATTTTCGCAAATCAGGTAAACCGCCCTATACCTTGCTTGATTTCTTCATTTCCAAGGGAGAATTTTTTACTATTATAGATGAATCGCATATTTCCATCCCCCAAATACGAGGCATGTTTCATGGCGATCATTCACGCAAAAGTACTCTTGTTGAATATGGATTCCGCCTGCCATCAGCCCTTGATAACCGGCCCTTGAAATTCCTGGAGTTTGAAAAAAGAATACAAAAACTGGTTTATGTCTCGGCTACGCCAGGCAAATATGAACTCAAAAGGGCCGGTAAAGAAAATATAGCTGAACAACTTATCCGGCCGACCGGGTTATTGGACCCAACAATAGAGATACAACCGACAAAAAACCAGATAAAACATTTACTTGAAGAAGTAAAAAAGAGAATTGCCAGCAAGGAAAGAATTATTGTAACGACTCTAACCAAAAAAATGGCTGAAAACTTATCAGAATATTTGGCCGAGACCGGTATAAAAGTAAACTATCTTCATTCTGAAATAAAAACTCTTGAGCGGCTCAAAATATTAAAAGACTTCCGACTTGGTCATTATGATGTTATCGTTGGAGTTAATCTTCTTCGTGAAGGACTTGATCTGCCGGAAGTCTCTCTTATTGCAATTTTAGATGCCGATAAAGAAGGTTTCTTGCGCAACACAACCACCCTTATTCAAACAATGGGCCGGGCCGCCAGGCATATTAACGGTCATGTTGTTTTATATGCCGATAAAATGACCGACTCCATCAAATCAGCAATTTATGAAACAACTCGTCGGAGAAAAAAACAAGAAAAGCACAACGAAAATAACAATATAATTCCAGAAACCATTCAAAAAGCCATTGGTGATTTTGATTTGCCCGTATCACAAAACAGTTTGACTATGCTCGCCACAGATGGTATAACCAAAACCAGACGCTGGGGCAAAGAAAATGATGAATTGATAATATTCGGCAACGGAAGTCGTGATAAAATAGTTTCCCAATTAACTAAAATGATGGAACAAGCCGCCCGCAAAATGGAGTACGATAAAGCCCTCACCCTTCGGGAACAGATACGAAAAATAAAAACCGGCCCTACGGAACCGGCTTAATTATTTAAATTCGAGATTATATTTATTTTTTAAAAAATTATTAAACTCGCTTATATTCTGCATACTCGATAAATCTTCAATAAACGCCCATTTACCGTTTTTATTCTCAAATATATAAGTGTGGGTTTCTTTGGTGGCAATTCCGCCGCCTGACTGTTTTTCTCCAGTTTCTTCGATATGCAGAGCAAGCCATGGATTATTAGCATCGTTATAAATTAAATTTACGCTATTCCTCTTTAAATTTACAAAATCGGTTATCTGATAAAACTCTTCCAATAATTCAATATCTTTGCCATTAAGGACAGCGGTGTAGTTGCGTGAATCCAGCTTTTCCCACTTGGTATAATCCGGCATTACTGGCTCAGAGGAAATTTGGCCATAGGCTAAAAACGGCAATATAAAAAATAATACTGCGGAAACCAGCCCGGCAACAAACAGGTTTGATCTCTTCATTATTTTCTCCTTGTTATCAAACAACTTTGCCTACCCTTACCCTTGTATAATATAAGCAAATATAGTAGAATAAGCAATACTTTATAAGTTTGAATTTTTAATTACTTATTTAACATGCCCATCACCCAATCCGCTAAAAAAGCCGTGCGACAATCAATAAGGCGTCGAGCCAGAAATTTAAAGCGTTCAAATGACTATAGGTCAGCTTTAAAAGAATTAAAAAAACATGCCATTTCCGCCGATCGAAGCAAAGAAGCCCAAAACCAACTGGCTAAAACTTATCAAGCCATTGATAAAGCCGCCAAAACCGGTGTTATCAAGAAAAATAAAGCCGCCCGGCTTAAATCTTTGGCCTCTAAACTTTTAACTAAGAAATAAAAAAAAAACGGCAAGGCGCCGTTCTTTAGTTAAGCCGACCTTACAAAGTATATCAGCCAACTGGTGTTGCAACTATCTGAAGCGGATTGCGACATAGAAAGTATTTCGAACTTATTTTCATTAAGTACCGCCCCAAATTCAGACAACGAATAGTAAGCAAAAAATCTTCGATCGTCTTTTTCGCTTCCCTGAACAAGCTCCTCTCCATGGCCATCTTTTAAAGCAATAAAACCAATCGCATTTTTTTTCAGAACCCTCTTAAGCTCTAACAATGCTTGTTTAATATCTTCCTTGGGAATGTGGAGAAAAACTGCCGCCGCCCAGAAACCATCAAACAAATTAGACTTTAAACCAAGCCGACATAGATCCATTTTCAAAAATCTGTTCTTTGGGTGATTTTGCTTAGCAATTTTCAACAGTTCTTCCGATCGATCTATGCCCGTATAATTGTAGCCGGCATCGGAAAAATAACGAGAATCTATCCCGCTACCACAGCCCAGTTCAAAAACAGAACCAGCCGGTAGAAGTTCCTGAAACTTTGAAAATTCTTTAGACCAATAGTCAGGATTTCTTTTACTTGTCCATGAAGCGGCAATCTTGTTATAATTTTCTATAGTAATTCTCTGTTCCTCCCGCATAAAACCTCTCAATAATTTAAAACATCTGGAGATAAATTAGCATTTAGTTTTTTATAAACAACCTTGACATAATAAAAGTTCAAAGAATGATAAAATAAAAAATTATAATAAACTAGAAACCCCGTGTTTATAATCTGTCCGATCGGACAGATTATAAACATAACTTATTCAAAGCCTATTTAAAACCGAAAAATTCTTTTACTACTTTATCCGAATAACCGGCTGATTCAGAAATTAAAATATTTATATAATCCCCTACCTTAAAATAACTAGCAAACCTAGCTACTTCTTCCTCGCAAGGATAAGGAAATATAAAGACACTTTTTTGCAACATATAAAATCCCAGAGATTTTAATTTTCTTCTAAATTTAACCCGCTCTCTTTGTAATTCCTCTGGTATATCAAAAATTACCACTCGCCATTTATTGTCCCATTTTTGCCCAGTTGATTTGAAATATTTGAGCAAAACTCCTTGAAACCAGTCCTTACCCTTTGGGGTAAATTTAAATCTTCCTCCTGATTTCTCAATAATAATCCGCCTATTTTGAAGATTTCTAAAACCCTGATCAATCCTTCTTCTCTCACGACCGAATCTACAACCTTTGTAAACTGGCCGTCGATCCCAGCTTTCACTTAATGACTGTCCTATTTCTGTAATTGTTTCAACAAATTTTAGTATAAAATCTCCCTTCATTATTTTTTACTTAAATAAAATAAATGTGACTACTATATAGTAATTTTGTTTATAATATGTCCGTACGGACATATTATAAACAAAATTTATTTGGTTTGTAAAATTTTTTGCAAGGCTTACTACAAAGTTTATTAAATCAAACAGATTCAATAGAATTCAAATCAAACTATGCTCTTTTTGCAATATTAAGCACAATCCCCATTCCAGCTAATAGTACCATCATTGCCGTTCCGCCATAGCTGACAAACGGCAAAGGGATACCGGTAAGCGGAGCCAGACCGGAGATGGCTGATATGTTTAGAAAGGCCTGGCCGGTAATCCAAACAGCCATGCCCATTACTATCAGCTTGCCGAATTTATCACTGATATTATTGGCAGTGCGGACTAATAAAAAAGCTAGAGTTAAAAACAAAATCACCAAAAATATACCTCCGACAAAACCAAGCTCTTCGACTACAATAGCAAATATTGAATCATGGACAACCTCGGGCAAAAATCCGAATTTTTGAGTACTCTTGCCGAACCCGACCCCGAATATCCCGCCCGAACCGATGGATATAAGAGATTGGTTCAATTGATAAGATATGCCCCGAGTGTCGGTGTTTGGGTCAATAAATGTTTTTATCCGATCAAACCGGTACGGCTCCAGCCAAATCATTGCTACAAAACCAACAGCAATGACGGACAAAATTATCAAAATATGTTTTATTTCCGAACCGGCAAAAAAATATATTCCGATTGATATCAAAGTAATAACGACAAGGGTACCGATATCCGGCTGAAGAACCAACAAAACCGCCACAAAAGATAACACCAGAAAAAAGGGTGCCATGCCGTAAGTCCAGTTTTTAATCCTTTCGTCCCGATTGCCAAACCAAGCCGCCAAATAAATAATCAGGGCTAATTTTAAAATTTCTGACGGCTGAAAAGAAAACCCGCCCAGACTTATCCATCTGGTTGCCCCCTTAAGGCCCTGACCGAAAGAAGGCATAAAAACCATGGCTAAAAGAAATAAAGCTCCAATCAATATTAAGAGCGACATTTTTTTCCAAAATTTATAATCAATTTTTGACAATAAAAACATCAAACCTAAACCCGGCAAAACTCCCAATAACAGCTGTCGGTTTAAATAATAATAAGCCGAGTCGAATTTCTTATGCCCCTCCACTATCCCGGCTGATGACAAAACGATTAGACCGAAAAGAAGAAGAATAAGAGTTGTGATTAAAATAGATTTAACCATGTTTTAATTATATTACAAATATAAAAAGAGCCCAATATGGGCTCATTCTTGAAAACTTTGAAGATCAATAAGTTTTTTATATATACCGTCTTGAGCTATCAGCTCTTCATGCTTACCAACTTCAGCCACCTCGCCATCATGAAGGACAACAATCTTATCTGCTTTTTTAACAGTACTCAAACGATGGGCAATAATCAGTGTAGTTCTACTCTTAATAAGTACTTCTAGGGCTTGCTGAACATACATTTCGGATTCTGAATCAAGAGCTGAAGTTGCTTCATCTAAGATCAGAATCTTGGGATTCCTAACTAACGCTCTAGCAATAGCTACTCTTTGCTTCTGACCAGCCGAAAGTTTAATGCCTTTTTCGCCGACCAGCTGATTATACCCCTCGACAAATCTCTTGCTAGTAATAAAGTTATGGGCATAAGAAGCTTTAGCCGCTCCCTCGATAACGATATTATCAGACATCTTTTCAATATCGCCATAAGCGATATTTAATTTGATCGTATCATTGAACAAAGAAACGTCCTGCGGTACTATGGCTATCTGCGATCTTAACGACTTTAACGTCCAATTTTTTATATTTATACCTCCTATCGTAATCTCACCTTCTGTAGGATCATAATATCTAGAGATAAGATCAATAAGAGTTGTTTTACCAACGCCGCTTTCTCCAACAAATGCAACCGTTTCTCCTTCATTAATAATCAAATTAATATTTTTTATAACTTGGCTACCGATTTGGCTATATCCAAAAGATACACTGCGCAACTCTATATCCCCAGAAACCACTATATCTTCTCCGTTGATATAATCTTCTTCCGCCTCTGCAGAAAAATTGGCTACTCTTTCCTCAACAACAACTCCCTCCAAAACAAATCGCCAATTATGGGCCAGCCGACTGAAGGGAGTATAGGCCAGATGGATATAGCCCAGAAAAGAAAACAAACCGCCAGCATCAAGCATTCCCCACCTTAACATCAAAGCACCAAGAGACATTGTAATAACAGAGCCGCCTCCAAATATTACATGCTCGTAAGTTTTAATCCTATTCCTTAAATCTTCAGCTTCTTTCTCTTTTGAATAACATCTGTCGAAATTAGCCTTGATCCTCTCAATCTCAAACTCTTCATTTGTATTAGCCTTTACGGACTTAATATTATTAACCACATCCCACATATGACCCCAAGCCTCTTCCCACATTTTTCTTGTTTCTCTGTTAAGCGTAATAATCCTCTTATTGCTTGAAACCATGGTCAGAGCATATAAAGCTACGGTCAATAGTACAAGCCCAGCCAACTGCCATCTAATCCAAAGCATCACCGCAAAGGCAAACAATAAACTTAAGAAATGCGGAACAAGAGAAAATAGAACATCCCTGATCATCCTTTCTAGCACATCTGATCTGCCCTGTCCCCCAAATCTTGTAATCTCATTTCACTGGTATAATGGGTAAATGAACAAAAACATTATGCCCAGAGGAA
>MGIZ01000002.1:0-1389 GCA_001794015.1 Candidatus Yanofskybacteria bacterium RIFCSPHIGHO2_01_FULL_39_8b
ATCTCTGATGAGTACCCCTCGGCCCTATATGTTCTTGCCCAGATTCACTGGAAGGAGGGGAAATTTGGCGAAGCCGAAGATGTTTTAAATAATGCGCTGAAGTTTGATATCTATGATCGCAACAAGAGGAGTTTTAACAGATCCCTGGCCTTAATAAATCTTGATGTTGGAAATAATAAACAAGCCTTGTTTTATATGCGCGAGGCCGTTAAATGGCCGACGACGGGAGATTTAGATAAGACTATGAAAATTGATAATGCACTTTTGGCTAAAATTGGAGAATATGCCGATAGAGAGGTGAACTCTTATTCGCAGGAAGAAATTCAAGAATTGGGACAGCTTATTAAAATTCTAAGAGGATTCTAGATAAAGTAAAAAGTAAAATTGAAAAAGGAAAAACAACAGAATTTAATACTTATATTTATTCTAATTATTGTTGGGTTTTTTATTTATTCCTTTAATCTAAACAATCCTCTTTTTTGGGATGATACCGATTGGATCGTGAATAATGGATTTGTCCATTTCTTTTCTTGGGATAATGTAAAAAATTGGTTTAGCCAGAACATCCTTGCCGGGATTAATCAAAGTAGCAATTATTATCGTCCATTTTTACTTTTTACATTTGCCGTTAATTATATTTTAGGCGGTGAAAATCCGCTAGGCTATCATTTATTAAGCAATGTTCTTCACATAGCCAATTCGATTCTTATTTTTCTCCTCTTATATTTTGTTTTTAAAAATAAATTTGTTCCATTCTGGGTTAGTTTAATCTGGCTTATTCATCCTCTTCAGACTGAAGCAGTAACTTATATCTCTGGCCGGGGTGATCCGCTTAATGTTTTTTTCATGCTTCTGGCCCTGCATTTATTTGTTCGAAGTTGCAGACCAGACAAAATTAGACGACTTGCGATGTCGTCTAATTTTCTATCTTGGTTTTTTCTAGTCTTGGCCTTGTTAAGCCGAGAAACAGCGGTTATTTTTCCGTTTTTAGCGATGGTTTTTTATATTTCTTTTATTTCTCAAGAAAGATTTTTAAAATCTACTAAAACAGCTTTTATAAAAGTCTTGCCTTATTTTGGAATCGTTTTTACCTATGGAATTTTAAGATTAACGATTCTTAATTTTGAGAATACTCTTAATTTCTATTCTCAAAACAATATTTATGCTCAAAGTTTGTTAGTTAGAATCTATACTTTTTTAAATGTTCTTTGGGTTTACGCCGGTCTTATGGCCTTACCATTATGGCAGCACATGGAAAGAAGCGTTACTATCTATACTTATTTTTGGAATGTTCTGACCGCCGCTTCGCTTATAGTTTTATTGGCGGTTTTAGGGTTTTTAAGATACTTATATAAAAAAGAAAATCCGAAGCACGAAGCACGAAATTCT
>MGIZ01000002.1:1419-4396 GCA_001794015.1 Candidatus Yanofskybacteria bacterium RIFCSPHIGHO2_01_FULL_39_8b
AAGTTTCGGATTTCGGATTTAGGATTTTTAATTTTCGAATATGGATATTCGGTGTGGGTTGGTTTTTTGTCAATTTAGGCATGACTTCCGGTATTACTCCTATAAATGCCCAACTTTATGAACACTGGTTGTATTTAGCTCTTTTGGGACCCCTTACTTTAGCTATTTTTTTTATGTATGAAATTTTTCAGGCCAAAGGTAAGCTAATTAAAACACTCATCATTGTGGTTTTAGTTGGTATCGTCATATTTTTTTCAGTACTATCAATAAGAAGAAATATTCTTTGGGGAGATCCGATAAAGTTCTTTGAAAACATACTGGAATATGAGCCTGATAGCGCTCGCATAAACAATAATTTGGGTTATCTTTATTATGATAAGGGTGACAAGGAGAAGGCAGAAGAGTACTATTGGAAAGCGACAAAAACAAGCGGGAATAATTTTCCTCAGCCATATTTTAATCTAGGCTCTATTTTACAGGAAAAAGGAGATATAAGAGGGGCGGTTGTAGTATTCGAAAAAGCCATCGAACTTGATCCTAATTTTGCTTATCCCTACCCGAACTTAGCTGTAATATATGCCAGCCAGGGTGATTTGATCAAGGCGACAGATTATCTTGAAAAATTAAAAAATCTTCAACCTCAGCTTCAGAGAGTTTATTACAATTTGGCCCTGGTTTACATCGAAAGAAACGATTATGGCTCTGCTTATAAAAATTTACAGGATGGTTTAAAATACGGCCAATTTGATCCGGAAACGGACCAATTGATCACGGAGCTTATTAAGAAATTTGAGGAATGAGAGTTTTAAAAAATAATATTTTCATTTTCTGTGGATTGATCATTCTTGCTTTTTTACTGTTTGGCAATGGCATTAAGGGTGAATTTGTTTTTGACGATCGGTCAGTGATTGTGGGTAATCCATTGGTTGAGGAGTTCTCCGGAGTTTTTAAGGCATTTTTAAATCCCTATCATTATGCTCGACCGCAATCAGGGCTTTATCGACCTCTGACTTTTGCCAGTTATGTTTTCGATTGGCATCTTTTTTCGGGAAATCCGGCCGGTTTTCATATTGTTAATATAATGCTTCATGTTATTGCCAGCTTCTTAGTCTATTTGGTTTTAAAGGGGTCAGGTACTTTTTTTGTGACAAAAAAGGTACCTGACCCACTGCTCAGTTCGTTATTGTTTTTGTTTTTACCGATTCACGTTGAGGCGGTAACATCAATTGTCGGTCGGGGAGAGATTTTGGCCCTTTTATTTTTTTTGTCGGCTTTTTATTCACTTCAGAATAGATCTTACAAAATAGCCACTATTTTTTTCTTTTTATCTCTATTAAGCAAAGAGACCGGGATTGTATTTATTCCCGTTTTTATATTTTTTGAATTTTTTTGGAGGAAAACAGAGTGGAAGCAATTAATTAAAAAAACAGCATATTTTCTCCCGCCCCTTATTGTTTATGCAGGGCTTCGCTATTATGCTTTAGGATCTGATTATTTTATAAGCACTAATGCCTACTCTTTCTTTAATCCAATTAAAGAAATGGATTTTTTTCCAGGTCTACGGATGGCTTTTAAGGTTCTTTACCTCTATGTCCAAAAAATGATTTATCCGGACTATTTTTCGTCCGATTACTCGTATAATCAAATTAGCGAAGTAAATAATTTGTTTAGCTCCTGGCAGGCGATGGCGGGGGTTGTAATATTTGTTGCTCTGATTTGTTTGGCTATTTTGAGAAGAAACAACTTGGTTGGATTGGGCGCGGTTATATTTTTGTTCTCATATTTAATTGTATCAAATCTGTTTGTTAAAATTGGCACTATAATGGCAGAACGGTTGATGTATATGCCCTCGCTGGGATTGGTGATATTGATAGCAACTACAGTTGAAAGTTTAAAGTTTAAAGTTGCAAATTATGGTTTAAAATCTAAAATATTAAACCCCACTCATAAATTTTTTATTTTTTATTTTTCATTTTTAATTTTATTAGTTTGGTATGGTTATGCGGTTATTGATCGGAATAGGGATTGGCTAAACGAGAAGAATCTTTTTGAAAGCGCCTATGCTGTAGCCCCCAACAGTGTGGTGAACATAACCAATATGGCCAGTATTTTATTCAGAGAAGGCAAAAACCAAGAAGCATTGGAAAAAATACAAATAGCATTGGAGGTTGAACCTAAAAACAGTCCAACATTGCACTTGGCCGGTCAAATTTATAGAAAAAATGGTGAAGATAAGAAGGCCGAAGAGTCTTGGTTGAAAGCAATTCAAGCTCAAGCGGACTACCTTTACCCATATTTAAGCTTGGGAGTGTCATATTACCAAAAAGGGGATTTTAAGTCTGGGGCAGAAATACTTCTTAAAGCCCAAGAAATTTATAATACCCCTAATGTTATTAGTCTGCTTGCATTTAATAAGGTCGGCCTTGAGCAATATTCTGAAGTGATTAGTTTGGTTGAAAAAAGGTTTGGTAAAATACCAAAGGAGTTTGAATTAAGATTTATTCTCGGAGTTGCTTATTTAAAATCTGGCAATGATTCAAAGGCAAATGAGTTGCTCCTAGAATTAAAGGATCCGACTTTAAGCGAAGAAGTAGATTTTTTTAAAAACTTAAGAGAAACAAGAATATTTAGCATAGAAATTTAGGATGTGGATAACTTATTTTGCAGCTATTTAGTACCTCGTTGTATAATTAGTTATAATAATTAATTAATTAATTTTTTCTGGTATCCTAACAAGGATATTAGAAATAATTTTTACGCATGGCAACTCAATATGCTAAACGCAATTTTTTAATGGTCGTAGTCTCGGCTTTTTTGTTTTTAAGTATCTTTACAATAACATATGCGGCAAGTACCATCGGAACTAATATGAGCACTACTGGTACTTTTACTCAAACCGCGGGATCTGCTACGGCAGCTAGGTTTCAGAATGCTGCCGGAACAATTACGGTACTTCATGTAGATACGAATAACTATA
>MGIZ01000002.1:4422-4939 GCA_001794015.1 Candidatus Yanofskybacteria bacterium RIFCSPHIGHO2_01_FULL_39_8b
GGGGGCACCACCGGTTCTGCTGCATATTCAAGGTTTGGAACAAACACTGCCACAAACTCTCCGATCTCTACCACCAATGATCTCTTGATATCGGGCAACTTGGAAGTTGATCTAAGATCGTATTTTGACTCACCGGCAGAATTCCAGGGTACAGCTTCAGCTTCTTATTTCTTAACCGAGAATACTATTCAGGTTGGAGGAAATGCTAGTGTTGCATATTCCAGATTTGGTACTACTGCAACCTCGCATGTCGGTACAATATCTGGTGTTACTGACTTAATGGTTGGAGGCGGTTTCGAAGTAAACGGCTCTGCCGCATTTGATGGCTTTGTTCTCTTTAGCGCTGGCGGTTCAATATCAACAAATTTTGAAGTTACAGGAAATAACAGATTCGGTATTAATTCGGGGACCGAAACCCAAGCCACCCTTGAAGTTGGAGGAACGGCTTCTATCTCGGGCATAGCTTCGGTATCGGGCAACTTTGCGGCGGGCATGGGTAATAATGCAACATCAAGCA
>MGIZ01000002.1:4998-5150 GCA_001794015.1 Candidatus Yanofskybacteria bacterium RIFCSPHIGHO2_01_FULL_39_8b
GAACATTTGATAATACCGATTGTAGATAATAGTTAATGGCCAAAGGAGGGAAGGCCGATATAAATGCTTAAGATTATTAAGAAATACTTATTTATTGCTGTTGGAGTTCTGGTTGTTGTGAATTTAGCTCTGATTATCATCCTGTTATCGGC
>MGIZ01000003.1:0-476 GCA_001794015.1 Candidatus Yanofskybacteria bacterium RIFCSPHIGHO2_01_FULL_39_8b
TGCTGAAACTTCAAGGATTGAAACCAGAAATTGACGAGGGCGAAATAGTCAGACACTTTACCGACCAAAATCAGAGTAAGGTTGTTCGCGTTCCGGTTCTCTACGCTCATAAACCATGGGCCGAAGAACAGGGCTACGGCTATCTCATTACCGAATATCTTGATGCGCCAAAGGTTTTCGAGATGCCGTTCGCCAGCACGGAACAAATGCAGGACTTCGCCCATTTCTACCAAGAATATCGGACATCTGCACTCACGCGTTCTTGGATTGAGCCGGAAACAAAAGACAGCTTGGCATTTACCGTTCATCGAGTAGACCACTGGCGTAAAATATCCGAACACAAGAAGCGGCTTGGCTTGGATGACTACGCGCCGTATCTTGTTAGATATTATCCGCTGGCGGTAAAACATCTGTCCTCAATCCCGATGGTTTTCTGCCATGGTCATCTCACCGCGAACGATATCTATCGCTTGCCC
>MGIZ01000003.1:542-6063 GCA_001794015.1 Candidatus Yanofskybacteria bacterium RIFCSPHIGHO2_01_FULL_39_8b
AGCAATTACTGGAATATGTCGAGAAGTGGCTCGCCACATATCGCGATATTCCTGTAGTGCAACAAGACAAGGATTTTGAACGCAAGATTATCGTTCTTCTTCTTGAGCGGACGATGGGTGCGATACTGGTTGACCTTGGAGCAAATGATTTCTACGAGAAGGAAGAAAACAAGCTATATTTCCGCCACCTTCTCGATTTGCACCAAAAGCTGTTTAACCACTTGGCCCAAAAACTCGAAACCGCTTGACACACAGCGTTTACCGAAATTCGGTAGGCGCTTTCTTTTTCAATTTTTGAAAGAGCGTGCTATACTTTTCAGCGAAACCAAATTGATTTTTTGGAGCGAGGGCGGCGCGGGCATTCCTCCCCCCACCCCTCCTTCCCGCGCCGCCCGAGCGGATTTCAGAAAGGTTTGCAAAATTGCGTTAGCAATTTTGCATGAAATGGTTTCGAGCCTCGTTGTAAATGTACTCCATAATTTCTAAAAAATAGGAGCAACTCCATGGTAAGGAGTAAATCATCGGTTCAATCCCGATCACCGGCACCAGAATCAAAACTTTCCAGAAATGAGTTATTGGATCTAGGTTCAATTAGAGAGGCTTTAACTTACAGGTAAAATGTCGTAATGAGGATGCCTGCCAAATTATTTTAAAACCTTTGTACTGTTTTTTATTAGCAGTAATCTTTTTAAATATTTCGACAATATAATCAAGATGGGATTGAACATAGGTTCGGCGCGGAATGGCCAGACGGACAAGTTCGTTTTTAGCCGAGCCGGCAAGCATTAAGGAGCCGATTTCCACGCTTCTTATCCCGCCTTCCTGATAAAGCGCCGTTACTAAGGCTTGGCCGGGAAAATTATTTTTGGGGATATGCGGAAAAAATTTAGCGGCATCAACATAAACGGCATGGCCTCCCGGAGGATTTATCAACGGTATGCCGATTTTTGCCAATTCATTATGAAAATAGATAATTTGACCAAGCCTATGATTGAGATAAGCCAGATCAACAACTTCCTCTAAACCGCGGGCTATTGATTCCATTTCTCTTCCGGTCATGCCGCCATAAGTGATAAAACCCTCATAAAGTACAACTAATTCTCTTAGTTGGGTAGCCAATGCATGATCATTTGTGGCAATAAATCCTCCGCTGTTAGCCAAACCGTCTTTTTTTGTGCTCATAAAAGCAAGATCAGCCAATGAAAAAAGTTTTCGTACAATATTTTTGATATTACCCCTTTTCTTTTGCTCATCGCGCCATATAAAATAAGCGTTTTCGACAATTCGACAAGCATCAATAACAAATAATAAACCGTTCTTTTTAGCAATATTTCCAGCTAATGAAACATTTTTTAAAGAAGCCGGTTGTCCCCCGTAAGTGTTGTTGGTCAAGGTCATCAGAATAAATTTAATCTGTTTGCGATATTTGGATATTAGCCGTTGTAATTTTTTAATGTTGATATCGCCCTTGAATAACCTTGATTGAGATGGGTTGAGTATTTTTTCAGTTGGAATATCAAGACAAATTGCTCCCCGGTGTTCAAGATTAGCCCGGGTGGTATCAAAAAAACCGTTTGATAGCGCAACATCATTTTTTTGCAATAAAATCTCGGCGATTATTTTTTCTGCCGCCCGACCCTGATGAACCGGAATTATTTCTTTTTTACCGGTAAAATTTTTAACTGATGCTTCCAACCGTTCCCAGCTTTTAGCTGATGCATACGATTCATCACCCAGCATCATTTGAGACCATTGTTCTTGAGAAAGAGCAGACGTGCCTGAATCGGTGAGTAAATCTATGGTAACTTTTTCAGAAGAAATCTTAAAAAGATTATAGTCGGCTTTTTGAAGAGCTTTGATTCTTTCGGTCCTGTTTAAAATATTAATCGAGTTTAAAACCTTGACTTTATATGGTTCAATAGGATAAGACATATTGGTTTTGATAATAGGCCAATTAATCGTCTTTGTCAAAAGTATTTTTTTGCAAACAGAAAAGTGTCATGTTATTTTATCACATAATAATCTAGCGACATGAAAATAGCCCTGGTTCATGATTGGTTAATTACTTTAAGCGGCGCCGAGCGTGTGTTAATTGAGTTGCATAAAATATTTCCCGATGCGCCGATATACACTCTTTTTAAAAACCGAGGGTTTGCTTTCCGATATTTTCCCGATGCCGAAATTAGGCCAAGTTTTTTACAGAAAATTCCAGGCATTAGCAAAAATTATAAATATTTTTTCTTTCTTATGCCGACGGCGATTGAGTCTTTTGATTTATCCGATTTCGATATTGTTATTTCTTCTTCGGCTATTTTTTCGAAAGGGTTGGTTTTAAAGCCCAAAACAAAGCATATATGCTATTGTTATAGTCCGACGAGACAAATATGGGATTTGCATTCCAACCATCAACCATCAACCATCAACCATCAACTTGGTCAACACTTGTTGCGGATATGGGATCGGCAGGCATCGGATAGAGTGGATGAATTTGTGGCGATCTCCAATCATATAGCCGATAGAATTAAAAAGTATTACCGTCGAGATGCAAAAATAATTTATCCGCCATGTTATATAAATCCGAAACAAATTCAAAGCGTTGGAAATTGGAAATTAAAAATTAAAAATTTCGGCTACTATCTCATAGTGTCTAGATTATATCCCCACAAAAATATTGATATTGCCGTTGAAGCATTTATCAAACTTAATTTACCCTTAGTTATTATCGGTGACGGTCCTCTTTATTCTAAATTCAAACTTCAAACTTTTAAATTCAACAATATAGAAGTACTGGGATTTATTTCTGATGAGGACCTGCCATATTACTATCAGAATTGCAGGGCGTTTATCGTGCCACAAGAAGAAGATTTTGGAATTACACTGATTGAGGCGATGTCGTTTGGCAAGCCGGTTTTGGCTTTGCGAAAAGGCGGAGCAATTGAAACCATAATTGAAGGCAAAACCGGTGAATTTTTTGACGACCCCATTCCGGAAGCTCTTGCCGACGGTATTAGACGTTTGAATGAGAATTATCCAAACTACAATCCAGAATTTATAAAAAATAATATCATACAATTTTCAGCAGAAAATTTCAAAAGAAAACTCCTTGATTTAATAGTCTAATTATTATATAATTTACCCGAAATGTTCTTTAATTAAGAGGAACTAATGCATCTCGATCCGTTTCCTTATGAGTATGATCTAAGGGGATATCCGCCTTACAAGTTAAAGTGGGTTGATGTTCTGCAAATATACAGAAATAATGAAGAGCATCTTGAACATTGGAAACAGTATTATCAAGCCCAAGGATATAAAAATTGGGAAGAGTGGCGGAAAAAATTCTTCAAGAGATTCGGATTAAGGCAGTTGAGGTGGGACATGTTTGAATTGACCCGGCCGATAATCATAAGCTATCTTCGCGGAGCTGATTTCCAAGGTTGGAGAAAATTGACCGGGGATAGATATCTGACATTTGGTCAAATGGCTATGCTTGAATCGGTAAAGAAGCATGAGCCATTGAGGGATTTAATAAAAAATTTTCCTTCTGAAACAACGATCATTGCTATACGACACAAAGAATGCATTTTTGTGATTGAGGGGATGCACCGATGTGCCGCTCATGCCTTAGCCTATCGGGAGGGCAATATCATTCCTAGCCACATCAAGATAGTTCTTGGAAGAAAAGACAAATGGTTCAGACCCATGTTTTTGGGAAAGAGAATATAAGGCCCCGTTTACGGGGTTCTTTTTTTTAAGTAAAATCAGATAATGCGATTAGCTATAATAACCATTAATTATAATGGCTCGGAAAGCACGATAAAATTATTAAATTCTCTTGCCGGACAGACGGATAACGACTTTCGGGTATTTATAATAGACAATGCTTCAGAAGAGACAGATTTTAAATTGTTATCAAATTTTCTAAGAGTGACGACTTGCGATGCCATCACTTTTAGAAATATTGAGAATTTAGGATTTTCGGGGGGTAATAATGTTGGTATAAAAGAGGCCCTAAAAAACGGGGCAGATTGGATGCTTATACTGAACAATGATACTTGGACAGAAAACGATTTTATTGCTCAATTAAAGCCAATTTTGACCTCTAGTGAGGGTATTGTGGGGGTACCCTTAGTTGAAGGCGCTCAGACTGCCTATTGCGGTAAAATTAAATGGTTAAAATCAATGTTTCAGCATGAGCAAAATAATTCACAAATTCATAATTATAAATTACAAATAAATTCTAAATTCTATGTAATTGGCGGTGCCATGGCAATTCATAAAGATGTTTTCGAAAAGATAGGATTATTAGACGAAAAATACTTTTTATATTTTGAAGATGCGGATTTTTGTATCAGAGCGCGATGCGTGAATATTCCGCTAACAATTGCTGAAAACATTATAATATATCATAACCCATCTTCGACAACTAAAAAACTGGGTTCGCCGTTTTTATTAAGATATCATTATCGCAATGCTTTATATTTTAACTGGAAAAACGGGCCATGGTATATTAAGCTACTTGTCTGGCCGTGGAGTTGGATTGTTATCTTAAAACAAATATTCAAAGTTATGACACATCATAACCGTGAATGGTCAGTTGCAATATTGAAAGGAGTTTTTGATTTTTATAAAAATAAAATGGGCCGGATAGTAAAGGTTTCTGATTAAAAATATGATTAAGCTTGGAATTGAATGTGAAAATTTGGAAGATTCGAAATCGCGTTGGGGAGTCGGCCAAATGACTTTAAATTTGCTCCGAGAATATGCAAAAAACCAAGAGTGGCAAAAACAATTTAAATTATATTTATATTTTAAAAAAATAATTCCAGACAACGAGGTTTTTAAAAATCCTATTTTTATAAAACGTGTTTTAGGTTTTCCGTCTTTTAATATTTTTTATCATATTCTGATGCCTCTGCGAGCAATGGCAGATCGTCTTGATTGGATGTTTTTTCCGGCATATATGCTTCCGCCTTTATACTTGGGCAAGTCGATAGTTATGCTTACTGACGATGTTTATTACGAGTATAAATATGGCAATCTCCCATTTCATTACAAATTAGCCTACAGATTATTTACTAACTGGGCCGCGATAAAAGCAACAAAAATTTTAGCAATTTCAGAAACATCAAAAAGGGAAACGGCTAGACTGTATGGCATTAAGCCGGAAAAAATTTTTGTAGCCTATTTGGGAGTTTCTTCTAACCCGCAATCCGTAATATATAATTCGAAATATGACAATTATATTCTCTATGTCGGCCAAATGTTTTCTCGTCGGCATGCCAAAGAAACTATCTTGGCTTTTAAAAAATTTACAATAGAATATTCTCATATTCTCAAGAATATTGGAATGTCAGAATTAAAATTAATAATGGTTGGGAAAGATAAATATTCACCGTCAATAATTAAAAAATTAATTGAAGATACCAATAAAGAACTGGGGAGTGAGAGAATCATACGCTATGATTATTTAGATAAAAGGGAAGATCTTGATAATTTATATACCGGCGCAAAAGCTTTGATT
>MGIZ01000003.1:6096-7592 GCA_001794015.1 Candidatus Yanofskybacteria bacterium RIFCSPHIGHO2_01_FULL_39_8b
TGCTTTTTATGCAAAGAGCGGAAGTATAAACGATATTGCGGATGCGATGAGAGAGGCAATAAGCAATGAGAAAAAAGCAATAAGCATAAAAAGCAGCGGGTCAGAATTTGTGAAGAAATATAATTGGGAAAATTTTACTGAAATATTTTTCAACAATGTTAAAAGTTAGCATCCTCAATAAAATATTTATATTAGAGCTTATTTTTTTTGGTTTTATAATAACTGGCCTTTTGCCGCGAGAAACATCGATATTTTTAGTTTTGGGGTTAGTAATATATATAGCCATTGCGTCAATCGAAGATGCGACGATATTTTTTATAAGATCAATTCCGCTTTTTATTGCCATACCGATAACGGCTAATTACGATAATTTGAATACTTGGCGGATACTATCGATAATAATTTTTTTGAAGTGGTTTTTGGGAGGAAGTATTATATATTATGTATTACGTATTAAGAAATGGATTAAAAATTACAGTATTAAAAAACCGTCTGTATTACTTTTGATCATGTTGCTTTTAGCCATATTATCTATTATCCCTGCCGCAGATAAGGGCGAGGCCATCAAAAGAATTATTTACTTTATTAATTTGTCATTAATTGGGATTGTAATTTATGAATTAGCCGGTAAAAATGCTGAATTTATTAGAAGATTAATTAAAAATATTGCTATTCCGACGATCATTGTTACTATTATCGGTTTCATACAACTAGCCTCGACTTATTTCATAGATATTTATCAATTTATGAGAATCTGGGGAGAGGGGATACAGACAAGACAGTTTGGGGTTTTGTGGTCGGAGATAGCGGTACGGTTAGGCAATACCTGGTTTGCATATTACGGCGACCAGTTATCATTGAGGGTGTTTTCTTTATTTCCCGACTCTCATTCATTTCCGCAGTTTGTGTTATTGGGATTGCCGGCAATATTTGCAATATCATTCCAAAAACTTACAACTTACAACTTACAACTTACAACAATGATAAGAACTAGAGCCAATATGTCGGTTTTATGGATTCCGACGGCTTTTTTGATAGCTATTTTAAGCGGAACAAGGGGGATATGGGTGGCAAGCGCAGGAGTTTTAATTATTATTGCCGGTATTATTTATTGGATGCATCGAACCAGGGAAAATAATCATTACAAAAATATTTTTAAATATATTTCTTTGTATATGCTAGTATTCTTTATGTTATTTGTTGTGGCTTATCCAATATTTGTTTCGCCTCAATTTTTATTGTCAAAAGGGAATTGGGAATTGTTCGGTGAGAGAATTAAATCAATTATAGATTTCGGTGAAACATCCAACAGTCAGCGAGTTGAGATATGGAAAGCAAGCCTTGAGTCCATAAAAGAACGGCCATTGTTGGGTGTTGGTATCGGTAATTTTCCGGTAGTGCTTGATCAGAGGATATTTTTGGCCAGAGCCGGTTCATCGGCTCATAATATTTATTTGCACATTGCCGCTGAGACTGGAATTCCGGCGTTAATAATA
>MGIZ01000003.1:7615-10442 GCA_001794015.1 Candidatus Yanofskybacteria bacterium RIFCSPHIGHO2_01_FULL_39_8b
AAAAAGATTCTCTTTTGATTACCTATTTCGGCGCAACAATTCTTTTTGTTCCTTGGGTTTTGATATATTCTCTTACCGATGTGGCGCTTTTTGATGAGCGGACATTTCTTCTTTTTGTAGCAACAACAGCCTTAATTTGGGGCATAAAAAATCCCGACAAAATCGGGGGAAAAAACAGTTATGATGTTTACTCTGGCAGGCAATAAACTGTTTTACTATCGATATCTTCTAAGTCAAAAGATAATTCTGCGTGAATTAAATTAAGTCGCAGTAACCTATAAGCAGTTATTTTTAGTATTTCTTTTAATTCCTTATCGCCAACCCCTGTGCGGTATTTACTGACGTCGGGATCACTTAGTAAATGAATTAACAGTTGTTTACTTCCCACAGGTCCCAAGCTACCTAAAATATTTTTAATTTTTTCTATTAAAAAATCAATTCCCGCGTTCATTTCGCCGATAGTCATGCTTTCACCAACGATTGTTAATGAAGTGTAAATATGTTATCATAATTAATATAAATGTCAAATTATTTAGTTACCGTAAATCTTGTTATTTTAAACGGAGAAAAATATATTCGCCATTGTTTGGACGGGATTTTGGGACAAACATACCCGAAGGAATTGATTGAATTTAATATTTTGGATAATGGATCGACGGACGGAACTATTGATAGAATTACGAATTACGAATTAAGAATTAAGAAAAACATCCCTAAATTTATTTTTACAAAGTCAAAAATAAATTTAGGGATGTGGCCGGGGCAAGAGGAATTATTAAAATACTCGAACGGCAAATACATTTTAGGTATGGCAGTGGATGTTATTCTTGATAAGAACTTTGTTAAAAATGCGGTTGAGGTAATGGAGCAAGACTCAAAGATCGGCGCTATTCAAGCTAAGATATATCGCTTTGACCAACAACCAACGACTAATGACCCACAATTTACAAAGATTATAGACACATGCGGGTTTAGGATATTTAAGTCGCGTAGAATAGTAAATATTGGTCACGGCGAAAAAGATAGGGGTCAATATGATAATCTGGGTGAAATTTTTGGCATTGAAGGTGCTTGTCCATTCTTCAGGAAAGGAACATTAGAAAATTGCGGAATAGAGGTTCGACCTCGGGGATTTTTTGAGGTCGAGCCTCAAAAACTACAGACAGAGATTTTCGACCATGATTACTTTTGGTACGGAGATGACCTGGATTTAGCTTGGCGGATGAATTTATTCGGTTGGAAGCAGGTTTTTGTACCTTCGGTAATCGCTTGGCATGATCGGCAGACTACGAAAAACTTAAAGAGAAATTGGTCAGACTATATGTTCAGAGTACCCGCAAGACAGCAAATACCTATTAAAAAAAGACGCTTGGATTGGAGAAATACCCGATTTACAATTATTAAAAACGATTATATAATAAACATCTTAAAGGACTTAGGGTATATTTTGACCAGAGAAGTTGCCGTTTTAGTCTATACTTTATTGTTTGAACCGAAAGTATTTCTGGAATTGCCAAGATTTCTTAAACTATTACCCAAGATGCTTCAAAAAAGAAAAGAAGTGATGAAGAGGGCGCAATTAAGTCCTGAAAAAATAAAAAAATATTTTGAATGATTCAACAGCCAGATTTTAAGCAACAACCCAAACCTGATAAAAAACGCTACTTAGGCGTCCTGTTTTTTGTTTTACTGGCAGTTAGTATTATCTATGGCGGTTCTAAATACGGTTTAGGCGGACATAAAATAGATGTTGCAAACGAAGATGGCGGGGAAACTATTTGGAACAAAGTGGCTAATATTTTTACTTCAAATTTGCAAAAAAAAGTAAAAATTGAAAATGATCCCGATTATGCCATGCCCAAACCGGAAGATAGTCGATGGGATCTTTTAGTTCTTGGGGTTCGAGGAGAAGATGATAAAAATGCAAAAGATGGCGGAGCCCTTCTTACGGATACCATGATTGTAATCAGTTATGATAAAACAAGCGCCAAGGCCTCGATGGTATCAATACCCCGGGATTTATATGTAAGAATTTATGATGATAAAATAGATAAAATTAATTCAGCTTATGAGATTGGCATTTTGCGAAAAAATGGCCTAAGTTTTATCAAAAAATTAATTTCCCGTATTACCGGAATTTACATTGATAGTGTTGTTATTTTAAATTTTTCTTCATTTAAAAAAATAATTGATGACCTTGGCGGAATTAATGTATATCTTGATCAGCCTTTTAGCGAAGCCCAGCAGTGGGGATATGTATTTTCGCTTCCGGCCGGTGAGAATCATCTGAATGGCCAAGGAGCTCTTTATTATGTTCGTTCCAGGTTCTCGTCCAGTGATTTTGATCGAGCCCAGCGTCAGCAGAAAGTAATTATAGCTATCAAGGATAAAGTAATGCAACTAAATCTTTTTTCCGATCCGATAAAGACCCTTTCTATACTAAATACGATCCGGTCTAATATTGAAACCGATCTTAATATTTGGGATACCGGAAGTTTGGTTAATCTTTCTAGGCAATTCGGCGAAGCCAACCAAAAAATTAAAAAATACGTTTTATCAACCGAGAATTTTTTATACGAAAGCCATGTTCAGACCGACGCCGGAAATTTGTATGTTTTATTGCCGAAAGAAAATAATCTTTTGCAGATAAAACAATTGTTTCAGGATATTTTTAAAATAAACTAATGACCCGTAACAACTGACCAATGACTGACAACTTATAACTAATGACGAAGATTGTATCTTAAGTTATAAGTCGTATGCCGTAAATCATTGGTTACAACAGGTTGTCATAATTTAAGATGCTTTCCATCCTCATCATCAATTT
>MGIZ01000003.1:10476-13940 GCA_001794015.1 Candidatus Yanofskybacteria bacterium RIFCSPHIGHO2_01_FULL_39_8b
CAAGAACCCCACGCTTTTAAGATTGTGTTTAAAGTCGCTGCATAATACACTAGACTCTAATTTTAGAAGGGAAATTTTAGTCGTAGATATTTCAAGCAGTATTGAAACAAGAAATGTAATTTCTGAATTTTCGGCAACCAAACTGCTTTGTTTTAAAGATAATATAGGATATACGAGAGGTGTGAATGAGGGGATAAACGCCAGTAACGGCGAAGTCGTTCTTATTATTAATCCAGATATTATTCCCACAAGGGGCGCCATTGAAAAAATGACTGATTATATTATGAGTGACGAAGAAATCGGGCTACTTGGTCCTAAGCTTCTTAATTTTGACGGAAGTGTCCAGAACTCCTTCTTCAGATTTTTTGGACCGCTGACTATAATTTACAGAAGAACTTTTTTGGGCAGTTTGCCCTGGGCTAAAAAAGAAATAAACCGATTTCTAATGACCGATAAAAATAAAACGGATAAATTTGAAGTCGATTGGTTGATGGGGTCAGCTCTTATGTCAACAAAGAAAGCTATTAAAACCAGCGGTCTTATGGACAAAAATTTATTTTTATATCTTAGCGAAGTTGACTGGGCAAAGAGATTTTGGGAGAATGGCTATAAAATAGTCTATTTTCCGGAAGCAAAAATGTATCACTATCATCGGAGAGGTTCAAGGGGAAGATATGACGCATTGGATATAATTAAAAAAGAAACCCGCTGGCATATTATGGATGCATTTCGATATTTTAGAAAACACGGGATAAAACCCAAAAGCTTCATTTAATAACCCGAACATGACTTTTATGAACAGGAAAATTTTTGTTGTAACGGTGATTTTATCTCTAGCTTTCGGTTTCGGAGGCGGAATTTGGTTTGCCAATCTTCAGGCGGCCCAGTCGGTGCCAATAATCAGGAAATTAATTAATCAAAGCCAAAATCAGCCGAAAGAAGTTAATTTTAGCTTATTTTGGGAAGTTTGGAATTCTCTTCACAAAAAATATGTTGATCCCGGCAAACTGGACATGCAGGAAATGCTTTACGGCGCAATAAGCGGGATGGTTAATACCGTTGGCGATCCTTATACCGTTTTTCTGAAACCGCCCATTAGCCAGAAATTCCAAGAGGAAATATCAGGCGCTTTCGGCGGAGTCGGAATAGAAATAGGCAAGCGGAACAACATAGTTACCGTAATAGCCCCCCTCAAAGATACTCCGGCTTATAAAGCCGGAGTTAAAGCCAATGACAAGGTTTTGAAAGTTGATTCTAAGCCGACAGCCGATCTTTCCATTGAAGAAGTGGTTAATATTATCAGGGGGAAAAGGGGAACAAAAGTTATTCTTACTATTTCCAGCAATGGCAACACAAGAGACGTTGAACTAGTCCGGGATACGATTAAAATCCCATCTTTAGAGTGGGAAATAATTGATGGCCAGATTGCCTATATAAGGATTTATACTTTTAACCAGAATATTGATTCTGAATTTGAAAAAGCTTCAAAAGAAATACTGAAATCATCTGCTACAAAACTTATAGTTGATTTGCGAAACAATCCGGGAGGACTCCTTGATTCAGCTATTAATTTAGCCGGGTGGTTTTTGGACAATGATCAGATTGTTACAATGGAAGAATTCAAAGATGGGACCCGAGAAGAATTCAAAAGTCGTGGCAACGGCGCTCTCAAAATTTATCCCACCATTATTCTTCTTAACGGCGGTTCGGCTTCGGCTTCTGAAATTCTTGCCGGCGCCCTTCACGACAATAAAGGAACAAAAATAATCGGAGAAAAGAGCTTCGGCAAGGGTTCGGTTCAGGAATTGGAAAAATTTGAGAACGGTTCTTCGCTTAAAGTTACAATTGCTAAATGGTTGACACCCAGTGGCCGCTCGATAACTGATCTCGGAATTGAACCGAATGTTGAAATAAAAATGCCTGAAAATCCGGAAGAGGGAACGCTGGAGATTGGTAAGCCCGGGAAAGATCCACAGCTTGACAAAGCACTCGAATTATTAAGATAATGCTACATGAAAATTATTCTACTCCAAAATATCAAAGATTTGGGCCGAATTGGCGATATTAAAAATGTTGCCGATGGATATGGTCGGAATTATTTGATTGCCAGGGGATTGGCTAAATTAGCTACAGAAACAACGATGAAAGAAGCGGAGTTTTTGAAGAAAAAAAATGAAGTGGAAGAAAAGATTGTTAATGAAAAGGCGAAAGAGATGGCCGAAAAAGCAAAAAATATTATCTTGGAATTTACCAAAAAAGCCAGCAAAACCGGCAAGCTGTTTGCCTCGCTTACTAAAGAAGAAGTGGCTGAAGAATTATCCAAAGCCGTTGGCGGTAAAATTGATCCGGATTCAATTGACTTTGACCCTTCGACAAGCTCAGGGCATCAAGCGCACGGCGAGCATATCAAACAAGCCGGAGAACATATGATAGGGGTTGAACTCATTCCTGGCGTCAAAGCAGAACTCAAAGTGGTAGTGAAAAGCTAAGCAATCACACTTACTATTTTTACTAATCGGCGAGAGCCGTCATAACATTGTTTTTTGCGGGTTGTGAATTTAACCTTGCCGTTGGCTACTGCATAAATAGTATCGTCAGAGCCGAGGCGAACGCTTTTACCGGGAATAAATTTAGTTCCTCTTTGACGAATGATAATACTGCCCGGTTTTGCCAATTCTCCATCATGAAGCTTAACTCCTAAATATTTTGGCTGGGAATCTCGTCCTAGTTGTGTAGAGCCTATAGCTTTTGTATGTGCCATGATTGTTGAAATTTTCAAACTTTGTAGTGAAGAAAATTTCACTACAATCATGAGCATCCCGCCTCATCTGGCATAATTCGCCAGCTATCTATGAGAAAAGACGCAGTCGATTTTGCAGTTCGAAAATTGTATGTTAAATAATATTTAATCCCAGATGAGGCGGGGCGCTATGCCCTTGTCAGCTATCCCGCTTACCTACCTGCTATGCCTACGGCAGATAAACCGGCAGGCAGGCAAAATTCTGACGGGGTACCACTTCAATAAGTCATGAAAATCCTATCAAAATTAACTGAATTCGTCAAACAATATCAATACAACATTTTCCTTGCATTTTGTATAAGCCTTGTTTCGTTCATTAGTTTTAATTTGGGAAAAATAAATGCCCTTGAAAAATTACCTATCAAAGTAGGGGAGAGCGGGAGTCTAAAAACTAAAAACACCGATTTAAAAGCTGATGTTTATAACGCGACAACTGACAACCAACAACAGACAACTACTAACCAGAAAAAACTTGATATTAGAGTTGTTGTCTCAAAAGCCTCTACTTCTAAAAAGTATGACAACACAACACTACTCCAGTTTATAGACTATGTTTTTACGATAGATTATAAGCCATTTCGTCGCATAAAAGACCCCGAGACGGGCTTGTTTATTTCCCAGTTAGATTATAATCATTTGGCATAAACTAGGTATATAAAACGTC
>MGIZ01000003.1:14013-14197 GCA_001794015.1 Candidatus Yanofskybacteria bacterium RIFCSPHIGHO2_01_FULL_39_8b
ATAGCCTTTATTAGCTTTAATTTGGGCAAAATTGCCACAAATGAAAAAGGTTCAATAAAAATAACCGAAGGAGCCAATATCTATAAAGCGGCCTCGGTGGAGGATGGTGGGGATGAAGATGTTCTAATCACTCCCAAGACAACCCCAAAGCCCCTAGACCTAAGAGTCGTGGTTTCTAAGGCAT
>MGIZ01000003.1:14219-22777 GCA_001794015.1 Candidatus Yanofskybacteria bacterium RIFCSPHIGHO2_01_FULL_39_8b
TGTTTGGTGTGGTTCGTGGAAAAAGATTAAAGTTGAGAATCAACTCTGGTTTAACTCTGCCGCGGAAGCTGAAGTGGCTGGATATACCTTGGCGGGGAATTGTACCAAATAACAACTTCTGACAGTTTTTTGGCGAGCGGGAGTGCCTCCGAAAAGCAGGAAAACCGTTATTCTGGTGGCCAGAATAAGACCTCTGGTGGCTAGAGCACTAGTTCTGGTGACCAGAATGCAAATGAATTCATATGTCACCACAATGTCAGTTTGATGCCAAAAAAGACATGATGAACATTAAGGAAAGTACCCGAAAATGCCAGATTGATGTCTGAAAATACATTATACCCTGGCAGTTAGTCCCGATTTTTGTTATTTTAAGGACTGTATGAGTTCCGATTTAACATTTATAACAAACGAGGGTGGTCAAAGTTTAAAACAAAGATTCGAGACCCTAATCAAGGATACGAGATTTTTTGATTGCTTGGTCGGCTATTTTTATGCCAGCGGCTTTCACGCTATCTATAAATCCCTTGATAAGACCGAGAAGATAAGAATTCTTATCGGGATTAGTACTAATAGGCAGACCTACGACTTAATGCAGAAGGCAGAGCAACCTCAGCTAGAGTTCTCGAGTGCCGAGACCAAGGATAAGATAGGTACGGCCATTGAAGGAGAGATGGAAGAGGCTGAAGATAGCGAAAAAACAGAAAATGGCATCTCGACATTCATAGAATGGCTAAGGAGCGGAAAATTAGAAATAAAAGCATACCCATCCGAAAAAATTCATGCCAAGGTTTATGTTATGACCTTCAGTGAGGGTGACCGAGATAAGGGCCGCGTTATTACTGGTTCAAGTAATTTTAGCCAAGCTGGCCTAATGGATAATCTGGAGTTTAACGTCGAGCTTAAAAACAGAGCCGATTATGACTTTGCCCTAGCCAAATTTAATGAGCTCTGGAAGGATGCCGTAGATGTTAGTCAGAAGTATATAGAAACGATTCAAACCAAGACTTGGCTTAGTGATTCTATTACACCCTATCAACTTTATCTAAAGTTTCTCTATGAATATTTCAAAGATGACTTAAGCCAGCATGACGAGCTATTGCTTAGATATATTCCAGATGAATTTATAAAACTTGAATATCAGGAACAGGCCGTCCTTAATGCCAAAAAGATTCTCAATGAATATGGCGGTGTTTTTGTTTCTGATGTCGTCGGTCTTGGTAAGACTTATGTCTCGGCCATGCTTGCTGACCAGCTTGTAAATGATGGGCGCATCCTTGTTATTGCTCCTCCTGGCCTTTTAAATAAGGTTAACCCTGGTTCATGGACTAATGTTTTTCGTGATTTTAATGTTGCCGCCACGTTCAGGTCTACTGGGGAACTGGAAAAAATTATCAAGGAAGGAGTTGAGCAATATAGATATGTATTCGTTGATGAGGCTCACCACTTTAGAACAGAAGACAATGCCACCTATGAAATGCTGGCCGAAATCTGTCGGGGCAAGAAGGTTATCTTGGTTAGCGCCACTCCCTACAACAATTCACCGAAAGACATCCTCAGCCAGATAAAACTCTTCCAAAAAGCTAGAAAAAGTACCATCCCTAACCTCCCAGACATCGAGCAATTCTTTTCTGGTTTAGAAAGAAAGCTAAATGGCCTAGACCGCAAGACAGACTACGGGGCCTATATTAAAATCGTAAAGGAAAATGCTACGGAAATACGGGAGAAGGTTTTAAAGTATTTAATGGTTCGCCGAACTCGGTCAGAGATTAATAAATATTTCGCAGAGGATTTGGCAACTCAAAAACTAAGATTCCCAGACGTTGAGAAGCCAGAAGCAGTTTTCTATGAGCTTAATGATACCGAAGATGCTATATTCACCAAAACCATTGAACTAGTGGCTAAGAAGTTCAAGTATGCCCGCTATGCTCCGATGTTATATTACGAAGGCGAGGTAACCCAGCCCGAAACATTGTCGCAGAAAAACATGCGTAAGTTTATGAAGATTTTGCTTATTAAGCGTCTGGAAAGCAGTTTCCACGCCTTTAGGAGTTCTATAGATAGGTTCATCCATTCTTACGAGCAATTCTTATCCGAATTCGATAAGGGTGATGTTTATGTGAGTAAGAAATATACCAATAAAATCTTTGAATTATTGGATGATGATAATGATGAAGCCGTGGAGAGGCTTATAAGCGAAGGCAAGGCAGAAAAATTAGATAGTAAAAAATTCAATAAGGAATTTAATAAAGACCTTCAGGAAGACCTCGAAACCCTACGGGAGATTAAAAAATTATGGGGCGGCATAACGAGAGACCCCAAGCTCTTAACATTTATTAAATACCTGTCTGGCCACCAGACTCTTAAGAAAAATAAACTGATTATTTTTACCGAGTCAAAAGAAACTGCAGAATATTTAGCCGAGAATATCAATAAGAAATTCCCAGGCAAAGCCCTTTGTTTTACGGGGGGTTCAGGTGCTCCTGTACGCGAACAGGTTGTTGAGAATTTTGATGCCAAGGCCAGATTCCCTAAAGATAACTACCGCATATTGGTAAGTACCGAGGTCTTATCTGAAGGTGTAAACTTGCACCGCTCTAATGTTGTAATCAATTATGACATTCCCTGGAATCCGACTCGTATGATGCAAAGGGTCGGCCGTATTAACCGCGTTGATACCAAGTTCGATAAAATCTATACTTTTAATTTCTTCCCGACCAAACAATCCAATGACCAGATTAAACTTAAGGAAGCCGCCGAATACAAAATCAATGCCTTCTTGTCGCTTCTCGGTGACGATGCCCACTTGCTAACAGAAAATGAACCTGTTGGTTCCCATGAATTATTTAGCCGCTTAACCTCTAGGGATACGATTACTGGTGAAGATGAAAAAGAAGAAACGGAATTAAAGTATTTGCATGCTATTAAAAACATTCGAGATAAACAGCCAGATATATTTGAGAAAATAAAGCATTTACCGAAGAAGGCGCGGACTGCCAAAACTGATAAAACAAATGCTAATAGTCTGATAACCTATTTCCGTAGAGGTAAAATTCAGAAATTCTTTATAGCGAATAGTTCCGAATCAAAGGAGCTCGATTTTATGTCTGCGGCCAAGATATTGGAAAGCACTAGCGATACCTCGCAACAAAAGATAGACCCCAGCTTTTATGGCTTACTTGATAAGAACAAGGAGGCTTTTGTAATGGCAACAACCGAAGATATGGCTGACGTGAAATTGAGAGGTGGTCGGGACAGTTCAACTCAAATACTAAGAATCATCAAGGCAACACTACGAGACCAGCGTCAACTTACCGAAGACCAAGAGGCTTATCTTAAGAAAGTGATTACCCAGCTTACCGAGGGCGGATTACCCAAGCAGACTACCAAAGTCACCCTCCAGGCCCTCAATAAGGAATTAAAGCAAAATAAGGTGCCAAACCCCAGACAGATTCTTGCCATATTACAAACAAACATTTCTTCACGACTCCTCGAAGAACATTTTGCCGAAGCTGGTAGAAATAACATGAGCAAAAGAGAGGTGATTCTGTCCGAATATTTAACTAATCAATGATATGGATATAAAGCAGGCCCAGGGTATTGTTAAGGATACTCTACAAAATACTTTTGATAAGGCAAGATTTACCCATTTTATAAAGGAACTGCTTAATCATATCGAAGAAGCCCCCTTTATATATAGAGGTAATCTTATTCCCGATGCTTACGATAAGTTTATTTCCTCATTTGAAAGAGTGGGCAAATATACTGATGGAGAAAACAAGCTCGAAATCCTCATTGTAAATCTAAAGAAAGAAACTTCCCTTGAGCGTGCCCGTGCCATGCAAAGGAATTTTATTGCATGGTATCTGAACGGTAGTCGTGGCGGTGAGCTCAAAGATGCCGCCTTGGTAGCCTTTGTATCACCGAATCAGGATGACTGGAGATTTTCTCTAGTCAAGATGGATTATAAATTTGAAGAAGGAAAGGGCGGAAGAATCAAGGTCAAAGAAGACTTTACCCCAGCTCGTAGGTGGTCATTTTTAGTTGGCAAAAATGAGAATAGCCACACTGCCCAGTCAAAATTAGCCCCAGCGATAGAAGATGAGAGTATTATCACCCTCCAACGATTAGAAGAAGTATTTAATATTGAAGTTGTAACTAAAGAGTTCTTTGAGAAGTACAGAGAATTATTCCACTTGGTCGAGGAGCACGTTGACGCAATTTTGAAGAAGGATTCCAAGATTAAATCGGAGTTTGAGAGTAAGAAGGTTAGCTCCGTTGATTTTTCAAAGAAACTTCTTGGTCAGATTGTGTTTCTATACTTCCTTCAAAAGAAGGGTTGGTTCGGGGTTGAGCGTGATGCGGATTGGGGAACTGGACCTAAAAACTTCCTCAGACTCTTACTTGAAAGAAAAATTGCTAAATACGATTGCTTCTTTAACGATATTCTGGAACCGTTATTTTATGAAGCCCTCAATAAAGAAAGAGATGGCGATTTCTATAGTAAGCTCGACTGTAAAATCCCATTTTTGAACGGAGAATTATTTGACCCCATTAAAGAATATGATTGGGTTCATACGGACATATTATTATCAGATAATATATTTTCAAATAAAGAGCGGACTAAGCAGGGGGATATCGGTACTGGTATTTTAGATGTTTTTGACAGATACAATTTTACAGTTAAGGAAGATGAGCCACTAGAAAAAGATGTTGCCATAGACCCAGAGATGCTCGGTAAGGTTTTTGAGAATCTTTTGGAAGTTAAAGACAGAAAATCAAAGGGAACATATTATACACCCAGAGAAATTGTTCACTATATGTGTCAGGAAAGTCTGGTAAGTTACCTAACTACTGAATACAAAGATAAAGTAAGCGAAGATGATGTCAGATTCCTTATTCAATTCGGGGAATCTGCTGTTGAGCACGAAGCGTTTATTGGGCAGATTGGGAAAGAAACTTCGACTTATTATCATAAATTGCCAGAATCAATAAGAAAGAATGCCGAGGTCCTAGATAAGAGTTTGGCCGATATTCGTGTTTGTGACCCCGCAATAGGGTCTGGGGCCTTTCCCGTTGGGATGATGAACGAAGTAATCCGCACTAGGAATGCCTTAACAAACTTTATTAAAAATAAGGACGGGCGTACGATATATGAATTTAAACGCCACGCCATACAGCATTGTCTTTATGGGGTCGACATTGATTTAGCGGCCGTTGAAATAGCTAAACTTAGATTATGGTTATCGCTTGTGGTAGATGAGGATGATATAAAGAAGATAAAACCTCTGCCAAATTTAGACTTCAGAATTGTTCAAGGCGATTCTCTTCTTGGTGTTGAGCTGAATCTGTTTAATCAACAACAATTTGCCGAACTTGAGGAGCTGAAGCCTTTATATTTTGACGAAACTAATCTGAAAAAGAAACATGGGTACAAGAAAAGAATTGATGCATTAATCAAGGATATATCAAACAACAATCAGAACTTTGATTATAAAGTTTATTTTTCGGAGGTATTCCACGAGAAGGATGGATTTAACGTTGTAATAGCAAACCCACCATATATAACTTACAAAGGGAAAGATGTCGTGAATATTAGTAGTGCATACGTGGAGCGTTTAATTAGCTTATATCCCAACTCTGCCGAATATAAAGTGAATAGTTACGCATTATTCATTGAAAAAGGAGTAAGTCTTTTGAAGAAAAATGGAACGCTTGTTTATATTATTCCCAGCACGATACTACAAAACGAATACTTAAAGAAAATTCGTAGGTATTTAATTACCAAATACCACATATCTCAAATAGTGTCCTTTGCTAATAAAATATTTGAGGCAGTAACAGACTCTATTATTCTCGGGGTAAATAATAATCATGATGTAGAATTGAAAACGACTGCGATTAGAAAACATAATTTAGACTTTTCTGATTTACATGACTCCAAAATTTATTATCAGAACAAATGGAATAATGATGCGGATGATTTCGTAATAAACTTGAAAACAAATGAGGACGAGGATGGAATCATCTCTAAAATCGAAAATAAGGCTATTCTTCTCGGAGTATTACTTGAGGCAAATATTGGTATAAAAAGAGCGAATGCCCCAATAATCAATAAGCAACAAGATAGGTACAAGAAGTTTTTAGTTGGTAGAAACATCAATAAATATTTGCTTGATTTTCCTAACACATATATTTTGTTTGATAAGTCATTATTTCATACAGGGATTGACGAAAATATCTTTGAAGAAGATGAGAAAGTATTAGTTAGAAAAACTGGTAATAAGCTAATCGCAGTAATTGATAGCGAAAGATATTACACAGACCAAAGTATATATAATTTATATATTAAAAAGGGGAGACGGGTTAATCTCAAAATTATCACAGCATTGTTAAATTCTTCCCTGCTAGATTATTATTTTAATAAAAAAATGATTACAAACCCCGATGTCTTTCCTTACATTAAGGGCATTCATTTGAAGAAGCTCCCCTTAAAATTTCCGAAGGACGAAGCGGGGGAGAAAGAAATTGAAGCCTTGGTTCTTAGAATTACTGAATTAAAAAGAGGAGGCAAAGATGCTAGTATCTATGAAAAACAAATCGACCAACTCGTCTATAAACTCTACGGCCTTTCTCCTGAGGAAATTAAAATCGTAGAAGATTCCAATAAAAACTAACATGTCCGAATACTATAAAGCCAACAGGACAAAGAATCTATATAACCCAAAAAGTACGGAGCCCTTTAAGCTGTCTCGTTCTAGAATTGAGGATTTCTCTTCTTGCCCGAAATGCTTCTACCTGGACCGTAGACTAGGTATCGGAGAACCTGGTGGGTTCCCTTTTAATTTGAATACAGCCGTGGACACCTTATTAAAGAAAGAATTCGATGTGCATAGGGCCAAACAGGTAGCACACCCCCTAATGAAGGCCTATGGGCTCAAGGCGGTGCCTTTTGAACACGAAATGATAAACGAATGGCGAGAGAACTTCAAGGGAGTGCAGTATCACCACAAGCCCACCAATTTTATTGTCACAGGGGCGGTAGATGATTTATGGAAGGACGATAATGAAGAGATTATCGTTGTGGACTATAAGGCCACAAGTAAGACGTCTGCGGTTACACTGGATGCCGAGTGGCAGGGTGGATACAAGAGGCAGATGGAAATATATCAATGGTTACTCCGCAAAAATGGTCTGAAGGTTTCAGACACGGGCTACTTTGTGTATTGTAACGGAAAGACTGATAAAGAGGCATTTGATGCAAAATTAGAATTTGATATTACTCTGCTACCATACACAGGAGATAGCTCTTGGATTGAAAAAAAACTTAAGGAAATTAAGAAATGTCTTGATGGAAAAATGCCTAAATCAAATCCCGAGTGCGACTTTTGTGCTTATCGGAAAGCAGTAAGCGTAGTGGATAAATAAATTTATGGCTAACAAGTACGGTATACCCGATAACGTAGAAGAAGAGATACGCAAAAGAGACATGCCGTATTGTGTCTATTGCCATAAGAAAATGACCATCCCCAAAAGAGGTGGGTCAAGGAGCAATTGGGCTACGATAGAACACCTTAATGAAAGGGGTCCAGATTATTGGGATGAATCATGGAACGAAATAAGATTGAGCGAAAATAATTTAGCAATTTGTTGTTTTGGTTGTAATGCTAGCAGGGGTCAGCTAAGTCTATATAAATGGTTCGAGTCCCCCTATTGCACAGACAGAAAGATAAATAAAAATACCGTCACATCTCCAGTTAAAAAATTTATCCTCTCTTACTATAAATGAAATGGACCTTCGCAAAAACATATGCCAAGACCGCTCCGCATGAATACGTTTTACAGAAGAACGAACCGAAGACACATAGGTATATCAAGGAGATGATTCGGAAACATGGAGTGTGGGAAGAATTCTGTATGCCTGGCGGAAAGCCATATCAGGTTCATTATTGGTATCGTGGCCGCTACAGATATTGGGTTATTGATAACATCCTTAATCGTACGCGGGTCGGGTGGAAGTACCCGAAACGACTTATTGGATGAAAAAGAGTATAATATAATTACAATTTAAATAGAGCCTAACCCCATATGAAAATATGGGTATGGCATAAAATACCGACGAAGATACTGACCCCGTGGTTCAGGCACCTTCGTCGGTCCATACTCGAAAGAGCGTGGGAGAGTAGTAATACTCTCGGCCTAGCCGCGGGTTTTGTGTTTCCTATAACAAAATTATTTTTAAGAACTTTTATTCATGACCGATTCACAAAAAGATATAGAATCTATGTTTAATAGGGGTGTGGCGCTGTATGACCTGCAGAAATATCAGGAGGCGTTAGAATTATTTAATGAAATATTGTCGACTAACTCCCAGCATAAGAAAGCCATATTTTTCAAGGGATTAGTGCTTGATGATATGGGCAAACATGAAGAGGCGATAGAAATATGCGACAGATTATTAGATTTATACCCTCGAGATATAAGCGCTTTACGCCTTAAAGGCGTTGCCTTTGGCGAGATGGGTAAACATAAAGAATCATTTGAATCATTTAATAAAATAT
>MGIZ01000003.1:22809-23579 GCA_001794015.1 Candidatus Yanofskybacteria bacterium RIFCSPHIGHO2_01_FULL_39_8b
TATTGTATGGGAGGAGAATTAGCTCAATTAGGAAGGAACGAAGAAGCAGTTGAAATGTTCGATAGGGTCATAGGGATAGATTCTAAATACAGAGACGTTCTATATAGTAAGGGCAGTACCCTAGATGCACTAAAAAAATACCCAGAAGCAATTGAAGCATACGATAAATTACTAGAAATAAATCCCGAGCACATGAGTGCAATTTACAATAAGGGCATAGACCTCGACTCTCTTAGGAGGTTTGGGGAGGCAATTGAGATGTTCGATGCATTATTAAAAATAAATCCTCAAAATGGGTATGCTTTATTTTGTAAGGGAACAACTCTGAGTCATATGGGTCAACCTCAAGAAGCTATAGATGTATATGATAAATTGATAAAAATTGACCCCAAGCATAAAGAAGCTCGACTCAACAAAGGAAATGCTCTGGGCAGTATGGGTAAACACCAAGAAGGGATTGAGGAATATGACAAGGCTCTCGAGATAGACCCTAAATATAGAGATGCCCTGTATAATAAAGGGGTGGCTCTTGGTCAAGGTCTAAATAAAAATGATGAGGCGCTAGTAGTATACAATATGCTACTCAATATAATACCAACAGACTTATCGACCCTATTGAATAAAGGGCTAGCTTTGATGGGGCTCGAAAGATACGAGGAAGCACTAGAAACTTATGATAAATTACTTGGAATTGATTCGCAAGATAAAAAAGCTATGATTGGCAAGGGGCATGTTTTAACAAAGATGGGAAAATATCGGGAGGCAGTTGA
>MGIZ01000003.1:23602-26960 GCA_001794015.1 Candidatus Yanofskybacteria bacterium RIFCSPHIGHO2_01_FULL_39_8b
TAAATTAGAGGCGTTACAAAAATTACAGGCTACTTAGAATACAAGGCTATTAGCTTCTGTTCTCTGTCAACACCTAGGTGTTTAAGTGAAAGAGGATTTTTAGGTAGGGGCATAGTAACCCAAAATAGATAGTCCATCGGACGAGCGGGGACATACGGGTTTTAAAACTTTATAGTTGGGAATTGCCAACACCTACGGACATCATGCCGTGGGTGTTTTAGTTCCTTCCCAGTTCTTTCAATAGTTCTTTTCAGTTCATTGTTAAGAAGAATAGAAATTAACCAAGTAGACCCACAAAGTCACGAATCTGAACAATAAATTTTGTTCGAGAATTAAATTTGACAAACTTTCTTTTTGTGGTTTGCTAGTGGGCTAGGGTTGGGAATTGCTACCACCTATGAAATATTCATGAGTGTTAGTAGTTTCTTAACAGATACAGTCTGGAACGCGATGTGGCAGACAATGCCCTTGTCATACTAAGGGAGATTGCGGTTGGAAGTTAACCCCGACCCTATATCATCCATAACCTCTAAATTAAATGGTATGTCTACCATTATCGGAAAAGTACGAATAACGGCTTAAAACCTACTCTTTTACCATTTTAGAAGTTAATCCTTCTTCCCGACTAGTTTCTTAAGATTGCTTATATTAAATATTGTGAGCATAAGACCAATCCCTGGCCTCAGACCCGCGAAACCCGCGCGGGGAATTCACACGAATGGGTTTAGAAACACCAGGCTGGGAGGTTTCGGACGCTGAAAGCCTCTCCCATGTGGTTGGGTAGAGTGCTGGTTCTATGCTAACTAGAATTTGTCGGGTATTATAGTTTGTTGACGCTGTTTCCGATAACGTAATAAGTTTCTTTAGGCAAATGTGGATTGCTCTCACCTAACAGGGATTAACTAGTATCCCACCTCTTACGGGTCTTCCCCAGTGGCTCGTTGTTGTTAATGTCTCGAACACCACTGCATCCTGTTGACGTTAGTTCACCAGCGTTTATCGTCTACCAGTGAACATCACTATCTCCTTAGGCTTAAAGTGATAGATTGCTTTGTTGCTTGTACCTATAATCCTTTGTCAGAACTATTCCATGGGCCATTTAGAAGGTTGAGAGTGAGTGACTGGGGCTTGCTTTAAGAGTGTCAGATTGGTATTGGTTCCAACCATATTTCTCTGGTAACAGTAGTGGTCATTAACGGGGGCTTTGCTAGTCACCTAGCATAATGCATTGACGCGTAATGTTTATGGCACTATTCGCTTTCGCGGTTTTAATCTCTTACGAGACCTCCTTTGTATTACGCACCGTAGACAATGCTGAACCCAGGCATTTTAGAAACGATTCTTATCGCGTCCAAGAGGCCAGGGTCCAGTCACTATGATACCCTCAGTTCTAAATGGTTTTTAATAATCCTCCAGAGCAACGAGAAAGACACTTGGGACGACAGTAATAAAGCCTTGGGGCGCTCACTGCGTTTTTTCTGAATGTCTTTAGACACACAATGAGTTCTGCCGTCCAGAGTTTTTCTAATGCTCTATATCCATTATACCATACCAAAACACGCAATTCAATAGCTGTCAACACCGCGGTGTGTAACTTGCTAAATATTTGCTTCTAGACTATTGTAGATACTATGGAAATCAAAGAAAAACCTAGAGCCATAATTTATTGCCGTACATCTGGTGAAGAATCAGAGAACGAGAGTTCTTTAGATACCCAAAAAAATGACTGTGTTGAGTTTTGTAATTATAAAAAGTATCAAATCATAGATACCATTCAAGATAATGGCTATTCTGGCGCCAATCTAAAGCGTCCAGGGATACAAAAGATATTAGAACTGGCTAGAAAAAAAGAGTTTGATTTTCTAGTGGTCTGGAAATTAGATAGATTTTCACGTAAAGTTTTGGACTGCCTTACTGTTTTAGAAGAGCTTGATGTTTTAGAAATAAAATTTCTTAGCGTTAACGAGCCGTTCTTAAGCACTGACTCTGCCTTTGGCAAATTTACTTTACAAATATTATCTGTAATCGGAGAGCTAGAAAGAGAAAATATAAAAATGCGAACTCAAAATGGACGAAATGCGGCTATGAGAGATAGGGGGCATTGGCACGGTTCACCGCCTTATGGATATGAAAAAGACGAAGAATTTAGACTGGTTCCTAATGACGATAAATTAAAAATTGTTAGAGATTTATATCACTGGTCGGCCATAGAAGGTATCTCTTTGAATGGAATGGCTAAAAGACTAAATGATAGGGGATTAAGAACCACTAAAAATAAAAAGTGGACTGGAACCACTATTAGAAATATTATTTTAAATCCTATTTTTATCGGTAAGGCTGTCCTAAGAAGAAAACAGAAAAAAGAACTCCAGATTCCCTATTATACTGACCCGATTATCTCACCAGAACTTTTTGAGAGAGCTAGGGTTACTATGAACTCCAATAGAAATTCTTTGAGAGGCACCACCAAGCACCCTGCTACCTATGCTCCTTATCTTTACTGTGCCAGGTGCGGTGGAAAAATGTACCCGCAAGGAAAATATACCAAGAAACAGGGCTTGATTATCTCTTATTCTGGTAACAGAAATAATAAAGATAAGCCTAAGTCTAGGTGCAGTAATTGTGGCTGGATTAGACAGCCACTCTTGGACTTTGCAATATTACCTCAACTTTCTAAGATTATTAATACTCCCGAATTTTGGCTGAACAATTTAGAAGAAAAAAAGGTAGAGGACCTAACCCCGATTTTAGAAATAGAAAATAGGGCATTAGACAACTTAAATAAGGCTAGAGGTAGAGTGGGGGAGAAGTGGGATATGGGCTTCTATAAGACCCAGGAAGAGTGCCAGAAGGCATTAAAAGAGGCAGATAGGGCAGTAGACCTAAAAATGAATGATATCCTTTTAATAAAACAACGAATGGCGAGTCAGGGGGATAAAGATATGGTTCTTAATGCTATTAAAGGTGCCATAGTCAAAATGGGACGAGTGGATACTCCAGAGGAAATAATGAAATTGGTTGTCCATAAAATATTTATTGATACAAAGAGCCGAAGACTTACAATCCATCTAAGGATACCGATGATTAAGCCAGTCGAGGGCATATATCCTGCAGAAGTTAAACTGGAGGCTAAGCAAAAGGTTCTTGATGAAATGCTTAAGCCCACAAGTACTGAGAGTGCTATCAAGGTAATACTTGGAATAGCTCGAAAAATTGACCCAAGAGTCGTAGTCGATAAGTCGCTTCTAGGTAAGAAGTCCAACAAATATCATTACTCTTGGTGCGCCAGCGTTTCAAAAATAAAAGAAGAAAACAAATTATGGTTTAATTCCGACAAAGAAGCCGAAGCGGCCGGATA
>MGIZ01000004.1 GCA_001794015.1 Candidatus Yanofskybacteria bacterium RIFCSPHIGHO2_01_FULL_39_8b
TGTATCCATTCGTCTTTTAATTAAATCTCTGGAACTAAATTCATGTAATCCAAATTTATCCGCCATTCTGCTAAGCTCTAAAAGGCCTAGTTTTTTAAGCCACTTAGAATTATAGTAAGTTTCTGTTTTATTTTTGTCTAAAATTTTAAACGCCTGTTTAAAATAAGTCTTCATATTTTTCTTCACCTGCTCTCCTGAAAGCATCGGCCGTTCCGATTCCTTATCCGACGTATCGCCGATTTGTCCCGTAAAGTCGCCGACAATAAAAATAACTTGGTGACCTAAATCTTGAAATTCTCTTAACTTCCAAAGTAACATTGCCCGACCAATATGAATATTCGGACTAGTCGGATCTATGCCCAATTTAACTCTTAGTTTTTTACCAGACAGCAAAACAGATTCCAAATGTTTTTGGTCAATAACCTCTTCTACTCCCCTGGTTAATAATTCCTGGATGGTTTTATTTTCATCCATTGCTTTATAATAATCTTAAAGGAAATCATTGTAAATATGGCTTTTTTATGATAATATTGCCTAACTAATGTTTTTCCAATATTTACCATAAAAAACTGAAAAACAATAAGAAGACTATTAAGGGATTGCTAAAATTAATTTTCACACTATCTGTGTGGCTTTTTGTAATTGAAACCATATTCTTCTTATCTTATTTTATTTACCTTCAAAGAACCATTCCTGATCCGGAAACAATAATAAAAAGGAAGGTTGGCGAATCTACAAAAATATATGATTCGACCGGAACCGTTCTTCTCTATGACGTTCACGGCGAAGAAAAAAGAACTATTATACCCTGGGAACAGATCCCTGACTCCGTTAAAAAAGCCACCCTAGTTTCAGAAGATGTGGATTTTTATCAGCATAAAGGCATTGATTTCAAGGGTATCGCCAGGGCTTTACTAAGAAATATTCAGAAAATTGGCATTTCGGAAGGCGGTTCAACTATAACTCAACAATTAATAAAAAAAGCTCTTCTCGGCGATGAGAGAGCCTCCACCTACCGCCTGATTACCAGAAAAATAAAAGAAATTGTTTTGACAGTCGAGATTGAACGTCGCTTTAGCAAAGATGAGCTTTTTTGGATGTATCTTAACCAAATACCCTACGGTTCAAATGCTTATGGCATTGAATCCGCCAGTAAAACTTTCTTCAATAAGCCAGCTAAAAATCTAACCTTGGCTGAATCGGCTTTGCTGGCGGCCTTGCCCAATGCTCCTACTTATTATTCCCCTTATGGAAACCATCTTGATGAATTAATGGCCAGAAAAAATAATATACTTAAAAAAATGACAGCCCTGGGATATGTGAACAATGATGAGTTGGAACATGCTCTTAACGAAAAACTGACCCTTATTCCCGGTATTGAAAAAATCGTCGCCCCTCATTTTGTTATCATGGTCAAAGAATATCTTGTTTCCAAATATGGAGAGGAAGCGGTAGAAAATGACGGGCTCAAAGTAATAACCACCCTTGATACTGAATTGCAAAAATCAGCCGAAGAGCTTGTTTTGAAATATTCAAAAATAAATCAAGAAAAATATAAAGCCGATAATGCCGCCTTAGTCGCCATAAATCCAAAAACCGGCGAAATTATGTCTCTGGTGGGCTCCAGTAATTATTTTGATACTGATAAAGAGGGAAATTTCAATGTTGCTACCGCTAAAAGGCAGCCTGGATCAGCCTTTAAACCTTTTGCTTATGCGGCCGCTTTCAAAAAGGGTTATCCAGACGCAACTATTCTTTTTGACGTTAAAACAGAATTTAATCCTAATTGCCCGTCGGAAGCAAAGTCCGAAAAAGATGAATTCGGCCTCGAATGTTACAATCCGGAAAATTATGACGGCCACTTCAGGGGACCTGTAACATTAAGAAATGCCCTTGCTCAATCATTAAATGTGCCTTCAGTAAAAACACTATACTTAGCGGGCACTGAAGACACTATAAACCTTGCGGAATCTATGGGTATTACCACCCTTCAAAACCGTTCCCGTTTTGGATTATCTTTAGTCCTGGGCGGAGCGGAAGTAAAACTTATTGACCTTGTTTCCGCTTACGGAGTTTTTGCCAACGACGGGTTGCGCAATCCTTGGTTTTTTATAAAAAGAATTGAATCCGCAAAAGGAGATTTACTGGAAGAAACTAAAATAGAATCTAAAAGAGTTTTAGATTCCCAGATAGCCAGATTAATAACTGATATCTTGTCGGATAACAACGCCCGGTCTCCGGTGTTTGGCTATATTAACTCTCTATTTATTCCGGGTAAAGAAATAGCCGCAAAAACAGGAACAACACAAGAGAATAGGGATGCTTGGGTTATCGGCTATTCCCCTTCTGTTGCTGTTGGTGTTTGGACCGGAAATAATAACAATAGATCAATGACCAGGGCTGGAGCTGGTATAAGCGCTTCCGGACCTTTATGGCGCGAATTTATAACCAAAGCTTTGGAAAAAACTTCCCTGGAAAGTTTTAATAAGCCGGATCCGGTTTTTGCGGACAAGATTATGCTTAATGGCCAATATTATTCAAAAAACCAAAATGAAAGAAAAGATATTCATACTATTCTTTATTATGTAGACAAAAATAATCCATTATCTTCTGATTTATTCGAACAAAATAAAGATCCTCAATTTAAAAATTGGGAATGGGCTGTGAGAAATTATTATAATCTACCTGATTAGTACCTTGCTGAGACTTATATTTTTAGCCCTTAGAAGATCATTTAAACTTACTAATTCTAAAACCAATTCATTTGCCAATATTTTATTTTCAGCAGTTACAATCAGATAATTTTCTTGAGAATTATAACTAATATCAAAAGAATATCCTTTTAGGCTGCCTCTAAATCTTTCTTTTAAAAAGTCTTTTACTATATTTTTTATTTGATTACTCTTATTCTGAGATTTATCAATTATTTTATTTCTTTTTTCAAATAAATTTCCTATATCCTTAAACATGGGATAATTGTCTACGAGCACAGTGAGTGGGTATAATTATCTAATACATCTACTACCACTCATTTTATTCGCGAACAAAATTTACTTTCGAAGAGGCATAATAAGATAAGTAATATCTTTATTATTATCTTCAGGTTTTATAACTAAAGGGCTGCCTTGTCCTGTATATTCCAAAACAACATTTTTAGTGGGTATAATTTTTAACCCGTCTAATAAATAATAATAGTTTAAAGAGACATTAAATGGCTCATTTTTTAATAAAGATTCAACTACGGTTTGAATTTCTCCTCTATTGGAATTCTTAGCCGTAATATTTATTGCTTTTTCGCCGCAACTTATTTTAATATCAGATATATTTGAAGAAAATATCCCTGCCAAACGAACACTTTTTTCAATATCTTCTTTTTTAACCAAAGCTTTTGATATATATTTATCGGGAATAACTTTTTTATAATCAGGATAATTACCATCAATTAAGCGGGATATTATTTCAAAATCATTATTATAAAAAATTATTTGACTGTTTTCATATTTTATTAAAATATCTTCATTAATATCTCCTAATATCCTAATTAATTCCATAACTGTCGCTCTCGGTAATATAAAAGATATATCTTCTTTTTGTTTTAACTCAATTATTTTTTCTGTTAAACGAAAACTATCAGTGGCAGCCATAATTAATTTATTAGAGTTAAATTGAATATATACTCCCGATAATTCCGGTCTTGTTTCTGAAATAGATATTGAATCAAATACTGTAGATAATCCTGATTTTAAAATTTTACCGGGTATTGATAAAAAAGAGGTACTTTTTATTTTGGGTATTATTGGAAATTCTTTAGGATCAAAACTTAATATTTGGGTTTTATATTTATCAGTATTAATATTTAAAATATTATTTTTAGTTATCAGGGTAATTTTATCTTCCCCTGAATTTCCTATAAAATCGGAAAATATTTTTGCCGGTACGGCAATTTCTCCTACCTCATCTATTTTAACTCCTAAAAAATAATTTATACCTATCTCAAGATTGGTAGCTGATATTTTTAATCTGCCATTTTCAGTTTTAAGCAAAAGATTATTTAAAATAGGAAGAGATGGATTTTTGGATATAATTCTTTCTACAATATTCAAGGCTTTTATTAAATTTTTTTGACTGGTAATTATTTTCATATATAAATTATATATATAATATTATTAGTATTATAGGAGTGGATATGTTTATAATTAATATTAAAGATATATATTATCTAGTAAATTATTGAATTATTTTTATCTGAATAATTTATTTTTAATGTGGATAAAATATTGATTATCTATAGATATTAATCTAATAAATAAATAATAAATATATTTTTAAAATAATTTTATGCAGTTTATTCACTATTTATCCACTAAATAAAAACAAGTAATACTCATTTTTCAAAAGAATTGTATAAACGCTCTTTTATCAATACTAATTCTTGTTTTATAATTTCACTCTCATTTTCTTCTTTTCTTATTTTTTCACAAGCATGAATTACAGTAGAGTGATCTCTCCCGCCAAGTTTTTGTCCTATTTCCGGGAAAGATAGTTGAGTTTCTTCTCTTAAAAGAAACATGGCTACTTGACGGGGTTTTACAACTTCTTTCTTCCTACTTCTTTTTATAAGATCGGCGGTCGAGATATTATAAAAATCAGCTACATTTTTAAGAACCACCTGTGGTGATGTTTTTTTATAGGGATTATTTAAATATGTTGTAAGAATATTTTTAACTTCTTTTAATCCCGGTTCTTTATTATATATTTGACTAAAAGCCGCAACTCTATTCAGGGCCCCCTCGAGTTCTCTTATATTTTTTTGGATATTAGTGGCAATATAAGTAAGAGTTTCATTAGTTAACTCTAATTTTTTTTCCGCTGTTTTTAATTTTAATATCGCAAATCTTGTTTCAAAATCAGGAATGCCTATATCAGCGATCATACCACCCTCAAAACGAGATTTTAAACGCTCTTCCAGGGCCGGTATTGCCTTAGGCGGACGATCCGAAGATAGTATTACTTGTTTGTTTTTTCCGTGAAGTTCGTTGAATATTGAAAAAACAATATCTTGGGTTCTTTCTTTTCCGGCTATAAATTGGACGTCATCTATTATCAGTAAATCCAGCTTGAAGTAGGTATTTTTAAGTTGTTCTATAGTTCCCGTTTTAATTGATTCAAGAAGATCGGCAGTCATTTTTTCAGCAGGAATATAAAGAACCTTAATGGTTTTTGAATCAGAACATAATTTATTTCCGATTGCTTGAAGAAGGTGGGTTTTACCAAGACCTACCCCGCCATATATAAAAAGAGGATTATATAGTTTACCTAAATTTTTTGTTATAGCAATTGAGGCGGCATGAGCAAGATCATTGTTTGAGCCCACTATATAAGATTCGAAAGAGTATTTTTTGTTAAGATTTGTTATTATATCTATATCTTTAGCCGAATCCGTAATAGTTTTATCTTCAATGTCCCGATCAAGTATTAACGAAGGAGAAGATTGTTTCAGATCTATTTTAGGTATACCAATAACATATTTAATATCCCGCACTTCCGGAGTCAAAATTCTTATCGAGGTAAGAATTTTTTTGTTAAATTTATTTTCGAGCCATTCTTTTATGAAACCGTTAGGGACACTAACAACAATTGACTGGTTGTCCTTGGAAAGAATAGAAGTACTTTTAAACCAAGTAGTAAAATTTGCCCTCGAAAGAGAAAGTTCCATCTCCCCCAATACGGCTTTCCACAATTCTTCGTTAGTCACCTTATGGAAGTTATTAGTTATTAGCAATCAGTTCTTAGCGTGAACTATGAACTATGAGCTATAAACTATGAACTTTAATTTTTCACAAACTGAACTACAAGTTAATTATACAAATATAAAAAACAAAGAGTATACAGCAAAATTGTCTATACCCTGTTTATATCAAGTGGATATATGTTTACAAGATTGACTTAATAAAAAAAAGTTTCTATACTACTGTCATGACTACATCTAAGGCCTGGACATTTAGACCAAAAAAGAAAAAAAGAAAGGTAAAACACGGATTTCTTAAACGGTCAGGGACGCGGTATGGTCGTAGTGTTTTGTCTCGCCGAAGAAGAAAAGGAAGGTATCGATTAACCGTCTAAGTTAATTTATAACTTATGATTTACGACCTATGACCATAAAAGTCATTAGTCATTAGTCATTAGTCATTAGTCGTTTGTGGCTCTACCCAGGTGCAATCGTCTAGTTGGAAAAAAAGAATTTAACAGGGTATTTAAAGAGGGCAGGACTGTTAAGGGCAGTTTTTTGTTTATTAAGGCAAGGTTGAGTAGTAGCAATAATTCACGATTTGGTTTTATTGTACCTTCTAAAATTTATAAAAATGCCGTTGATCGCAACAGAATCAAAAGAATTTTAAGCGAAATAATCTATTTAAACATAAACAAAATTAAGGGTGGACAGGATGTGGTAATTGTCGTTAGGGCCAGAGTTGAAGAAGAGACTTTTAAAAATGAACTGCTTAATTTTATTATTAAAACTCTATGAAAAAAATATTAATTTTTATAATAAGAGCATATCGGCAATTTTCAGGAACAGTATTTTTTACTCCTTTTTCTTTGTTTTACTCTACTTGTCTTTTTTATCCAACCTGCTCTGAATATGCCATAGATTCTATAGAAAAATACGGATTCTGGAAAGGATCGTTTAGGGGTTTAATCAGAATTCTTAAATGTAATCCCCTGGTTTAACTGACGACTTATGACAAATATTGACTAATGACTAACAACCTATGACTAATGACGAAGATTTTTTCTTAGGTCATAAGGCTTAGGTTAGTTGTCGTTAGTTTGTTAGTCAATTGATCGAATTATATAATACAATTCTATACAGGCCCCTACTCAATGCTGTTGTTTTTTTATACAACATAATTCCGGGAAGCGATTTTGGCTTAGCGATTGTCGGGCTTACAGTTTTTATCCGGCTTTTATTTTTCCCATTGAGCGTTAAGACCATAAGATCGCAGAGAGCTTTAAATAAAATAAACCCAAAGCTGAAAGAGATAAAGGATCGGTTTAAAAATGATACTCAAGCCCAATCAGCGGCTATTATGCAATTATATAAGGAGAACAACGTAAATCCCCTGGCGGGGTGTCTGCCCCTTTTAATACAGTTACCCATTCTGATTGCTCTTTATAGCGCCTTTGGGGCCGGTTTTAAACCAGAGAACCTGTCCTTGCTTTATGGTTTTATTAATAACCCCGGCCACATAGAGCCGATATCGTTTGGTTTTTTAGATATAACATCAAGAAATATATTGTTGGTTTTAATTACCGGTGCTTTTCAGTTTATTCAGTTAAGGCAGAACTCAAACCTAATGAAATCGGCCCCTTCCGGTTTCAGACAGGACGGGCAAAAAGAGATTCAAGCCCTGAATTCTCAAATGTTGTATTTTTTTCCGGTTATGATTATAATAATTGGTTGGAACCTGCCGGCCGGATTGCTTTTATACTGGCTTACCACAACGCTGTTTTCAATGGGAGAACAGGCGTATATAAGGGCGAAATATAGGGACTAATTAATTAGATTTTACTTAAAATTATGAATGCGCCGAATGCGGATAATATTAAAGAACAGTTAAAAGAAACCATAGTAAAGATGGTTGGCTTTATGGACCTTGAATGCCAAATTGACACCAGAGAGGAAACGGATGACAAGGGAGTAAAAGTTCTGGCTGTCTCTGTTTATACTCCGGAAAATGCCAGGTTTTTAATAGGCAAAAACGGACAGAATTTAGACTCTCTGGAACATATTGTCAGGACCGTCTTTTTAAAGAAAATTCCGGAATTTAATAATATTGTAGTTGATGTAAACGACTACAAGAGATCAAGAGCTGATTATGTCATTGATCTTGCTCGCCAAGCCGTAGCTAGGGTCAGAAGCACTCAAAAAGCCGAAGCCTTGGGCCCAATGTCGGGCTATGAGAGAAGGATTGTTCACATGGAATTGGCTTCTTGTCCCGATATAGCCACCGAGAGTATTGGAAATGAACCAAACAGGAGAATAGTGATAAAATTGTATCCATAAAAATCTCGGATTAATCCGAGATTTTTATGGCATAGAGTCTCTCATTCGAAGCACTCACAAAGAGAAGATAATCTTCCGAAGAGGACAGTAAGAGTTCTTTGATTGATGTTTCCGGGTCAAAGATAAACTTGCGGGAACCATCGGAAGTATTAATCAGATATATTTCGTCTGCCGAAGGCGATTCGGCCAAAGCGCAGAAAATATTAATATCATCAATACTCCAGACACATCTAGAGGCATTTCCCCCTGTTTCTAAATATTTTTTAGATCTTGAATCTAATTCTTTTACCCAAAGAACCGGCTCAGCTATTTCCATATCGTCTGAAAGGGTAGAATAAAGCATTTTTTTACCGCTACGCGACCATTTTTCTTCAAGAAGATGTTGCGATTCCAGAAATTTATTAAGCCCCCCTTCCTTATTTAAGAGAAATATCTCTGAAGCAGGTGTTTTAAAAACCAGCCATTCCTCCGTCGGCCAGCTTAGCTTTATATCTTCAAGGCGGGTGTTCAGAATTTTTTTAGGATAAGTTCCGTCCGGTTGGGCGATGAATATTTTATTCGGTTCTATCGTTGCCGGCCCAGGTAGTCCATTTTGGTCAAGCTCTTCTGAAGATATATCCGGGCTATTATTCGGATCGGCATAGTAATAAGCAATTAAATCGCCGGTAGGAGAAAAGGCCGCCGAACGGATATTTTGATCAAGAGGAACCTCTTGATTGGTTTTAGTGTTTAAATATTTAAATATTGCGCTTGTGTTTGAGGCAAAATAACCGATTGCTTCTCTGTCGGCCGGTGACCATATTGCTGACATAAAATTTGGGAGCATAATATCTGATATCGCTAATTCTTGTTTGGTTTCAAAGTTAAATTCAAATAATTTCCCCGTGTTTTTTTCAAAATAAATAACCCCCTTTTTATCCGGTGAATTAGTAATCGAGACCACTTTCCTGTCGGCGACCACAAAAGGCTCTTCTTCTGCTAGTTTTGGGTCACTAGTCGTTAGTTGTTTGTTATTATCGAATTTATCTAGGATCGTTCCCGTTTTCGATTGAGGACTTACTGGACCATCCCCTCTTATTACCAGATATCCCACTAAAAAAGCGGTAAGAGCAAGAAAAACTATTAAAAATCGTAAAAATATGTTCCTTTTCATAAATTTTTAATTTTTCATTTTTAACTTTTAATTTCTACTATTATACCATTTGTGAACTTTCTTGCGAAAGCTGGGCATAGGCTTCTTCTGCCAATTCCCGCGCCTTTCTATAACTTTTCTTCTCGTCGCGGTAGCTTAGATAGACCCAAATAAAGAGGAGATTAAAAACGGCTAGCCATGGAATGGCGTTAATGGCGCCCCCAATAAGGACTTTTGTAATTGGATTTTTTCTTGCAATCCGGCGGATTTTTACCAGAGTTCTTGGAATTTGCCTGGCAACGCCTTTCATCCCCGGAACTTTGCGCAGAAACTTACTGCTTTTAAGGGCAAACCTTGTAGCTCTGGCTATGTCTTTTTGAAGATCAGCTATGGCTTGTCCCAAGTTCTCATTATAATGATAAGCTTTTTTAACTTTTCCGTCAGTAAACCACAAAATAAGTATTATGGAAATCCAGCTAAAAATTGAAAAGGCCCGTCCCAATACAGCTCCGGCGCCGGTTAAATCCCACATGTCAACAACATCTACCAATATTGCCCAGGGAATAAGGATTACAAAGTATTTAAAATAAGAAGGATGACCAAACGCTTTCCCCTCTTCATATAAAGCTTCAGCTTTTTGTTGAACTTGGTAAAGCTCTTGTTCGGCAGCAAATTCTTGAGCTTGTTTTTCTTCCGTTGCTGCTTGTTCTTCTGATAATTGTTGGTCGATGTCTGCCAATACCGCGACTAACGACTAACGACTAACGACTAACGACTTTTTGCTCTGGTCACTAGTCATAAGTTGTAGGTCGTAAAATTAAGCATTCTCCTTTGCCCACTCTTCTTTTGCTTTTTCTACCTCAAGTATTTGTCGGGGATCGGAGGTTATAATTTGATCTTCGGCATAAGACGCCACCACTCTTACACCGACATGGTTTTGACCGACGAAAAGAAGTCCGAATCCGACTCGGGCTTCGAGCAGATAGTATTTTTCGGCATCGGTGAGGTTAAATGTATTCTTAACTACATCTATTGCCGCCGCTGATTGTTTCATCAGGACCTGTATCGAGGAATTGGTTACAATCGCTTTTCCTTGAGGGGTAGCCATAAAATCCGGGATATCTTGAGATATAGTGGTCAGACCAAGATAGTATTTACGGGCTCTTTTGGCGATATTGAAAAGAAATTCTGCGCCCATAGCGTATTTCATAAGCCACCAGGCTTCATCAACTACCAGCACTCTTTTCTTTAAGTCGCGCCTAACCTGCGTCCAGATATGGTTCAAAATCAAATACATCGCAATCGGCCTTAATTCTTCTTCCATATCGCGGATACTGAAAACGACGAGCCGATTTTCAAGAGAAATATTAGTTGGATTATTCAAGAATCCGGAGAAAGTGCCTTGGGAATACTTTTTTAACCGAACAGCCAAAGATTCGGCTCCGTTAAGACCTTCCAGGACATTTTGCAGATCAGACAGTATCGGCGGAGCGCTGTTAGTAAAATCAGTTTCGGGAGTTATGTCTTTAATGGCATAAGTTTGGATAAGCGCTTCATCAAGAATTGAATCTTCTTCAGGTGTAAGGTCGCCTAAAATAAGCTTGAATAAGCCGGTTAGATCAAGCAGGTGTGATTTAAAGACGTCTGCCGGAGACTCTTCAGGTTTAGGTGCCGGCAAATCAAAAGGATTTAAATGATGGGGTGAATTAACCGAAATTTTAATGCTTGCGCCGCCGACGGTTTCAGCCAGGTATTTGTATTCATCCTCCGGATCCATTACTAATATCTGGGTTCCAAAAACTAAGCTACGCAGAATCTCTAATTTAATGGTATATGATTTACCACCGCCCGATTTTCCGAATACAACCGCATTTGCATTCTCAAGCTCAAAGCGGTCAAATAGCACCAAAGAATTATTATGGGTGTTTATTCCGTAAAGAATTCCGGAGTTTGAAGTTAAATCGAAAGATACGAACGGGAAGGTGGAAGAGAGCGGTTCGGTATTCATAGAGGTGTAAACATTGAGCTTGTCCGTGTTTAGGGGAAGAGTCGAGACAAATCCTTCCTGCATTCTAAAGGTTGCCGGACGGGAAAATACAAGTTGGTATTCAAACATGCCCTGGAGTTTGCTTTCGGTTTCATCCAGCTCTCTAAGGGAATTTTCGAAGAAGGTAATGTATATGCCCAGCTCAAAAAATCTGTCCGTCCCTTGCTGGAGCTGGTCTCTCAATGTTTCAATATCCTGGATGGCAGTTTCTAAAATTGGATTTCGTACTTTGCCGGCTTCCGACTCTTCCATAACCTGGGCTTCAAGGCGAGCCAGCTGATCACGCAATTTTCTTAAAATTTCAGCCGTATTCTTAGGATTAACGAATATTGAAATATTAAATTCCTTATCAATATTAATTAACGGAGAAAACCAGTTGGTATGGAGATATCTCGGATAGGTGGCCAAGAAAACAGTTCGGGCATATTGGTTGCCGATTTGGATATGGTTTGGAGAGACGGTTAGGGCCGACGGCGCCAAGAAGCTGTCGATATTCTTAGTGTTAGTTTCGGTTGTTGAATTTTGCTTTGCCATTTTATATTTTTTTCTCCTCTGTCGTTTTTGCCGTCGGATTGTATAAACCATAAAATGTTTGGACCAACTCGTCTCTTTCAAGCAGACGGGTTCTTAATCCCATTCCGACCAGTCCTCCGAATATCAGTTCTGCTCTTTGCATTAGCTGGTTTTTGTAAATGGAAAACTTTTCTTCGGATATGGACTGGATATTTGCAGTTGGACTGACAGTGCTTTTTATGCTTTGAAATATTCCGGTTTTGGTCGGAGCCTCAAAAATATAGAAAGGAACGGCGATATAGAATTTTTTTGACATGATATTGGTTAAGGACGACAGCTCTTTTATGAATTTCATGTATTCACCGGCCTGGATTCGCAGAAGTTCGTTATCTAATTGGCCGGATGCTTCAGCGGTTAATTTTAAATAGTTGTCTATGTATAACCGCCTGGAAATTATACAGATATGAAGAGGAAAATCCATGGAGTTTATGAATCTCTGAAAATTTTGGATAATAGCGGTTTGTTCGTCTTCCGATCGCAATTCGAAATTAATGGCCGAGACCTCAACAATTACTCGCATTGAGCCATCTTTAAGCAAGACAACGTTGTCTTTTATTTCCGATATGGAAACCAATTGTTGGGTTGAAGGACCGGGGGCTGGCAATGACTAATGACCAATGACTAATGACTAATGACCAATGAATTAGGATTTTTTCTTTTCTGGTCGTAAGTCGTAAGTCGTAAGTCGTTTATTTATTGTTATCAGAAATAATTATTTCCTGAAGTTCTCTTTCTTCTTCTTTCTTAAAAATATACTGTTTTGGATTTAAAATATACATAAGTCCGTAAAGGGCGTAATT
>MGIZ01000005.1:0-2240 GCA_001794015.1 Candidatus Yanofskybacteria bacterium RIFCSPHIGHO2_01_FULL_39_8b
AACCGCTTTATGGCCAGGATCCCCAAGACATTATTATAACCAAATTTCCTTTGGAAGGGCTTGACGGTAGAAAAATGAGTTCTTCTTGGGGAAATGTAATTAATATAACAGATAAACCAGACGATATGTTTGGCAAGATTATGTCCATTAACGACAATCTGATAATTAAATATTTTCAGCTAGCAACGAGGATTCCGAATGTTGACGTAGAAGAATATAAAAAGCAACTCGAAACTAAAACTAATCCGAAAAACATTAAAATCAAACTAGCCTTTGAATTGGTTAGAATGTATCATGGAGAAGAAGGCGCTAAAAAATCTCAAGAAGAATTTGATAGAGTTTTTTCAAAGAAAGAACTTCCAAGGGGCATTAAAGAATGGCGCCTCAAAAAAGAAGGGAACAGTATTGTCGACGCGCTTACTGAGTCGGGAACGGTTGCATCAAAAACAGAAGCAAAAAGACTAATTGATCAAAGGGCGATAAAGATAAATAGCAGTATAATTAAAAGCTGGGGATATAAGGTTAAAATGGGGGACGTAATTAAAGTCGGTTCACGAAAATTTTTAAAGATAGTTTAATGGAAACAAAAACCGCTCCCAAATTATTGAAGGAGCAGTTTTTGTTCATTTAATTCCAGTCGTCTTTTTCTTTCTCTTCTTCTTCTTCTTCTTCCTCCTCCTCCTCCTCGTCGTCCACATCTTCATCTTTTTCTTCTGCCAGACTATCTTCTGTATCCAATTCCCCATGTTTGCCAAAAGCCATAATTTCGGCATATTTTATTTCTTCGACCAACATATCCACTTTGGCCTAGTTTGTACCCGATAATATAGTTAAAAACTATCTCAAAGAGTATAAGCTAGACTCATTTAAATATTTAAATATTTAAACTTTCAGTATACTATATTATTTGCGCAACAAATTGCAATAGCCAAGCCATCAGCGGCGTCATCCGGCTTTATTTGGGCTTTTAAGCTCAAGATTAGCCTCACCATGAGCTCTACCTGGTCTTTACCCGCCCTGCCATAGCTTGATACCGCTTGTTTAACCTGGAGAGGGGTAAATTCATATATAGGAACACCGGATATGGTCAGAGCGGCCATGATTACGCCCCGTATCTCACTCACAGATATTATAGTTTTTTGATTTTTAAAGAAAAATAACTTTTCCACAGCCGCTGCATTAATCTTATATTTACCGGCTAGTTTTTTTACTTCCTCAAAAACTGTTTTATGGAGCATGTCTTTTGAGACAGAAACAGAGAGTAATCCATAGTCAATGCATTCCAGGTTATTCTTGGATTTTTTAATTACCCCAAAGCCGATTCTGGTTGTGCCGGGGTCGATCCCGAGGATAACCATATAAAACTCGAAATTCGAATACCGAAATATGAAACAAATTCCAAATTCGAATTCCCAAAATTCCAAATGGTTTGAAGATTTAGAATTTTTGATTTTCGGGTTTTGTTTCGGATTTAGGATTTCGCGCTTCGGATTTACTCAAATTTTCTTTTGTAAATTTGAGATTATATCTTCCACATCATCCTGCTCATTCAAATCATTAAAAAGTTTGTCTACTTGATTTTGAGTTGATTTATCTAGGGCAGGTGCCGGCTGATTTAACATCCAGGATATACTGTCCGGGGGAACCACCTTTGAGCTATTATCTCCCAGTATTTTTTTTATTTCACCAATAGTTCGATTATGGCTATCGGTTACGGCTTTAATTTTTAAAGCAATATTCCCGGGGCCTATTGCTTCTATTGATAGTTCTTCAAGTTGAGGGGATTTATCGGCTACTCTACTGATAGCCCTCTGGATATTATCATTAGGCATGTTTAGCGCTCGGGCTTTTTCTATGGCATTTTTCAATTCTAGATTTGTCTCCGGATTTATGCCTTTTTTTGCGGCAAGAGAAATTAGTTTTGAGGCCTTCGAAAATAACTGGCCCCTTTTTTTGTCAGTTAATGCCTTGCAATGTTTAATTTGACTCCATTTTGAATGCCCGGACATATGATTAATTTATATCACTGATTTTTTAAAAATATTAACAGAGAGATGCTGGTGAATTTAAAAATTCAGCAGATTTTTGTTTAAGCCGAGATGTTTTTTGCCTTCTTGGGTGATGACCCGCCCCTTCGGGGTTCTGGCCAGAAATCCAATTTGGATCAAATAGGGTTCATAAACATCCTCTATCGTGTTTTCTTCTTCGGAAATGGCGGCGGCGACAGATTTTAAACCTAC
>MGIZ01000005.1:2263-5105 GCA_001794015.1 Candidatus Yanofskybacteria bacterium RIFCSPHIGHO2_01_FULL_39_8b
TCGTTGGCGATAATAGCATCAATTATGAGGTGATTTTTTACTTCGGCATAATCTCTGGCCCTTTTTAAAAGGCGGTTGGCAATGCGAGGAGTGAAACGAGAGGCTTGAGCGATAGTTTTTATTCCGTCTCCGTTTATATCTATACGAAGGAGTTGAGCTGATCGGGCAATGATTCTTTCTATGTCTTTTTGATTGTAAAAATCAAGGCGGAAATTGATTCCAAATCTTGATCGAAAAGGACTTGAGAGCATTGATATCTTGGTTGTGGCGGCGATAAGAGTGAATTTGGGCAGGTCTATTTGAAGCGTTTTAGCGGAGGTTCCTTTGCCGATTATTATATCTAATTTAAAATTCTCCATTGCCGGATAGATAACCTCCTCAACGGCCTTATTTAATCTGTGGACTTCGTCAATGAAAAGAACATCGCCGTCATTTAAACCGGTAAGAATTGAACCGACATCTCCGGCTTTCTCAAGGGCGGTGCCGGAAGTTATTTTTATTCCCGATCCAAGCTCTTTGGCAATAAGATAAGCAAGAGTTGTCTTCCCGAGCCCGGAAGGGCCGTGGAGAAGAAGATGTTCGACTGTGTCTTTTCTTTTCTTCGCCGCCCCAAGCATTATTTTTAAATTGTCTTTTACCTTTTCTTGTCCGATATACTCGGTAAAATTCTTGGGACGTAGGGCCAAATCTAAATTTCGGTCATCTGGAGTATTTGTGGGGATTATTTTGGATTCCATAAGGACTTGTCCCAGCTCTTTTTAAAAATTTCAAAAGAAAGAGCTGGGTTGACATTCGTATCTTTTTAGATTAAAATATTAGAGCTTGATATATAAAGATTAATAAGGACCTCTATAATCTGTAGGCAATTGGATTAAGGATTTCCGTACGTCCAATATGGGGTAGCATCTTAGCCGGATAGCCTGGTTTCGACTGAGCTACTCCTCAGAACTATCCTGCCCCGAGTTTTATTAAAATTCGGATTTGCCTACAGATTATAAAAGTTCTTGATATTCGTAAAGCCTTAAACCGTTCTCTCTATTTCTTCTATCGAAGTAATTCCATTAATAAGTTTCAGGTACGCATCCTGTATTAATGTTACCATGCCTTCTTTAATTGCCATTTCTTCAATAGCCGATATTGGTGGCGAAGAGAGAATAAGACTTTCCGTATTTTTAGAAACGATAAAAGCTTCAAAAATCCCAATTCGGTCCCGATAACCGGAATGATTACACTCCGAACATTTTCCGGGGCTATAGACATTTAATGAATTATTAAGCTCGGGCAAGGTCATTCTGTCTTTTAAAGAATTAAGAACCGTCTTTATCTTATTTAATTCCAGGGGAGTGACTTTTGCTAATTTTTTACAGTTATTGCATAATTTTCTTATTAATCGTTGGGCGAGAGTTATGTTTATGGCCGGAGCGATTATCTGGGGCCTGATCCCCAAATCAATCAGTCTTGGGATAACTCCGGCGGCGCTGTTGGTGTGTATAGTTGACAGGACAAGATGGCCGGTTAAGGATGCGTGCAGGGCTATCTCTGCGGTTTCAATATCTCTTATCTCTCCGACCAGAATAATGTCGGGATCTTGCCTTACAATAGACCTTAATCCGTTAGCGAAAGTATAGTCCTTCTTGGGATTAACCTGGGTTTGGGAAATGTTTTTGACATGGTATTCGATAGGGTCTTCGATGGTAATTATTTTTGTTCCCGGCTCATTAAGGTGGTGGACAAAAGCGTAAAGAGTGGTTGTTTTGCCGGCCCCCGTTGGTCCAGAGACCATGATTGCGCCGGTTTTTTTAGTGAGTTCCTTCTCTATAATTTCAAGGAGGTCTTTTCTGAAACCTAAATTTTGAAGGGATACTTTAATTACTCTTGGATCAAGTAAGCGCATAACAATAGTTTCTCCAAATTCGCTTGGTATCATTGAAACTCTGACTTCTATATCAACCGTCTTTTGTTTGATGGTGAACCTGCCGTCTTGAGGAGAATCGTGTATATTAAGTTTCATTTTCGATAAAACTTTTACGCGATTCAATATTTTTTGATAGTAATCGGTATCGATGTTGGTTATGTCGTGCAAAATGCCGTCTAACCGGTATCGCAAACGGGTGTTTGCTTGTTCTGGTTCGAAGTGAATATCTGATGCTTTTGTTTTGAGGGCGCCGGCAATAAGTATTTCAAGCAGTTTGGTTACCGATATTGTCTGGAGTTTGTTTTTTAAATCGCTTATATCTTTTATCTGTTCTTGGAGTTGTTCCAACTCTTCCTCATTTACTTCGATTGCTCCTATTCTAAAAACTTTCTGCTTTATTATCTTATATCTTTGCCAGACTGAACTTAATATGTCAGGCGTAGTAATTAAAACAGTAGGATTTAGCTCCCTGCTTTTTAATGATTCCAAAGTTTCTTTTGTTTGGGTATTTTCCGGATCAAGTATTGCCACGATAAGCTTAGACTCTGTTTTATAAAGTACGGCCAAGCCGGCTTTTCTGGCAGTTTCCTCATCGAGCATGTTAAGAGCATCAGTATCAATTGGTATGCCCTTGAGGGTAGAGAAAGGAAGCCCAAATTTTTTGGCTAATTCAGCATAGCGATTTTCCACCCCCTTTAACTTAATTTCTTTAAGTTTTTTTTCCAGGTCTTCTTCTCTTTTTTGAGCGGGAGATTGTGAAAGCACGGTGGGCATTATATGTATTCTATATATTTGTAATAACGAACCTGCATTTATTGTAAAGAGATTTTTTGTGGATAACCAGCATGGGAACTATTGCATTCTATGTCTACCCCCTTATTATAGCATGTACTATTGACTTATGTTTTTTTATTTGTTAACATAGAG
>MGIZ01000006.1:0-2861 GCA_001794015.1 Candidatus Yanofskybacteria bacterium RIFCSPHIGHO2_01_FULL_39_8b
TTATAGAATGGTCAAATAATCGCGGCCTTCGTCCTCACAAGGTTGATTTAGAAAAAAATTTAGCTGACGTTGAGAATAGATTGGATAAAATTATGAAAGATCTCATCCGTAAAACTTATAAAAAAAGTGTGGAAAATAATTTAACCATTGATGAGACGGCTGACGTATTGGCAATCGAAACGCTTAGAGACCAGCTAAAAATAAAGCATGGATACTGAAACACGGGTCAGGCCTTTAGCTGTTAGCAAAAAGCAAAACGCGCATGAAGCGCGTTTTTAAATTAAAAGTCAGGGTATCAGCGCTTATTTGATGTTAATGTATTTTTCCCAGTAGTTGAGCAGTTCTTTGGTGGCCCAGAGATCGCCGGCGCAGTATTGGGCGATATCAAGATATTTTTTCTCTTTAAACAATTGAGCAACATCGTTTCCGGTAATCCCATTGTCTTTTGGACTTTTTATCCCAAAAGCTTGACACCACATATGTAGACCTCTTCTTCCATGGTGAAGAGCGCCGAAAAAAGTTAAACGATCCAAAAGATCAAGATGGGTGATAATCTTGCCGTATCCTTCCGTTTCGTATCTGTATGGTACAAGGTTTTTAGAGGATTTTATTTTATTTATAGCCGAACGAATCATCATATATGGACCGTCAAAACTCCTGCCGTTAAAAGTAATAAACTGTTCATATAGTTGAGCTGTATCCCAAAATTCTTTCAAAACTTCCTTCTCTGAAGCGCATGGAGTATATTGAATGTCTTTATCGGAATATTTTTCCAATGTATTTGATAGGTCGGTAAAATATATCGCACCCTTATCCGTATCTGGATTTAAAATCCCGATAGCCACTACTTCCCCGGTAAGAGGGGAGAAGCCGAGACCCTCTTTGACTAATTGTTCTTCTTCCGGAGATTCGGCATATTCCAATAAAAACTCTTTGGACTTTTTATCCAATTTTTCAAAATCAACGCCGATTGTTTCGATGTCGAAAATTAAGCGAGGCACGAAAATAGTTTATAGGTTTTAGTTCTTGGTGTCTAGGGGAGTAACGATGTTAATAATGGCAAATATTATGTGATATTTTTTAAAATGTTGCATAATATTTGCACATTGAGCGACATTACATTGTCTATAGTATAGAGGAGAGGGGTATTTTTGAAATAGAGAATGTCGCTCAATATAGGTTATGCGTCCTAATATATTTTAAAAACCGCTGGCTTTTTAACTTACTAACTTCAGAAGGCCTCTTAATACCCACAATACTATTTCCAGTACTGCTATTAATATATTTGCTATTAATATAACTGTTGATTTAGCTATCCCCAATACCTGCCCATTTGTGGTGAGCTTGTCGAACCATGTGGTAGCAGAGGTATCTTTATTGGTTAAACTCTCGTCTGGACTCGATTTTAGAGGCCCCGACAGACTGCCGGCAGTCTTGTTGTTGCTGATAAACACTTTTAGCCGACTACCTATGGCTTCCCATACACTATCTAGGGGCGCAGTAACATTACCAAGAGATTCCATCGGATCTATCTCGGATAAGCTCTTTTTTAGCGCCGGATTTGGTAGTTGTGAAATTATTTGAGAAAATAAGTTTTTAGAAGGAAAGTTGACACCAAGAGACAGATTGGGGCTTATGGCCCCCAATATTATTGATACAATAATTGTTGTTATTATTGTGATCGTAATATTTTAATTATATCATTCCTCCACTTTCAGCTCAAATCTTGACAAACATTATTAAGATATGTTCTAATCCCGTTAGAAGTCTGGCTCGTGCTTAAGGAGTATGAGTCCGAAGGACCTTGGCTAGGCCACTTCTAACGGGACTAATCGTTTTTGGAAAATATGGTTATCTCATTAAAAAACACTTCCAGTGCTTTTTTCAATGAAAAAATCGAGAGTAGATAGCGAATATCAACAAGTTCCCTGATTATCCATCCCCAAAACCCCTTGACTAAAACACCTCCCCATAAATGAGCCAAGGCAAATTTACCGCCAATCGGAATTATCCAAACACTTGAAAATGGCTTGTAGGGTTTTGGTTCTTCTTTGTTTTTTATTAAATTGTAAATATTTTGAGCGGCAGTTTTTCCCTGATCTATGGCAATGTAAGCAAGGGCCGGAACTGATTTTTGCACTTCTGAATTAATAAATTCTATGGCATCTCCTATGGCATAAACATTTTCCAATCCTGCCACTTTAAGTGAGTTTTCAACCCTTATCTTGCCCGTACTCGAAAAAGACAGACCGTTTAAATTTACAAGGAGGCGATTAAGTTTAATACCGGCAGTCCAGATAACAAGATCGCCATTTATCTTCTGGCCGGTTTTTAACTTTATAAAATCTGATCCGACTTCTTCAACCGGTGAATTTTCCATCAAGACGATTCCCAGTTTAGTTAGCCTATTTTTTATAAATTTTCTTTCTTTTTCAAAAATAGTCGGAAGTATCTTCGGGCCGGCTTCAAAAAGAGTAATGTTGGAACAACGGCCGCGCAATTTGCATTTTGTTTTAATCACCTTTGAGCAACAGCCAAGTTCAGCCCCTAATTCTATTCCGGTAGATCCACCGCCGCAAATTAAAAAAGAAAACGGTTCCGTCCTCTCCCCTTTTTGAAACTGTTTGGAAAGTTCGTTTAGTTTTTTATTTATCAGAAGAGCGTCATCGAGCATTTTAAACTGACAAGCATATTCCTTAACGCCCGGAATATTATAATCGGCTGTTTCGCCGCCTAAAGCGAGAACCAGATAATTATACTCTAATATCCGATCACCTCCGGTTCTTATTATTTTATGAGTTAGATTTATTTCCACTATATTGGCTTGGATAAAATTAATATTTGTTCCGGCAAAAATATCG
>MGIZ01000006.1:2868-5286 GCA_001794015.1 Candidatus Yanofskybacteria bacterium RIFCSPHIGHO2_01_FULL_39_8b
CAGGCACGAAAAGATGATAACCGTTCCGGTCAACAACGGTAACTTCCGCTTCATTGCCTAGCTTTTTATCCAGGTCAAGAGCGCATCTTATTCCCCCAAATCCCCCACCGAGAATTAGAATTTTCACCATACTTTAATTATATCATAGATAATCCAATGGATTTATAGACCCTTCAAAGTAGTTGAAATAGAGCTGGCCGTTATTTTCTTTTAGATAAGTGAAGAATTCTTTATAGAGACTTAAGTGGACATGCGAGCCGGTGGCATTGCCGGTATCACCCTCGTATCCGATAGTTTGTCCGGTCTTAACTAGAGTCCCAACTCGCAAAAATTCAAAAGCGCTTAAGTGGCCGTATAAACTAACTAAATTATAAGACAGATGTTTTATTGCAATCCAATTTCCCCAGCCGTCATTTTTACCGTTAGCTATAATTTCCCCGTCACCTATCGCTTGAATTGGACTTCCATAACCAGAGGCCATATCTAGGCCGTTGTGGGGTGCGCCGCCGTATGGACCTCTGGATCGATTACATCTGGCATAAGCGGTACAGCCATAACCTTGGGTGATTCTGTAGTCGTCTTCGGGCCATTGAAATAGCTTCGTCTTTTTCGGGGGTAAATTTTCAGCTTTGACGTGTAAAATATATAAACCACCCTGAATAATTTTAGTTTCAAGCTCTTTTAACTCGGTGAAAAAAAGCGATTTCTTTTGCTCGACTTCATTCAACATTTTTTGATACTGAGCTTCCTGACCCTTGGTTTGTGCCAAAAGAGTATTTTTGCCGGTTTTTGTCTGACCCAAAGAATTATTCTGCTGTTTTTGTTTCTGGTTTAAGCTTTCAAGTTCCTGCTTTTTGTTCTCAAAATTAATTTTTGTTTCTTCGAGTGATTCCTTCTCGTCTTTTAGCTGGTCGACAATATCAAAAAGGGTCGCACTAACCGTTGTATTGTATTGATTTTGTCTTAAAAAATCCGATAAATTTTGGTTTTTAATTAATATTTCAACCAGACTCTCCTGGTCTTGTTTATAAAGAGCAAGTATCAACCGGCCGATGGTATCTCTTTTATAATTTATTTTTTGCTGAGTATCAAAAATATTTCCCTGAAGCCCCTCAATTTCTATTCCGGTTTTGTTTATATTTTTGGAAGTAATGTTTATCTGTGTTTGTAATCTTTTAATTTGGTTTTCAAGTATAGTTATCTCGCCTTTTAATGACTTGGCTTTGGCTTGCTCGCCGGCAATATTACTACGGTACTGTTCGGCTTCTTTTTCAAGGGCTTCTATTTGCTGACGGAGTTGATCTATGCGCTGAGAGTCGGATTGGGCATAAGCAAAATGAAAAAATAAAAATGAAAAAATAAAAATTACAATTAAAAATTTAAAACTATTTAAATGCATTGATAATTCGTTCCAGGGTTTTTTGTTTTCCAAGAACTAGCGCAATATCAATCGGGTCAGGGGATTTTTCGCGGCCGGTTAAGGCCATTCGTAATGGCCAATAGGCTAGTCCCCTGTCCTTTAATTTTTCTCCCAATCCGTCCAATGTTTTTTGTAAATTTTCTCTGATAAATTCTATTTTTTCTAAAATATCTTTCACTTCTTTCAGGGCCGACAACGACTCTTCAAGTGTCGCTTTCTTCCACTTTAATAAATCTTTATTGTAATCGGGATTTTTCCAGAAGTAATCATAGTTATTTATATCGGTTAACTTTTCCAACCTTTCCGTAATCAGGGGTATGGCTTTTTCGGGTATTTCTTCAGCTGTTAAGCTTATTAGCTTACTAGCTGACAAGCTTTTTATATATTGTGAATTAATCCAGTTTAATTTTTTAATATCAAAAATTGCGCCGGATTTGTGGACTTTTGATAATTCAAATTCTTGAATCATTTCTTCTTTTGAAATAATTTCTTTTGAGAAGGTATGGCTTAAACAACCCAGAAAATTTATCATCGCTTCCGACAGATAATCTTTCTTGTAAGCAAGGGCCGAGGTATCTCCATGACGTTTAGATAATTTTGACCTGTCCGGTGCAAGCATAAGGGGCAAATGGGCAAATACGGGAATATTTAAACCCAGAGCTTCATAAATCAGTATTTGTTTTGGAGTATTGGATATATGGTCCTCTCCGCGCAAAACATGGGTAATGTTCATATCGGCATCATCAACTACAACCGCGAAATGATATAGTGGATCATCAACTGATCTGGCAATGGCAAAATCTCCCAACAAGGATTGTTTAAATTCAACCTTGCCCCGAATCTGATCATCGAATGATATTATTCTGTCTGAAGCTTCATCAACCGCTAGCCTTATTATCCCTTCTTGTCGTTGGTCGTTAGTCCTTTGTCGTTGCTTATACTCACACACATGAATCGGAGCCTTTTTATTCTCTTCCTGCGACTTTTTTTCCGTCGCC
>MGIZ01000007.1:0-11340 GCA_001794015.1 Candidatus Yanofskybacteria bacterium RIFCSPHIGHO2_01_FULL_39_8b
GAAGTATTATTCTGGCAGTTAAAAGTACTATTGAAGAAACTCCTCCGGAGCTGATTGCTGATCTCATTAATCGTCATATTTTTCTTGCCGGAGGGGGAGCATTACTGAGGGGATTAGATCGGGCCATAGCCGAAGAAACAAAACTTTTTGTGAAAATAGTTGACGATCCACTGACAGCCGTTGCCCGTGGATGTGGGCTTGTGCTTGAAAGCGTTGAAGAATTAAAAGCAATTCTTGTATCTACCAGCAAAGAAAATTATCTATAAGGCCTATGTAAGCATGAAAACTTTAAGAATAATTTTAATAATATTAGCAATTGGATTGCTGGGTTTTTTTCTTGTCTATGCCCAAACGGCAGTTAACGGGGCCGTATTTTTTATCCAGGAAATAAGATCTCATACTTACTCCCGTTTGAGTTTTGTCGGATTATTTGTTTCTAAAATTAAGAATCAGAAAACGCTTATAGAGGAGAATATTAGGCTAGAAGCGGAGAATTATAGTTTATTGTCTCATCTTGCCCGTGAGTCAGATGTTGAGGATCAGAATAATTTTCTTCGCCAAGCCCTTAATCTATCAAATTCAACCGGCCTTGAGTTTCTGGAGGCCGGGGTTTTTAATTCTCAATTTAACCCGGAAGGTTACCACTTCTTAATAAATAAAGGTTCTCGATATGGGATAAACAATAATGACGTTGTGATTACTTCTTCCGGAATTTTACTTGGCGTGGTGGAGGAAACATTCGAAAATTATTCTAAAATCTCTTTAATTATGAATCCGGATTTTAAAACAACGATCAGGGTTTTGTCAAAAGATATTATGGGGATCGCCATGGGCGCAATAGATGGCAGCCTGGATCTTGATTTTATTTCTCAGAACGATGAAATAATGGAGGGCGATATTATAGTTACAAGCGGAATAGACATATTACCGTCCGGACTTATTATCGGCAAAGTTACGCAAGTAAGCTCAAGCGGAGGTGATTTGTTCAAAAAAATTAAAGTTGAGCCTTTTTTGAAAAATATAAATTTAAGTCGAGTTCTGGTTCTAAAAAAATAAAATGGAAATATTTCTTATTTTTATCCCCCTCCTTTTATTGGAGAATTTATTGTTGCCGGCGTTTTTAGGTCCCGGTCCGTTTTTTATTTTACCCATTTTTATTATAGGCTTATTGTTGCATGCCAGTTCTTGGAAAATATTAATATTTCAGTTAATACCGATTATTCTCATTATGTTACTGTTTACCGGAGCGAATGTTATGAGACTTGCGGCGCCCTTAATTGTCATTTTTTTAATCTGCCTTGGCTTGAATAAGTTTTTTGATTTTACCGAACAAATCAAAAATAATTTTTCTTTTATAAATATTATGATGGGCGCTTTGCTGCTTTTAATATTCGTGTTATTTTATTCTTTTTTATTTATTTTTATGGATAATTCATATAACATAATTACCGGCTGGAATAAATGGAGAATGTTTTTTGCGGTCTCGTGGTTAAATATTTTTAGCTGGTCTTTGGTAATTTCGATTCTACTTAAATATGTTTTCAAGAAAAAGTAAAAATTATTCAATTTCTTTTGATAGTGAGAATTGGGTAACTCCCGAAGAAACTCTGCTCGATTCGAGCAGCCATTATTCTGATATTGAACAGCCCATTTCCGGATCAATATTTCGTTTTTTTGTAATTTTATTTGTAACGGTTTTTATAATATTGGCCATTTTTATTTTTAAAATAGCCATAGTCGAGCATGAACAATTTGCTAAACTTGCCATTCAGAATAAGTCAGCAAATTTTCCTCTTCCACCGCCAAGGGGATTGATCATGGATTATAAAGGGCAAGCGCTTGTTAAAAATGTTCCGGTCTTTAATCTTTTGGCCGTTACCAGAGAGTTGAAAGAGAATCAGGAGGTTATAGCTGAAAATATCAACAAAATAGCAAAAATACTCGAACAAGATCAGGAAGAATTTTCAAGAGATGTAAGGGAACAGATAAAAACTAGCAGTACTTTTGTGGCTTATAATGATCTCAACAAAGATCAGGCCATAGAGATAAAATATCTTAATTTTCCCGGTTTTTATATTATTCCCGACACAAAAAGAGAATATATCAATGGCAATAAGTTTTCACAGGTTGTCGGCTATGTCGGAAAGGTCAGCAGGGAAGATCTCGGATCGGATAATTATTATTTTACAACCGATGTCGTCGGACGGCTTGGAATTGAAAATTACTACGAAAAATATATTAGGGGCAAACATGGTAATATATTTTTTTCGAATGGCGAGACAGATTATCTTACCAAAGATTCGGAACCGGGCCAAAACATAGTCTTGAATATAGACTATGATCTACAAGTAAAATTACACGATGAAATATTCGCCGTATTACAAGATTCGGGTCTTTCACGGGGCAGTGCGATAGTTCAAAATCCTAAAACCGGAGCCGTTCTTGCTCTTGTGAGTTTTCCTGATTTTAATAACAATATTTTTAATTCCGGAATCTCCGACAATGATTACCGGCGTTTATTTGAGAGTGGGGCCAAGCCCCTCCTGAACAGGATAATCAGCGGTCTTTATAATCCCGGATCAACCATTAAGCCCTTGATCGGTATGACCGCTCTTCAGGAAGATATCATTAATCCCCAAGATATCATTAATGACTGTGTAAGTATTGTAATTTCTAACCCGTATAATCTTGAAACGGCTTATACTTTTAAAAATTGGCGGACGGAATACGGCCCATTTAATCTTAAAAGGGCGATAGCTAATTCCTGTAATATTTATTTTTTTACGGTAGGCGGCGGCCATGAAAAAATAAAGGGGCTTGGAATTGAAAAAATTGTCAAATACCTTAAAGCATCATTTGCCAATTTGTCTTTGGGAATTGATCTGCCGGGTGAAATAAATGGTTTTGTTCCGACTCCCGATTGGAAATTGAAAGAAAAAGGAGAACCTTGGTATTTAGGCGATACCTACAATATATCCATAGGCCAGGGAGATCTTTTGGTTACACCCCTTTGGCTTAATGGTTATATCTCGGCCATAGCCAATGGCGGCAATATTTATAAACCAAAAGTAGCCCAGGCAATTATGGACGGGGATAATATTATAGAAAAATTAGAATCGGAAATTATCGGCTCATTGCCATTTTCAAGAGAAGTTATTAACGAGATGCAAGCGGCAATGAGAGAAACGGTTCTTTCCGGAACGGCCCAGGTATTCAAAGATTTACCGGTCAAGATTGCGGCAAAAACGGGAACGGCGGAAGTCCAAAAGGGCAAAACAGTAAATTCGCTGTTTACAATGTTCGGTCCTTATGAAGATCCCGATTTAACCATGACCATTTTAATAGAGGGAGCAACTACCCAGCAGGGATTAGCAATTAGGGCGGCGCATAATGTATTGAGGTGGTACTTCGGTGAAATTAAAAATTAAAAAGTAAAAATGAAAAATTACAATTCAAAATTAAAAATTTTAAGATTTTAAATTGTCATTTTAAACCTTGATTTTTAAATTTTACATTACATTTGATGTATGCTATGCTTCTTATCTAACTTTCTATAATATATAAACTATTGATCCCGCTAGAGATAACCCTAGCGGGTTTGAAAATCAAGCAATAAATAAAGATAGGGCTTAGTGTCTGCTACCAGGTGGTGGTAGTGGGCGCTTGCGTTATCTCTAACGGGATGGACAACCAATATTTTACCCCCGAGGGATTGGAAAAATTAAAGAATGAGTATCAGGAAAGAATAAGCGTTATAAGGCCGGAAATAGCAAAAAGGCTGAAGGAAGCCAAGGAAGAGGGCGATATATCAGAAAACGCCGGTTTTGACGCGGCTAAAGAAGCTCAAGCGGTTAATGAAGGAAGAATTGAGGAGATAAAGGAAACAATTGAAAATGCCAAAGTTTTTAAGGGTAGTTCCGGTAAAAGTACCGTTGATGTCGGTTCAGAAGTTAAAATTGAATCTAAAAACGGCATTCAAACCTTTGTTATTGTTGGCGCCGTCGAATCGGATCCTCTTAAAGGATTTATCTCAAACGAGTCGCCTCTCGGAAGCGCCTTTTTGGGTCATAAAAAGGGGGACAAACTAAAAGTAAAAACTCCGAAGGGGGAAGTTGAATATAAAATCCTCGAAGTTAAATAAAAAAATTCCCGCTTAGGCGGGAATTTGCTATCTTATACCAGTTGATCCAAAACCATCCGCTCCACGCGTGGTAGTTGATAATTGTTCATAAGATTCAACCCGAAAATTACAATATTTACGTCGGTTATCTAAATTGCTATAATTCAGTCATGGCCTTAGAAGAAATCCGCAATACAAAAATAAAAAAAGTTGAAGAATTAAGAAAAGCCGGCATGGATCCGTATCCGGCTTCTTCGGGACGAACAAATACAATTAGCGAAATAATCGAAAACTTTGATAAATATGCTCAAGAAAAAAATGGGCTTGTTTTGGCAGGAAGAGTAATGGCTAAACGCGAACATGGCGGCTCGATGTTTTTTGATTTAAGAGATGCGAGCGGAAAGTTCCAGGGTTTTATTAAAGAAGATATTGTCGGAAAAGATAATTTTACCAAGTTTTCTGAATTAATAGATATCGGAGATTTTATTGAAATAACCGGCACGTTATTTAAAACTAAAAAGGATGAGAAAACACTTGAAACTTTAAACTTTAAACTTTTAACCAAAGCTCTTCTGCCCTTGCCCGAAAAGTGGCATGGTCTTCAAGATACGGAAGAGAGATTAAGAAAGAGATATTTGGATCTGATAATGAATCCGAACGAGAAGGGATTATTCATTAAGAAAAATATTTTTTGGCAGAAGGTAAGAAGTTTTTTGGCTGAACGGGGGGGCCTTGAGGTTGAAACGCCGATTCTTGAAAAAATACCCGGCGGAGCTGATGCCGAACCATTCACGACCCATTTTAATGCTTTGGATATTGATTTGTATCTTCGTATTTCTCTCGAATTTAATTTAAAGAGATTAATTGTTGCCGGCTATGAAAAAGTTTTTGAAATAGGAAGAATATTTAGAAACGAAGGCATAGACCGTGAACATCTTCAAGATTATACTCAAATGGAGATGTATTGGGCTTATACTGACTACAAACAGCTGATGGATGTGGTAAAAAGTATGTGTCTTGAAACGATCGGGGCTGTAAATGGCAGTTTGTCGCACAAATATCAGGAAATAAATGTTGATTGGTCAGGTGAATGGAAAACTTATGACTATTACAAGGTGTTCAAAAAGAATACCGGCTTGGATTTAACCGATATTTTCGAAAAAGATTTAAAAAAATATGCTGAAAATGAGGGCATAGATATCAAGAAACACATCGGTAAGGGCCGCTTAATAGATGTGATATTTAAGAAAAAAGTCAAATCCCAGCTCATTGAACCCGGATTTCTGGTCCTTCCACCGGTTGAAATTGAACCCCTTGCAAAAAGATGGCCTAAAGACCGGAACAGAGTTGAACGCTTTCAGGTTATGGCCGGAGGCACAGAACTGGGTAAAGGATTTTCAGAACTTAATGACCCCATGGATCAGCGTAAGCGTTTGGAAGAACAAGTTAAACTAAGAGAGAAGGGGGATAAAGAAGCCCATAGAATGGATGATGATTTTCTGGAAGCTCTTGAATATGGCATGCCGCCAACGGCGGGATTCGGAATGTCAGAAAGATTTTTTGCATTTATTACGGATAAGCCAGTACGTGAAACGGTTTTCTTTCCGTTAATGCGGTCGAAATAATATGTTGGATATAAAATTCATAAGACAAAACCAGGAAGAAGTTAAAAAAAGTATTGCCGATAGGGGAATGAATGTTGATGTTGACGAACTTTTGGGTTTGGATGAAAAACGTCGTGTTTTTGTACAAAAAATAGGAGAATCAAGAGCAATCAGGAATAAAGGATCCAATACCAAACCATTACCGGAAGATATAGATAAAATGCGGATATTGGGAGATAAAATTGCTAAAACAGAAAAAGAATCGAAAGAATTAGAGGTTTATTACACAGAACTTCTCGAAAAAGTTCCGAATATGATTCATCCCGATGTGCCTCGAGGCGGAGAAGAGAATTTTAAAGTTCTTGAAGAATATGGCGAAATTACGAAATTTGATTTTGGGCCCAAAGATCATGAATCTTTAATGCTCGGTCTCGATCTTATTGATTTTGAGCGAGGAGCGAAGGTTGCCGGAAATAAATTTTATTTTGCCAAGAATGACCTAGTTCGTTTAAACCAAGCATTGTTAAACTATGGTATTGATATGGTAACCAAACACGGCTATGTTCTTATGGAAACACCTGATTTGGCTAAAGACTCAATTTTATCCGGCATCGGATTTAATCCCCGCGGTCAGGAAACACAAATATATTCGATAGAAAATTCCGATTTAAGCTTGATAGGAACAGCCGAAATAACTTTAGGCGGATACCATGCCGACGAAATTCTTGATCTGTCAAAAGGACCTAAAAAATATGTCGCTTTTTCGCATTGTTTCAGGACTGAAGCCGGTTCTTATGGCCGAGAATCTAAGGGCTTATACCGCCTTCATCAGTTTACAAAACTAGAGATGTTTATATATTGTAAACCGGAAGAATCCGAGTCTCTTCATAAAGAAATATTGGATATAGAAAAAGAAATAGTCAAGGGCTTAAAACTGCCCTATAGAATAATTGATACGGCTTCGGGTGATCTTGGCGCTTCGGCTTATAGAAAATATGATATTGAGGCTTGGATGCCGATGAAAAATCCTTCGACTGGTTCAGGACACGGTGGTTATGGGGAAATTACAAGTACATCCAATTGTACTGATTATCAGGCTCGAAGATTAGGCGTAAGATATAGACAAAATGACGGTGATATTGAGTATGTTCACACTCTTAACGGAACCGCCGTCGTTTCAAGCAGATTTCCGTTAGCCATTATTGAAAATTATCAGACTAAAGAAGGCACCATAAAAATTCCGGAAGTTCTTCAGAAATACTTAAATGGTTTAAAGGAAATAAAATGAAATCGGGAGTATATCCAGGTTACAATTCTTATGGCGGAATTTTGGCGCGTAAAAAACAGCGCCGTTTTCTTCTCTGGTTATTAGTTGCCGTGGTGATTATTTTAGCTTTGGCGGGTTCCGTTGTTTATCTGTTATTTTTCTCACCTTGGATGAAAATAACCAATATTGAGATTAATGGTCTGGAAACCGTTGATTCGGCGGCGATGTATAGCATGATCGAATCGGCTAAAAATGAAACCATATATTTGACTGAGGTTAAACCTCAGTCAAATATACTTTTCTTTGATACCAAAGCATTGCGCAATAAAATTTTATCTGATTTTCCGGTCATTAAAGAAGTAAATACATCCATCACGTTTCCCCATAAATTAGTAGTTAGTATAAAAGAAAGAACTCCTTTTGGAACTTGGTGTTTTATTTCGGAATGCCGTTATTTTGATGATTCGGGAGTACTTTGGGGACAAGCTTTGCGGTCTTCCGGATCTATTCTTTTAAGCATTGACGATTTGAGAAAGTCAGAAGAACAAATCGTCACGATAGATAAAAATATTCTCGAACCGATAAAAAAAACCATTGATGGTTTAAATACCATCGGCATAAAAATAAGAAAAGTAGAAATACCGGAAGGAGAAATAGGGGATTTTACAATTTATACTTTTGTTGGATATAAACTGTTATTTAATAATTCATCTGATATTCTTGGCCAGGTTGTGATACTCAAAATTTTGCTCGATCAAAAAGAAAAAGAGTTTAAACCGGAATACATAGACTTGCGTATAGACGGAAGGGTTTATTATAAATGATTCAAAAAAATATATCGCTAGCTCAATATACTACTTTTCATATTGGCGGAAAGGCCGAATTTTTTGCTGAAATAAAAAGAAAAGAGGAGTTAGGGGAGGTGATAAATTTTGCCAAGAAGCATAAATTAAAAATTTTTATTTTGGGCAGGGGAAGCAATGTTTTACTGCCGGATAAAGGCATTAAGGGCCTTGTTCTCAAGATGAGCATTAAGGGGATAATTTTTCAAGACAATATTGTTTATGCTGGAGCTGGGGAAAAATGGGATAAAGTGGTTGCCATGGCAGTATCTAAAAATTTAGGCGGAATAGAAAATCTTTCTTTAATTCCGGGAACTGTCGGCGGAGCGGTGTATCAGAATATTGGCGCCTACGGAGCAGAGTTGAAAGATGTTTTGGAATCAGTCGATGTTTTTGATATAAAATCAGGAGAAATTAAAAAACTGTCAAACAAAGAATGTCTGTTTGCTTATCGTACAAGCATTTTTCAAAAATCGGCAGGCAAGAACTATATTATTTTCGGAGTCATTTTAAAATTATCTACGATTTTTTTTCCGAATATCAAATACCCCGATTTAACCAAAAATTTCAATTTGTATTCACATTACGATCGTGCTTTGGATACAATATCAAAGATTACTCTAAATGAAATCAGAAAAGCGGTTATAAAAATACGAAAATCAAAGCTAGATTATCCCACAGCTTCTATCGGCACGGCCGGCTCATTTTTCAAAAATCCGGTTATCACAATTTCCAATTTCCAATTTCTAATTTCTAATCGGCCGGATATTAAGGGTAGGGATTTAGGAAATGGGTTAGTTAAGCTTTCTGCCGGACAGTTAATAGAAATGGCCTGGTGGAAAGGTAAACAGTTTAGAAATGTGGGCGTATCAGAAAAACATGCCCTTGTTTTGGTCAGCTATAAAAAGGCTAAGGCAAAAGACATTCTTCGGTTAGCCAATAAAATCCAGAAATCGGTAAAAACTAAATTTGGAGTTACACTTGAACCGGAAGTTAAGATATATGGTAAGCATGGTATAATGTAAACAATGATTAAATTATTAGACATTATAAGGTCTTTTTTGCCAAATTTTGATAATCTGTCTGCTATTTCTTCTATCTCTAATTTTGGACCAGGATGGCTATTCGGTATCTTAGCTACAGTTGCCATATCTCTTTTTAGTTTGAGTATCGGAAGAACGAGGGCGGTAATATCATTATTAAGTATTTATGTCGCCTTTGTTATTGATCGTATATTTCCATATTTCAAAGAGGTTGATAAAATTATCGGTGGCTCAGTTGAAGAGTACTGGCTTCGTATAGGCGCATTTTTAGCTTCTTATGCGATAGTATTTTTTGTTTTTAATTTTTCTTTTATAAGAAAAAAATTATCTTCAAGTGAGTATTCTTTGTTTGGAATCATGATATTGAGTGTTCTGCAGTTAGGATTTATTGGTAGCATAATGTTTAATATGTTTCCTCGGCCATTGGCGCTAGAATGGTCTTTCGGTTTTTATAACTACATTGCCACCTCAACTGCTCTTTTCTTTTGGACAATTGCTCCATTGCCGATATTATTATTTATAAGGAAATAGTTGAATGAACTAAAGCCACGGGACTTATGGCCATCAACATGGTAAATAGAATAGCAACGGTATTATTTATTTTATTAATTACCTTGACCGGGTTCTTTGTTTATCAGAATGAATTTGCGCCCTGTAAAAGGACGGTATTTTATGATATTGGCAACTTTGACATCCGTTTCGGGATTACCAAAGAGAAATTTTTAAAAACTATCCAAGAATCTGAGGCCATATGGGAGAAAAAAAATAGCAGTAATTTATTTGAATATAAACCGGCATCCAAATTTAAAATTAATCTTGTTTTTGATGAGCGCCAAGCCAAAACCATAGAAGCCGGGCAATCAAAACAGGAGATAGAAGGTTCGCGAGCTGAATATGATTCTATCGCTGCTAATTATAAAAAGTTAGCCGCTAATCATGAACAACTTTTGAATGATTACAATACTCAAGCGATTGAATTTGAAGCCGAATTAAATTTTTACAATAGCCGTGTCGCCGAAATAAACAACAGAGGCGGAGCTACGCCAAAAGAAGCTCGGGAGCTTGAAGAAGAAAAGAAAAGGTTAGAGTTAGAAAAGGCAGATTTAAACAGGCAGAGAGCTGTTTTAAATAACCGAGCATCAGAACTTAATTCTTTGGGCGACACTATCAATACTTTAGGTCAAAAATTAAACATAAATGTTGATGTCCATAACCAGCTTTTTGGCGAGGCGCGGGAATTTGATCAAGGCGAATATCAAGGCAATACGATTAATATTTATCAATTTGACGGAATTGGCGAGCTTCGGCTTGTTTTCGCCCATGAATTCGGTCACGCTCTAGGTATTGAGCATGTTGAAAACCCCAAGTCAACAATGTATTACCTGATGGAAAAGCAAGATATTAAAAACCCGGCCCTTAGCCAAGAAGATTTTTCTGCGCTTAAAAATAGGTGTAATTTTGATTAACCTTTATCTGCCCGTTCAACATATTCTCCGGTTTCGGTGTTAATGCGGATATTGTCGCCTTGGTTGATGAAGAGAGGAGTATTGATGGTGGCGCCAGTTTCTATTTTAACTTGTTTGACTCCGCCTTGGGCAGTGTCGCCCTTGACTGCTGGAGGAGCTTCAATGACTTTAAAATCCATTTTAATCGGCAACTCAACGCTTATAATCTTTCCTTTGAATAGAATAGCATCCAGGATTGTATTAGATTTTAAAAATTTAGTTAAATCTCCAAGCATTTCTTTTTTAATCTCAAAACGTTGGGAGGGATGATTCTCTTGGCAAAACCAGTATTGATCACGATGGTTATATAAGTATTTAACTTTTTGACGCTCGACATCGGCTTCTTCGAATACATCCGACTGGGCAAAGTTCCTCTCTAGTATTTTACCATTTATTAAATTCCGCATTTTGACCTGTACCGTCGGCCGCCGTTGCTGCATTTTTAAATGATGGGTTTCTAAAACCACATAAGGCTGGCCCTCGTAGATAAAGAAAGTTTTTTGTTTTAGTTGATTTACGCCTAAACTCATCCCTGTATTTTATCAGATTTTTATATTTTTACAACAATATTTTATGGTATGAGTCTATGAAAGCCCTTACCATTTAATTGAAGAGGTTTGATTATCGCCGATGGGAAGATTGCCCAAGTTAGAATAATAACCTTCGGGGAAACTATTACAAGTACCGCCATAATTAATATCTATACATAATCTGGGATTACGCCCGTCTACTAACATAGAAGATACGTTATCATTACCTATAATATTATCTGTTAGATCTGGATCATCAGTTGGAAAATTAAGATATTCACATGTTCCGTTTAGGTTTGTTTCGGAGCATATATATGATCGATCTAGTCTACTTGATTCCAGTATCGAAGAAGCGGTATTAATGCCTATGGGGTGAGTGCTTAAATCCGGATAGTCGCCTGCCCCAAATCCTTCGCATAAACCGCTGTA
>MGIZ01000007.1:11386-13436 GCA_001794015.1 Candidatus Yanofskybacteria bacterium RIFCSPHIGHO2_01_FULL_39_8b
CTTTTCATCGAAACCGCGGTATCGTTACCGATTGAAGAATTAGTCAAATCTGGAATGAAATGAATTGGTTGACTTGACGGCATTTGATAACCGCCAATCGTTAAGCAGTTACCAGTAAAATTTAAACCAGTGCACAGAATAACCGTATCCGGCGGAAAGCCAATATTTCCAGCAGTTATATTAACCGTTACTCTAGCTAGGCGTGATTTACTGACACCATCAAAAATAGCATAAGTATGAATGCCTAGGGCCGGGTTCGGATCAGTTAGTGTGGATGTGCAGGCAGGATTGGCACATCTGGCAATCCGCCAATTTACCCCATCTCTTGTTACTACAATAGAACCGGGATAAACACCGGGGGCGTTAATATTTAAGGTAATATCGCAATTGGGGTTAGCGGGAAGGGAAGATTTAGCGCAAGAATTAAAATTAGAAGTTATTGTACCCTTTGTATAAATATATGAGGTGGCTTCAGTAATTAAAGCGCCGCTTGGTAAGGTTAAAGTATATTTATGCGTTCCGGTGGCAGGATTAGGATCTGTTACCGAACCGCCACAGGAAGAATTACAGGGAATTGTTTGAAGAATAAAACCATCTTTTTCAAGTATGATTGACGTTCCGCCGGTTAATCCGGTAACGGTATAATTTATTATTGTATCGCAATCGGGGTTGCTAGTTATGACGGTTTTTGTGCAAGAAGTCGGCGACAAAGTAATTCTTCCGCTTCCGCCCGGTCCCGGCGGGGGAGGCGGCGGTGGGACTCCGGTGCCTGCCGCATCAGCGGTTCCCCGTCCCCAGCCGTAAGATGTGTCTTTTCCGGGCGCTCCCAGGTCTCTGGCCGTGGAAATTATAGCCTGCTCCACTTGGTCAACGGTATATGTTGGATGGATATTTTTTATCAAAGCAATCAGTCCGCTTACTATCGGTGTTGCTTGGCTGGTTCCCTTTTTAGTTCCATAAGCCGAACTTAACATAGATGAATATATGCCCACTCCCGGAGCCACCATATCAACCCCGGCGCCTTTATTGGAAAAAGGGGCTACTCTATCCGACCCATCTACGGCGCCGACGGTAAATGCTTCGTCAATACAACCGGGCAACGACACTCCGGATTGATTATTGCCCGCAGCAACAACGACAACAATACCGTTATCTCTGGCATACTTAATTGCATTAACAAGTTTTCTGGTATATTCATCGGGATTATTATTGCAAATATTAGAATATGCTCCTCCGCCTATGCTTAAATTAATAGCGTCGGCCTTAAAGTCATCGTTTGTGCCATATATCCTATCCGGTCCATTCACTGCCCATTGAAGAGCGTCAATTATATCGCTCCAATTGGATTTGCCAGACCTACTTACAATTTTACCTGATATAATTTTGGTTTCAGGCGCTATTCCTTTAGCTTTTGGATCTATGCCATCAGCGGTTATTATGCCGGCAACATGGCTTCCATGGGCTGCTTCGCCGTCATCCATGGGATCACCATCTTTATTTACAAAATCATATCCGCCTTCATAACTTGAGCTCAATTCCGGATGGTTATAGTTGTAGCCCGTGTCTAATACAACTATTTTTCTGCCTTGTCCCCGGTTGCCGCTGTTGATTATAGTTGTTGCTCCTATCTGCTGATTGGCGTTGTCATCTTCAACTTGAAAAACTAGATCTTCCGACAAACCCAGTGTTTCAGCAATCTCGGCCGGACAGGCTACGGCAGTCAAGTCTGACAGCTCAACGGCAATTCCACATCCTGCGGTTATGGCCGAAGCGGCGCCGGCTTCATCTGTGGCAATAAGGCGCGATATACCGGTAGAGCTGGTGGTCGGTTTAGGCTCCTTCAACCTCTCCAGCATAAACTCTCCTCCCACTAACTCCGGATTGATGGTGTATAGAATGACATAAGCCGAAAGAAGCAGGATTGCTCCCAGAATGGCGTTGGTAATATATCTTTTGGCCGTAGCAATATTCCCCGGATTGGCGGCCGAAGTAAGCCACAGGAACCCTCCCCAGAGAATCATTATGAAGACGGCGATGCCGACTGCAATAA
>MGIZ01000007.1:13470-13818 GCA_001794015.1 Candidatus Yanofskybacteria bacterium RIFCSPHIGHO2_01_FULL_39_8b
GAAGTCGGCGGCGGGGGGAGGGGGTTGGGGGGCGTAAGGAGGATTGAATGGCGGAGGTTCCTCATAATCGTCATTATCGTCGTCATTGTCGTCATTGGGTAGGGCTCCGGCAACCGTTAAAGGAACAGATGAGGCGGCTTCTCCGGTGGCTACATCAATGCTTAAATCATAACTTCCAGGTATGGTATCGGCAGGAATTATAACGGTAACCAAAGTGCCAGCATTATTAACGGTTCCGAGCAGATAAACCGGCGTTACCGCTTCTTCCTGATCCCTGGGAGCTATTTTAACGGTTGATGAAAGCATAATACCGTTAATTTCAACTGTGCCGCCGGGAGCTACAGTTGA
>MGIZ01000007.1:13880-16120 GCA_001794015.1 Candidatus Yanofskybacteria bacterium RIFCSPHIGHO2_01_FULL_39_8b
CCGAATAGGTTTCCGGAGGCGGTGGAGGAGGAGGCGGTGGTGGGGGAGGGGGAACGGAAATTCCACAGCTAGATTGGCCGGGTGATGAAGAATAAAGAATGTCGTCGAAAAAGATTCTAAGCGAACTGCCGCCTGCCCGCATCGGATAAATTCCGAAACGATTCAAGTTAAAACCCTGCGCTTTTACTCCCGGGGGCAAAGTATAGCTTACACTTTGACCGTCAACATTTACAGTTACGGCACCTTGGCCGTTGGCTCCGTTAGGATCGTAAATAATCTGCCACTGGCGGGTTGTCCCGGTCGGAAGAATAATCGAAGCGGAAGGATTACTGTCGCGGTAAAATTGCTGTCCGGACGGCTTTACTGCGGCTTGAAAGTAATGTCCGATGGCGCTAGGCCCCTCGATTATTGCGCCGATGGATGAAAGTGTTCCGCCCTCTTTTGCTTCAAACCGATCGTTGAACCAGCCGATTTGCATTCCGCTGTCAGCGTTGCCCATGGTCATAACCAAAATTCCTTGTGCTTCCAGATAATCGTTTTGGGTTAGCGTCGGTATATTATCGGCATAATAAACAGGCCTTGTGTCGGCGTCAATACGGTGAAAAAGTCCGCCTATGTTTCCTCCGCGATAACCAAAGTCCTGATTGCCATAGGTTTCACAATCCAAAAAATTAGAACGGTTTCCTTTCCATTCCCAACCCGGGTCAGAATTGAATTGTTCAAATTTTTCACCATTACCGGTCGTGTAACGTAAATTATCAAAATAAGCGTTGACCGTTGCTCCGGCCGTTCTGGCTAAATGGAATACACCAAAACGGTTGAAATTTGCGCCTTGGGCCCGATGTTCAGGGGTTAAGGCAAGCTGGTGCTGGGCGCCGTCGAGGGTTAAAGTAATTAAACCGTTTCCAACGGTTGGCGCGTAATCAAAGGTGAAATTATGGACGATACCGTTAGAGGGACCCACGGTTATTTCTCCCGTTCCGCCCGCTCCCCATTGGGAAGAGGTGTAATCGACTAAGAGGTTGGCAACCCCCTTATCGGCGCCTACATGAAAACCTAGAAAATTAGGAGGCCGCCAACCTTGCTCTTGGCTGTTAAAAAACCCTAAGAATATGTAGCCGTCATCGCCCCGGGTAATTGCAAATTGGCCCGAGAATTTAATGGGACTGTTAAAAGTAAGATTGCCGAGGCTGCTATCGCCATAATAACTTCTGGTTAGGGTGCGTGAAAATAAACCGCCTAATTCGCCCGGCGAACCGCCCGCTAAGTTGCTTGCGGCATAGCCGTAATCCTGGCTAACCTGTTTGCATTCTCCGGAGTTGGGCAGATTATTTTCGCCAATCCAGGCGGGGTCGCCGTTAAAATTATTAGATGTACATCTGTTGCTTTGGGCTTGGGCGATATTTTTATTTTCCAAGCCGAAATTTAAAAGTTCAATTGATATAATTGAGATGACTAAAAACAAAACTAAAGATAAAATCAGCCAATGTGCGTGCTTATGGCGGGGGTGATTGTGCCATTCGTGATACCAATTTAATTCGTTGTTGCTCATAAAAAATTTAGAAATTATTTTTCTAAATGCAGATGTTCGCCGGTTGCAAAAGGAGTTGATTTGGGTTGACGGCAATACCGCCAGCTATAAGGATAACCGCTCAAGGTAGTATATTCATTTGTAATAGAACTGAAACCAGCTTGATCAGCTAAATTGCATAGATTATCCAGTGCTTCGGCCAGCTGTAATGCGCCTGTTGGACGAGGCGTAAGAACTATATCAACACAAGTGCCGTTGCCATGGCAGAAGTCGGCATGATTTACGGTTGGCGGGAAACCTTCCGATAGAACCCAATTCGCAGCTAATTGTCTAAGAGTAACTAAACTTTGGCCGGTCAGAAGTTCCACAAATGGACAGGTGCGGGGCGGATTGGGCGGAAACTGGTTATTGTTTGGAATACTTGGATCAAAATTTAGACTATTAACATAATATCCCATACATTGAATTGAATTGTTACCGGCAGTTATTCCGCCCGGATAAGCGCTACATGCGGTGCAGGCATCAATAGTTCCGGAACCAGGACTGCCGGGAGGTATTGGTAGTGTCGGTGGCTCCTTTAACCTCTCCAGCATAAACTCTCCTCCCACTAACTCCGGATTGATGGTGTATAGAATGACATAAGCCGAAAGAAGAAGAATTACTCCCAGAATAGCATTAGTAATATATCTTTTTGCTGTAGCGATATTTC
>MGIZ01000008.1:0-5887 GCA_001794015.1 Candidatus Yanofskybacteria bacterium RIFCSPHIGHO2_01_FULL_39_8b
AGCCGGATATTAGAGCCTGACTGGCAATAACAGTTGCCGCCGTAGATAGAACTACCATCGGCACCAAAGCCCATAAAGGCACAATGCTATAAAACAAATGCCCGCTTGCGATTGGAGTACTATCCAGCATCCTTGCCCCTTGACCAAAGTAATTAATCAGAAGAGCCGGATAGACGAAACAAGTCCAAGCTCTTGCTATTGCTTTTCGGCTAAAATGGCCAAGATCGGCATATAAAGCCTCGCCACCGGTAATACACAAAACTACCGCTCCAAGTATCTAAAAAGAATGAAGACCATGATGCCATAGAAACTTAAATCCATAAAAAGGATTCACCGCCCAGATAACTTCAGGATGTTTAATAATATGCGGAACTGCAAACAAAATCAGGGCTCCAAACCACAGAACCATTATCGGACTGAATAAAAACCCAACTTTATCAGTGCCTCTTTTTTGAAGAGAGAATAAACCTAAAAGAATCAACAGAGTGATCGGAATAACTAAATGATCAAAGGCTGGAGTTATCACCCGCAACCCCTCAACTGCCGATAAAACTGATATTGCCGGAGTAATGATTCCATCTCCATAAAGCAAAGCCGCTCCACCCAGAATCAAGGTTATTATATAGGAATACGTCCTTTTTGGTATTTTGCTTTGAGCCTGTTTAATCAAGCCCAGCAGAACAATTATACCGCCCTCGCCCTCGTTATCGGCTCGAGTAATCAGCCAAATATATTTTACGGTTATTACTATAAAAAGAGACCAGAAGAATAAAGATAGTCCGCCAACAACATTTTCAAAAGAAATTGCAACCGGATAATGGCCAAAAAAAGTTTCTTTTAAGGCATAGAGAGGCGAAGTGCCGATATCTCCGAAAACAACTCCCAACGATAGGTAAGCCAGTAACCATACTGATCCGTGACGGTGACGAATGTTTTTTATTCTCATCAACCATCTCATTTTCAAAGACCCATGAATACTGCATTTTATACAATAAAATTAGCAAAAAAGCAATTTTCTAAAGACTAAAAAACTGCCCCGGAGGGCAGTTTTTTAGTCTTCCAGTTTCTCTTTCTCTTTTGATGGTTTTTGTTGCTCCAGCCAAGTCTTAATAAGTAATGTCGCCCGGACATCATCTTCATTATACTTGAGGATTTTTTTCATAATAGCAGCACCTGCCCCGTGATCGCCTTTAGGCGATTTTACGGGGTCATTTTTATCCAGCCAATTATTATACCAGACCACCGACTCTGCTCCTCCGGCTTGAGGATCGTCCCATTTATAACCAAGATAGCCGGCCACATCTTTTAGGCTATAGAAATATAAAGGCAAGACTGCCGTATCAACCAGTTTTTGATGCAAGTCGATGGTATTTTCTCTAAATTTATCTATTAAAACAGTTGGCGCGCCATAGCGCAAAGCCAAGCGGTCAAAAACGGCTCTTTCATAATAGGCGTAATGATAAATCACAAAATTATCCAATTTAGCCAGAAAATCCAAAAAACTTTTCCATATTTTTTCCTCTTCGCTTTTATCTTTGGCCATAAAATATGAATACTGAATGTCCGACATCGGATGTCGAACCTGTCCGACGTCGGATGTCGGACAGGTTTTTACCAAATAGCCAAGCAAATAATCAACATCCCTGGTCGGATCAGATTCAATATCAAAATAAATTTCATGCTCAACCTCCGGAAAATTTGGCTTTCGAAGAATAAACGGCTGATTAGACATAAGAACTTTGGCCTGATTATTAAAACGAACAATTTTATCAAAAGACCAATCTTCTAGTTTAGATTGGAGATCATTGACATCGGCTTGAGCCATATCGTCAACTGTTTTTATACCAACACCATAAAGACGCCTCTGATCGGCTTGGCTCATTTTAAATATCAAAGAAACGTCATTACAACCTTGGGTTTCAGACAAACAAAGAGAATACCAGGGCGTTCTTTTACAGCCTGATTTCAAAAAAGGAGCCGGTTTTTCACCGTCAAGAATTTTTTCGATCTGCTCCCGAGTCAAATGAAACTGATCTATAAACTCATCTATCTGAAAAGACCTTTCGTTGCCCTGAGGATCAATCACATAGGCTTCTTTTGGTCTGACACCCTGTAAACGCTCAAGAATTAAACTATAAAAAATTAATTGAAATTTATACTCATCCCGCAAATCAAGAGATGACTGAACATCATAAACGACATAGTGCCAATCGCCTAAATCAGATTTTCCCGGCCTTGCCTCCAGCAAATCCGGAATTCCGGCCCAGTCCTCGTTCATCAAAGCGCCATGGTAAATATTTTTCCCCTGCCTCATTAATTCCAGAGTTGCTAAAAAAGCCTCTTCAATGTCACGGTACAACTCCGGCTTAATTTCTTCGAACTTCTTATGTTCGCGCAGTTTCTGGGACGCGCCGGCCATCTTGCCTTTATAAATTAAATCGATGATCGGGGGCATCGCCTTTCTCTTTTGGGCATCACCGTAGATATCGTACCAAATCCAATGCGGACATTGGAAGAATTTATAGAAATGCTCGGCGTAGAGTTTAGGTTTCTTATCCATGTTTAAATTTTATCACAGTGGATATTTAAAACAATCTTAAAATCCCTCTCGCCCCGCTCCGGCGAATCCGACTCGCCACATCAATAAATTCTCGTTCGGGGTTATCTCAGACTCGGACCGGGTGTCAGTCGGCTCCAGCGGCCGACTGCACCCTAAGTGCTCGGCAAGTCGAAGAACCAAGCCGACTTGCCTCCGCAATTTCCTCCCTAGAGATAACCCCCTCACTCGCTTTTTAGCGGCTCAAAGGATTCGAAATGAGCGTGGCTGCGGGATTTTAAAACTTATATAAAAAGCTCCGTATCAACGGAGCTTTTAAAAACTTAGTATCTATAGCAATATTCAGGGACCCAATTATACAGAGACCTGCCCCAGTAATCATAGCCTAAAAATACCCAGTAGCCGGGCTGGCAAACTGTAACTCCCCAACCGCGATTATACCGATAGGGATAACGATATCCTCTCTGATAGAATTGGGGCATCTGATTACGCCATCTTCCATTATAATGATACTGTCTCTGATAATTTCTATAATTAGGAACATATCGCTGGGGCGGCCGAGGAATAACCCTGGGCCGATCGCGCGGAACCGCTCGTTCTTGTCCTTGGGGCGGTCGTCTCTGGGATCTTTGCCTCTCCTGGCCAAAAGCCGGAAAAACCAATAATCCTGAAAAAATCAATGCAATTATTGAAAGAACTGTCCGTTTCACAAACCCTCCTTTAGTTAAAAAGTCATCGCAAACGTAAATCTAATATATCAAATAAAAACTGAATATTCAAGAATAAATCCAAAACATTGACTTTTAAAGTTAAGGGTGTATAATATAAAAAGCATCGTTAACGACCACGGAAAAGGAGCTGAAATGGGCAGACCGAATGTAGTCCTAGATAAGATAGTGAATTATCTAAGAGACAAAAATGCATTTAGCAACACGGATGGCGTTACATTCACAACCGATAGCCTTGCGCAAATTTGTGCCTGTACCCCACCAGCTTGCACATATAACATCAGAAAATTGTTGAATGCCAAAGTCTTGATCATTAAAAAGGGGATCTATGGCAATGGCCCAAAGTCATGGTCGTCCATATTTCGTTCTTGCCGAAGGATATGAACAAGGTGATTCTTGGAAAGAGGTACTGGGAATAAAGCCTAGCAATGGCAATACTCAATTGCTATCACCAAGGCCAGTCAAGACTAAGTCACAAAAAATGGTGTCACTTGATAGCGTAGAACTGCTCAAGGCTCATACTGAAACAATGGCCAAGCTGGAACAATCACTAGCCGATAACAATACTTTAAGACAGCAATTGCTTCAAACTCTTAAAGAACAAAATCTGCTTAAAGATAAAGTGGCTATACTCCAGACAGAGATGGCTGAACTTCGTGACAATGAACGGGAAGCTCAACGCCAGCTGGCAGAAGCCGACAAAGGCCTAGCCATGGCCGCTAGGCGTATATCGAATCAGGAAAAACTTCGAGCAACGCTTGATCGCCAGATCGATCGGCAAATTAGCGCCACCAGATAGGCCAACACGACTGACTCGGCACCCCCAAAAGGGGTGCCTTTTTATATATTTAAATCGTCTTGAATTATTTTGTGTTGACTAGCCATCTGGACATAGTGGCAATGATCGCAATGTTTCTGGGCATTTCCGCTTTCTGAAGGCGGAGTATCTTGTCTAGCCAGTTGGACAGCCGCTTCAAATGCCGGTCCAACCCATTCTTTGTTAACTTTGACCGGCTTAACTTCTTCCCTAAATTTCAGAGCATTTTGAAAACCATCCTCCCCTTCTTTAATTACCTGATAAAAAACAAAAAACGCTTCGGGATAAGTCTCATGGCCTTTCTGTTGTAAAATATAATTATATACATCCATCTGTTTTTGGTAATCATCATAAATAGTGATCTCTCTCGAACCGGACGATTTATAATCAACCACCGCCAGAGAACCATCTTTAAACTCCAAAACATCATCAACCGCTCCGTATAAAATAGCATTCAAAGTCTCGTCCCAATAAGCAATGCCTTTAAAATTATTTCTCCATTCGGCCAAATTATCACCGTTGTAAAGTTTAGCGTCTTTAATGCCGAAATTTATTAAAACTGGCGGCAGAGTTCCTTCAACTCGATACTTATCAAATTCCCGCTTCACCAGATAGTCCACCGCCGCTGATAAAGTATATGGATAACCTGGCGGTCTTTTAATCTTATAATGTAAATCCAACCAAAAACACCTCGGACAGTCAAGGAATAACTTCAACCCGCTCCGTGAAATTTTAAGAGTTGATAAAAGTTTGGACATGTTGAACTTAATAATAAACAAAATTATAAAAAAATAATAGTCCCTTTCCTGGGGACTATTTTCTATTGGCATAATTTAGAACTTTTATAGCAGCTTCGGCTTTAATTTGAAGACTTTCTGGTATGTTTTGATTTTCTACTTGAATAATACGATACATATTAACATCAACTACATAATCGCTAAATGTGCCTCGTATACCTCCGTCTGTCTTTAATACCCAATCAAGCCTTTCTCTTCTCCTTGAAGATATTTTAATTACTACTGCTACATCGGACTGGCTATGAATCGTTTCTTGAATATCATCATCGCTCATTTCATGACTACCTGGAATAGAACCCCACTCCGGATGAGAATGAAACCATCCAATGTAGGGATATTCTTTGGGATATTTATCAAAAATTTTATTTATTCTTTCATGGCAACCCTTACTAATTCTGACTTCCTTGTTGGCCCGCTTTATTGTACTTGCAACTGTTATAACATTAACTATTTTAAAGCAATTATTATTTCTAGTTGGCTTTGAACCCAAAATATATCCAAAACATTCTTTTCTAAATGTATCGACTGAAGCAAAAAGCATGTCTAAAAAAGGCTCTTTCTCTATATAAACGATAGGGGGATCCATAATGACCCTTTTTATTAAAAGAGCTTGACTATCAATAAATTAACCAGATTTTATTCTAAAAGTCAAAAAGCCAGCTTTTTATAAATTATAAATTTCTGAATATTTCGCCTTGATATAATCCATGAAATAAACGGGTGTAGATTTATTTCCAGTAGCTTTAAATAAAAGTTCTTCGGAAGAATACCTTCTACCATGAACATGAATATTATTCTTAAGCCATTCTTTCAATTCAGAAAATTGACCGTTACTTATTTTGGAATCAATTCTACGTATCTGCTTTCGGGCAGTATCGAAAAACTGAGCAGCATATAAATTACCTACGATATAAGTTGGAAAATATCCAAACAACCCTTTAGACCAATGAATATCCTGAAGAACCCCCCTGGCATCATTTGGAACTAT
>MGIZ01000008.1:5895-13997 GCA_001794015.1 Candidatus Yanofskybacteria bacterium RIFCSPHIGHO2_01_FULL_39_8b
GATTATATGTAGCTTCATCGGCATCTACGCGGATTAATCCTGGCTTAACAAAATTTATAGCCCGATAAAATTTACTGAGTGATACGCCTTCTAGCTGGCTTGGAAAAGATTTTTTAAGATCCTCATAGAAATAAACCCAGAAAGACCACGACCGCCCAACTTGATTTTCCCAAAGTCGAGACTGGGATTCATGGATCCCCAGAGAAATTGACTCTCCGAGCGGGGTGCCAAAGTATTCTTCCGGAAGTCCCTGATCATAAAGACCGTGACCAACTTCATGGATTACGCTTAAAAGCGCCTGGTTGATAAAATCTTTCTCGTCAAAACGAGTGGTCAAACGAACGTCGGTGGAATGCAGTGACTGACAGAAAGGATGAGTACTGACATCAAGCCGGCCCTTATGAAAGTCGAATCCAATTTTCTCGGCCACTACGCGAACAAACTGCGATTGCTTTTTAATGGGATATTTTTCATATAAAAATCCCCGATCTATTTTTCCCCTTGAACTTCCTATCCTTTCTACAAACGGGACCATAAATGCTTTCAACTGATCAAATATTTTCGAAGCAAATTCAGTTGTAAGTCCCGGTTCGAAATTATCCATCAGGGCATCGTAGGGTGATTTTATGTATCCAAGATATTCAGCTTCTTGTTTTTTGGCTTGAACTATTCTCGTTAAATACGGTTCAAAAAGTAAAAAATCAGATTTGGCTCTTGCCTCAACCCAAACCTGGTAAGATTCGCCATAAAGTCTGGCTGATTCCCCGACAAATTCAGTTGGTAATTTCTTGGCTTTTTTAAAATCAGATAAGGTTTTTAATGCTATAAATGATTCGTCATTTTCTAACTTTCCGTTTTCTGCCGATTCAACAGCCGTCCTTAGGAGGTTTTCAAATTTTTTAGCAACGAACTTTTCATGACGAAGATGGGCAACATAAGCCATCACATCAGCTCTTGCCCTGTGCCCTCCCGAAGGAACATTCACGTTCTGATCCCACTCCAAAAGAGAACTAAGCTGGCTCAAGTTAGCTAAATCAAGCAATTCTTTTCTTAGCTTAGAAAAAGCATTATTTTCCATTGCGACTCCATCATTAAATGTCAAAGTCCTTATTTCGGGAAATACCATAAAAAAATGCCCAAGTCAATAAGAAAATAAGACCTGATTTTGGTCTTATTTTATTGATAGGAAGTCCTAAAATATTCATTATTTCAGCAAAAATTCTTTCACTTTATATTTATAAATCTTACCGGCAATGTTTTTAAATTCATCCAAAGAATCCATAATAATTATTTTTGAGGGCAGATAATAACGACCAAGGGCAGAGTCTGCTTTAAGCCTTAACATAATATCCGTTTCAGAATTATAAATATCATCCGCTTTTGTTTTAAGGACCACCACCGCAACGGGAGTTTCGTCCATTTTAGGATCCGGCATTCCAACTACTATCGCTTCTGAAATGGCGGGATTTTTAATAAGTTCTTTTTCTATCCGAGATGGATAGACATTCTCCCCCATTACTTTAATCATGTCTTTCAACCGGTCTACAAAATGTAAACACCCATTATGATCCGTGTAACCGATATCACCGGTTCGAAGCCAGCCATTTCCATCGAAAACTTCATCAGTCTCTTTTGGGTTGTTATAATAACCAATCATAATCTGATCGCCACTCACGACAATCTCACCCGCTTCTCCGCTTGGAAGTTCATTGCCTTTTTCGTCGCATATTTTAATCTTGGTCTCCGGCAAAGGCCGGCCAATCAGATTGCCGGTTTCCCCATCCAGCCCCACTAAATCTCCCGGTAAAGTGACGGATACGACCGGAGATGCTTCAGAAAGACCATAGCCATCCATAATTAATGCTCCACCGGTCAGTTTTTTAAAACCAGTCCGAATATTTTGAGAAATGGAACCGGCGCCGCTGATGAAAAACTTCAGCGATTTGAAATATGTTTTTGACAACTCTTTATCAACGATGGCCTGATACATCCGATTAATGCCGGGGAATATAGTTATTTTATTTTTCTTAATAAGCTTGGCTGTTTTTTCAGGAGTAAATTCCGGCACAAGCACTAATTTTCCATGCAGACTTAAAAGCGTCATATTCATACAAACAGCAAGACCATAACTATGGCAAAGGGGCAACGCCCCAAGAATTATTTCTTTCCCGTAAGACAACAAATCACCGAAACGTTCTCTTATTTGAAGACAATTTACCACCAAGTTCTTATGAGTAAGCATTGCCATTTTCCAAATCCCGCTTGTCCCGCCCGTAGGTTGAAGATTGGCAATATTGTTCGGAGAAATTTTACTAAAATTTAATTCATTTCCGATAAAAAACCGAACTTTTAATGCCTGTGTAAAGCTAACGCACCTTGATGGATTTTTAACCAGCCTTCCCCTTCTCCTGGCATAAAACGGATATAAAATCTTCTTTATTGTCGGGAGCCATTCCTTGGGACTGGCGACAACCCGCACACATGGCCAATCAACTTCAGTTTGAACAAATATGGGGTAAAGAAAATCGGCCATAAAAATAATGCTTGGCCTGGTATCAACCAATTGGGATCTAATTTCATCGGTAATCTTAATTTCCGTCACCCTTTTTTTCTTAAGTTCACCGCCGATTGACACTATATTTATTGGCACCGCTATTCTTCCGGCCATCAAGGTTGCATAGTAGGCTATTATAAACTGCGGAATATTGGGCATAAAAATAGCAATTCTATCGCCCGGATAACTGTGAAACTTTATAAACCTGGCAAGCTGAATACATTTCTTGAATAGCTCTTTATAGCTTATACTCCGGCCTTCATAACAAATGGCTGTTTTCCTATTCATAATATCGGCAGAATGAGCAAGAAGTTCGGGAATCGGCTTAATGTTTTCTTTCTTTAGCCATCTATATTCCACAAAATTTCTCCTAAATAGAGTTTTTAAGAGCTAGTCCGATTTTAATGGATTTTACCAGAGAGTCAAATACGCCAATCTTTTGTCATTCTTTATTTCAACCGATAGATTATTTTACCGCCCTCAAAAACGTGAAATGAGTCGTTTTCTTCGGAAACGGTAAAAATAGTAGTCCCCTTGAAAATATACGAGGCTGTTATGGCTGAAAGATGCCTTGAGTGGACTTTCTCGCCAAAGCCAAATTGATCCGACAAGTCCTTGAAATGGCCGGGGTAAATTTTATCGGCGATAATATGAGGTCGGAGACCTTCAATAATTATTCCTGAACGGACTATGTCGCCATTCTCATCAATAAGAATGGCTCCGTCAAAATTAACCGTTGTTTCAATATCATATTTATGGCTTTCATAATGCTTTAAAATATTTTGATGATGTTTAACATAAATATCCTGTCCGGCATCTGGTAAGTCAGTATAGTTCCTCCATTTCTCCCGCCAGCCTAGAATTACAAAAAGACCGAATCCCCTTTTGCGATTCATAAGCTTAAGAATTATTTCCGCGGTTTTTAATCTCAACTTATCGGGAAATTTTATTTTTGATTTTCCGAATACTATTTTCAGCTCGCTTAAAATCTTTTGTACATCTAACTTTCTGGCAGGATTTAATCTGTTAACATACCGCGCCAAAAGCCAGGAGCTTGACTGGACTTTCCCGCCCCGGCCGACACTATATACATCTTTACAGCCAATCTCCCGGCAAACATCAACTTCCGGCATGACTATATTCTTGCCTTTCCTGTCTCCGCCATTGGCAAAAATATCCGGCTTAAGCTCTCTTAACTCGCGACAGACGCTCATATCTTTCGGATTTGGGAGATGTTTTGTGAGTATAACTTTATCTACCCCCTTAATTGATTCAATAATTTCCTTCCTTTCGTTTTGATTCATAAAAATATGGGCCTTTTTCTTTTTCAACCAATTATCGTTATTCAAAATCACAACCAATTCATCGCCAAGTTTTCTGGCTTCTCTAATCATCCTAATATGGCCCATATGAATTGGGTCCATTCCGCCGCTCACTGCTACTACTATCTTTTTTTTCTTGTTTCTTAACATTAAATTAATTCTAATTTATATTCTAAAATTTTATCTTAACCTTCAAATGTTCTTTTATACTAATACTTTAATTTTATTTTTCAAATTTATTGGCTTATAAAACAATTGGATCATTTTGAATTTTTGCTATATATTTTTTAAGAATACAACAACAGTTATCAACAAAAAACATTTCAAAAAAATGTTTTCAGGCATATACTCAAATCAGTAATAAAAATTTTTATTTTTATTTTCTTTTTGAAAATTTTAAATTGAAAATTGCGAAAGTATGCTACCAACAAAAATATTTTTTACAAAAGGAGTCGGCATTCACAAAGAATATCTAACCTCGTTTGAGCTGGCTTTAAGATCGGCCGGAATCGCTCAATATAATTTGGTCTCGGTCTCAAGTATCTATCCGCCGAATGTAAAAAAAGTTTCTAAAGACGAAGGAGTGGCTCTGTTGCCGGCCGGTTCAGTAATACCGGCGGTAATGGCCCGCAATTCCACCAATGAACCAAACCGTCTTGTTTCGGCATCAATCGGAGTGGCAATACCAAACGACCCGAACCAATATGGATATTTGTCTGAACATCATCCTTTTGGAGAGACGGACGAAAAAGCCGGAGAATATGCCGAAGATCTGGCTGCAACAATGTTGGCCACAACACTTGGCATAGAATTTAACCCAGAGACTTCATGGGACGAGAGAGAGCAATTATTTAAAGCTTCCGGCCAGATAATTAGAACTACTAATTTCACTCAATCGGCCATCGGCAATAAGGATGGCCTTTGGACAACAGTCGTAGCGGTAGCAGTCTTAATAGAGTAAGTTTACCAGGTTCTTCCCAGGCTCTGGACAAAAGCCCTGGCTTCAGCCTCAAAGCTTGAATCAAGTTCGGTGGCAATTTTAGCCTGCTTGACCGCTTCGTTGATTATGCCTAGCCTGGAATAAACATAGGCTAAACTGGCATGGTATTCGGCATTTTTTGGCTGTAAACCAATTAATTTTTCATATATCAAGGCCAGCATTTTAAAATTATTTCTATCGCTATAAATTTTAATTATTCTTAGAAGCTCATCGTGGGTAACGCTGTTAGGATAAGTTGCGGTAAGGGCTTTTTCAAGTAAGCCGGCTGCTTCATCAAGATTTCCGGCCTCGGCTTCGGCCATACCCCAATACCAATAAGATACGCCGACATCCGGATTAAGTTCGGCGGCTATTTTGAATTGTTCAGCGGCTTTATCCAGCTGTTTTTTGTTAATATAGGCCTGCCCGCTTTCATAATAAGCCCGCACAAAAGTAGGTGATAACTCAATAGCCCTGTTGGAATGAGCCAAAGAAATATCATTATATTCTGAATTAGGATCGTCCTTACCCAACAGAATATTAAGCCGTGAAAGATAAAGATGGGGCAGATAATCAACGGGTCGGCTATCCGAATTTTTCTGAACCTCATTGATAGCATCGAAAATATATTTTTTATCTTTTAATTTTGAAAAATTTTCAAAAACCAATTGAGCATACCTGTGTCTGTATTCATAAGATCCGAATGTATTATAGTCAAGTGATTCTTTAAATTTATCAACCGCCCCCACATAATCACCCTGCCAGCTTCTGACTATACCCCTGGTCGTAGCATAATTAGCCCTAGAAGGGATAATATTTGTTTTATAAATTAAAACACCTACAGCCAATAATAAAATAAAACAGATTATTGTTTGAAAATGATAAATCTTTTGGTTCTTAGCAATTTCCGGCGCACCCATAAAAAGAAAGTTTATAAACCCTAAAACGGTAAAAAATAATATAAAGTTAGCGGAAGTATCAAAGAAAAAGAAATTATGAATCATATAAGCCACAATCAAACTGATCAGTCCTAGATAATATATGGCAAATTCATTGCGTACAGCTTTGGCAAGTTTACGCCAGAGGCCGGTAAGAGCAAAATAAAATATGGAAAGATAAGAGAACAGCCCGACAAGACCCATAGTAACAAGCACTTCCACAAACATATTATGAGCCCGGTCAAAAAGCGTTTCCGAACCGGGACCGATATAAAATTTGGGATTGAAGTTGTTGGAAAAGGGGATGTTAAAATTTTCCGGCCCCCAACCCAAAACAGTCGTTTTAAAACTGTCTTTCCAGCCCTTTATTCCCGCTTCCCAGGCCCAAAACCTGGTTTGAACAGTATAGGATTGAAGGGAAATATCGGTAATACGGGTAAGATATCTTGAATTTTTTATAAATTTAGAATCTTTAAAAATTTGGGACATCGTAAAAAGCAATATAATTAAGACAATCAAATAAACAAGATAGAGCCTTGCTTTTCTAGATTTTGAAATAAAAACATAAAGAGTTAAAAAGATAAAAAGACCAACTGCCAAACCAAGAATACTACCCCTGACTGCCGTCATTAAAATAGCCAGGGAAGAAATAAAAAAAGTAACGCCATAAAAAATTCTTCTTACCGGCAGAACATCTTTCCGAAACAAAAAGATCAAAGATAAAAATGTAACTATTAGTTCATATCCGCTAAAAAGCGCCGCATTGCCGATAGTGCCAAAAATTCTGGCACGATTGCCAGAACCAACAAAAAATTCAATATTTGTCTTTTGGCCAAATCCGTATAATGCTGATATAAATCCCACCGCTAATGCCACTTCAATAAGTTTAAGCCAGTCTTCTTTTTTTCTAAAAACCGAAACAAGAATGGAGAAATAAATAAAATAGTGTAAAAAAGACCAAAACCCGCCCATTCTTTCAAGACTTCCCCAGAAACTATCATAGAGCTGAATGCTGGTTAAGGTAGTAATGCCGAATGCTAAAGTAAAAGCAAAAAACGACCCCAAAATAGAACTGCGGCCGGACAGATAAGACTTATTCCGCCAAACTAAAATCAAATAAAAAATGAAAAGGATTTCAATAATGCTTCGAAAAACAACAACCTTGCCGAAGTGAAAAGGAGAAATAAAATCAGAAAATATAACCAGCGGTACAAGGGCAGTTATATAGATGCCGTATTTGAGAATTTTAACTAAAGTATTTTCTTTCATAGTTTAGAGAAACTATATCACAAAATGAGCCAAATTTAAATTTTTTTAAATTTAAGCTGCCATGGCAATTTAAATGACTCCCAAATAATTTTACCCGACATTTTAGACTGGCCCTCCCGCCTTTCAGAAAATGTTATCGGATATTCGGTTATATTTACATCCGCGTTCGCTAATTTATATTTAAGCTCAACCAGGAATGCATAGCCGTCGGATTGGATATTGTTTAAATTTATCTTGAACAAAGATTCTTGACGATATGCATTAAATCCGGTGGTTAAATCTTGAATCTTTAGATTTAAAATGGCTCTCACATAGAAGTTAGCGACTTTACTCAAAACTTTTCGATGAAATTTCCAATTCTCGATTTTTCCTCCACTAATATAACGTGAACCGATAACAACATCATGTTCAGCCAACTGTTTAAGCATCCCCGGAATAACCCTGTAGTCATGAGAAAAATCAGCATCCATGGTCACAATATATTCAAAATCCTCACGTACGACATCCGATGTCATACTGTATGACATCGGATGTCGTACATCTTTTCTAATCAATTGAAAACCCTCAATACAGGCTCTCCCATAACCAAAATTATTTTTACGATTTATAATAAATAAATTAGGGTATAGGTTTTTTATTGAACCTAAATACTCTTCGGTTCCATCCTGTGAATTGTCGTCAGCTACCAGAACAGAAATCTCCGGCATTAAATCAAATATAGCCGGAATTAATTTTTCCAGATTTTTTTTCTCATTTAGGGTTGGAATTAAGATGATGCTTTCTCTTTCCATAAAAATAAAATGATAAATACCGATAAATATAACGGCAGATAATAAATTAACCTATTGTTCCAAAAGGTAGTCTGATAATAATTCCATAAGGGCGCAAAAATAAAATAAGAATCGATGATAACCAAAAATATCAACCATCTGTACTTTAGTAAATAGCTAATCGAAGCCAGGGCCAGAAGAACAATCATTGGTAAAAGATATTTTGAGAATGAGAATGTCAAGCTGCCAACCAGAACAATATTAAGCAAT
>MGIZ01000008.1:14042-16977 GCA_001794015.1 Candidatus Yanofskybacteria bacterium RIFCSPHIGHO2_01_FULL_39_8b
CACAAAACCAAAACGCCAATAATAACCGCCAGCGGAGACAGTAAAATTTTTCGATAATGTAACAGAAGATTGGCTCCGACCCTAGCAAACCCTTTCCAGTCCAAGATAAAACTCTCACCTAATGGCGGTGGATTGCCCGGATCAAAACTGCCTTCATAAGAATTAATGGCCGCATTATTTATCAAATGGCCGGTTTGATAATAACTGACGCCAAGATACAACCCTCCAATAGTCAAAGCAATAACCATGTTAACAGCCCATATATTGAGATTAAACCTCAATATAAACAAATCCTTGCTAAATAAAGGAAATAAAACTAAAGAAAATGGCTTTACGATTCCTCCATATGCCCAGCTAATGGGAGTCCACGGTTTTTTATTTATAGCTCCATAAATAGTTAAAAGAACAAAAAACAAAAGCGCCGCTTCCTGAAATCCTCGTAGCATAGTCGTATAGACATAAGGCATCAAGATAACCAGCAACATAAAATAAATTCCTGCCCGTTTATTAGCATAAAAGTCCCGCCCGATAAAATAAGCCAAAGGTAAAGAAAGCAGATATAAAATCGTTGAAGTTATAATTATTGAGATATGAGATCCGGTCAGCCAAAATATAAAAACGGATAAAATGGACAGTCCTTGAAATCCGTAAAAAGACTCAAAATCAACTACGCCTCGAGCCAAAGATTCCGTAAACCCCTCGTAATGCTCCCCATCATCCATCATTACCGGTGTCGCCATAATAAAATAGGCCAGCATAACACCAACCGCAAAAACTAATAATAATTTTTCTGATCTATCCACTTGAAATAGTTAATTTTCTTGTTAAATATATAAATGAAATTAAATGCGACACCGTAAACCATAGCGTAACCATAATTACCGAACCCCATAAACCATAATTTTTAATCAGCCATAGTCCGAGGGGAATGCCGGCTCCAAGAATAGTAAGATTAACAAGTATCGATATCTTAACCTTATTAATCGCCCGCCACATTGGGCCAAGCCCCACGCCAATACCAAATAATGCTCCGTAAACCATTAAGCCAAAAATATAACTGACGCTGGGTACAAAGCTTTCTCCGTACATAATTCTGAAAGCCAAGGGCGACACAACAACGGCGCTAAAAGTTAAGGCAATAGAAATAAATAAACCAAACATAGAAACCCTGATAAAATTACTCTTGAGTCTAGTCGGATCCTCAATCTGAATTTTTGGAAATTCCATATTTAAAAGAACCGATACCGGCCCGAGCAGACTTAAGGCAAGGTTCAGATAGCCAAATGCCAGCTTAAAAAACGCCACTTCTTCGGTCGAAACATATATACCGGTTAGAACAACCGGCAAAGCCATATATAGATTACCCATATTCCTGTCCACCGCAACCCAAAGACTGAATTTTAAATATTTAAATACTGAAATATCTTTAGTAATCCGAAATAATTCCATTAAAGAAGGAAAAATTTCATAATTCTTTCTAAGCCATTTCCAGATTAAAACAGAAAAAATAAACACAAATAAGGCCCCGGCCAATTGCCCGCTGACCCCGCCAAGAACGCCAAAACCAAGAAATATAAAGAGCAGTGAGAAGCCGAAGCGTAAAAATTGATCACCAAAAATAATTAAGGCTAAAGCTTTAATTTTTCCAGAAACTTGAAGGCTTAATTGGGTTAAGGCGCTAAAAGACGACGAAAAAAATACCGCCAAAATAACTATTCCCGAATACCAGCCTATTATTGAATTACCATAAAAATAGTCGGCGATCCGAGGCACAAAAAAGAAAATAATTAGAGTGGTCAGACCACTATAAAAAGTAATTTTTAACAAAAAGGCTAAAGCTTCCCGCAATTCTTCTTTATCATTTCTAGCATAAGCCGAACTGACTAAAGTCGCCACTGCATCCTGCATTCCTGCCCCTAAAAGCAAACCAGCCAAAGCCGCCAGGCCGATTGCCAAACTGTAAACGCCAAAAAACTCAGGCTGTAACAGTCGGGCGATAAGTATCCCAAAAACCGCCTGCGCCAGCGTCCCCCCAAAACTCCCCATCTGCAAAATCGCTACATTCTTGACAAACAAATTCTGCCGTAAATAATTTATTTTTTGTTTAAACAATTAAGTTAATTTAAATTTCAAAATCCAAGCAAAGCGCCAAATGATCAGAAACCTCATCGGGAAGAACTTTAAAATCTTTTACATTTATATCCGGCGATACAAAAACATAATCCGAATATTTATTTGGAAAATGAAAAGATGAGGGACGGGTTGAATTAATTCTGTATTTATCTATCAGATTTACCATGCCTTCTTCTAGCATTTTCAGACTCTCCGTCCCGGGCCATAGGTTAAAATCTCCGGCCATTATTTGGGGACCGCTATATTTATCTAAAAAAGCCTTAATTTTTTTTGACTGTTCAAGCCGGCGCGGGCGATCAAGTTTATCCGACCCATCCCATAAACCGTGGAAATTCACAATTAATTGACCATTATCCAGAATAACGTAATTCAAGTCACGCCAAAGATGTTCCGTCTCTTCGTTGAATATACTGGAATCATGAATCTCTACTTCCCCGCTTTCTTTAACGCCAATATCTTTTTTTACAAAAAATCCAACATCTTTTAAATGTCCTCCATTTCTGGAATAACTTTTTGAGTAATTATTAAAACCGCCCAAAATATTTTTAATTTCAGCTGAAGTTAGAAATGATATGCCATTTCTAGATATCGGTCCCGGCATTTCCTGAAATAAAAAAATATCCGTTTCGGCAGAGTGCTTTTTCAAAAATTCGGCTAACGGCTCCCTAATCTCTCCCCGCAGAAGATTAAGAGTTGTCATTTTCATGTTAATAGAATTCTAAATCTCTTACTCTCAAATTTCTAGTGCAATTAAATTCTGAAAGACTTCGTTAGGTTTTTTCCAGCCCAAGACTTTTCTAGG
>MGIZ01000009.1:0-1935 GCA_001794015.1 Candidatus Yanofskybacteria bacterium RIFCSPHIGHO2_01_FULL_39_8b
TTTTATTAATCAATTAACAAAAATTATAGATTCCGACAGAAATTTTTTAATTTAAGCCTTATGAAAATTAGCTGTATTATACCAACCTGCGATCGTCCAGACTTTTTGCCAGAAACAATAAAATCTGTTATTGTCCAAACTCGAAGACCGGACGAGATTATCGTTGTTAATAACGGTAAAGAAAAAGTTAGTCTGCCCGACAATTTATCAGGGCAGATAAAAGTTATTGATATTAAACCTTATGCCGGTGTATCTTGTGCCAGGAATGCCGGAGTGAAGATGTCTAGTGGCGAGTATATTGCCTTTATCGATGATGACGATTTATGGAGTAAAAAATATTTAGAAAATGTTTCCGAAGCAATTAATGAAGGACACCTATGCATTGTTAGCCGACTTGATAGCTTAGAGGATGGGAAAGTTACCTCACCAGGAAGTATTGACGATATGATAACAATTGAAAATCTTTTGACCTTTAATCCGGGCGTAACCGGCTCAAATTTAGTCATTGCTAAAGATTTATTTCTTAAAGTTGGCGGCTATGACGTAAAACTCCCGTCCTCAGAAGACAAGTCCTTGATTTTAGAAGTAATCAAAACGGGCACAAAGATAAAAACTTTGAGTAATAATCAGGCTATTATTAGAAGGCACGGTAATATCAGGCTTTCAAACAATGCCAACTTGGCCGAAGGAGTTTATTGCTTCACCAGAAAATATAAAAAAATAATGAGCCGGAAGCAGTATTTAATTAATTGGTTTAAAATTTGCAAATACCGAAAACTGTCCGGAAATAAATTGGCCGTAATTCCTTATTTTATTCTTGCGGTCCTGGTTAAATTAATAAACAAAAAGAAAAAATTAAATAATTTAAGGCAATTAGTGAATTAACCTATGAATTTCATGGTCCGGCCGTCAAAATCATTTTTGTTTGATGTCTTAGAAGCTAAGCTTTCTAAAATCAGAGGAGAAGTTGGCCTTGATGCGGCTTGCGCTGATTTTAAAAATCACCGGATGTTTAAGACGGAAAAATATTTTGGTTTAGATATTGATCTTGATGCCTTAAGGTCAGGCTTGACTAAACCGAATACGGAAAATAGCTGGGGAATTTTTGGGAGCTTAACTAAAATTGATTCATTACCCGAGAACAGTATTGATGTGGTTGTTTCCACCAATACTATTTATCATTTGAGTTCAGCTGACCGCTTGGTGGCGCTGAAAAATCTATGCCGCCTGGTGGCGCCTAGCGGAATTTTTCTGTGCGATTTGCCGGTTGATAAAGATTTTAACGATGGCTTGGCTATATTGCAGTCAAATTTCAATCAGCTAGAAGTTATTTACTATAAGAATATTTTCAGTCGGATTTATGAAAAAATTTTTGAAAAGGATGGCTATTTGGGCTCTCACCCGATCGCTGGCCTAAGACCCTTTAGGTTGTTGGCATGGTTAATTAGCCGCTTGGAATTTTTGACCAAAAATTTAAAAAGCAATAAAAAACAGGTTTTTATAATTTGTTCCGACAAAAAAAATACCGGCCGGAAAAATACCTTTGATCTTTTTGGTTTTTCACAAATTGACGAAAAAATATTTAAGGTTGACAAATAGTTATGCTACTAAAAAAAATAAAAAATAAGTTTAAGTTCGCCAGCCTAGACTTGCTGATTAAAATCAGTTTATTTTTGCGGTGGCCATGGCTGACGGCATTGATATTTTCTTTAGCCACCACTAAAGCCAGTAGGAAGGGTGAATATACGGTTTTGGCTTTGGGCCGGAGTGTTTTCACCGATGACCTTAACGCCCTGGCGCATTTTAGCGGCCGGCTGAAATATAGAGTTTTACATTTGCGTTATTTGGACATGCTGCTGCAAAAGTTTATTGACCCATTGGAGCGCCCCAAGATCTCCGAGAATAATTATTACACCCATGACTTCGGCCAAGCCG
>MGIZ01000009.1:2091-10595 GCA_001794015.1 Candidatus Yanofskybacteria bacterium RIFCSPHIGHO2_01_FULL_39_8b
ACAAGGAAGGTTTGGGCGTGGGGGTTTATCGGGACGCGGCCAGTTTATACCAAGACTTTAAATTTATTGGTGACATGATGATGTTTTACAACCAGCGGATTAAAGATAAAATACTGGAGCTGAAGTTGCCTGGTTTTTCCGCCGACAAACTTAAAGTCGTTGGCGTGCCGCGGTTTGATTGGCTGTTTGCCAAAGAAAAAATAAAGCCTAAAAATCAAATTGTATTTTTCTCATTTTATATTAAAGACCGGTTTTCTTATTTTGTCCAGGATGAAGCCAGGCTTGAACAAGTACTGAACCGCTGCGCTGATTTTCATAAGTGGGTGATGGAGTTTGCCGTTAAGCATCCTGACATTAATGTTGTTGTCAAAACCAAGGCCGCCGAGTATTATTTGAACTATGTTTTGGATATTTTAAAGAGTAACTTTAAGCAGAAAATCAGTAATTTAAAGGTGGTTAATTCAGGTGATGCCTCGGAGTTTATTTATGAATCAATGGCGGTAGTCGGCTATGGCTCATCAACTCTGATTGAGGCAATTTTGGCAGATAAACCAATCATCTCGCCGTATTTTGGGGATTTCATTCCTGATCGGCCGTGGGATTATTTTCATAATCATCCGCAATTGGTTAATTACGCTAAAACTTTCGCAGAATTAGAGGAGTATTTGATGTATCCTGGCCAAACCATGAACTATAGCCAGACGCTTAAAAGTGACTTTCTTCAGGACATTATTGCTAACCCAGATGGTAAATCCAGTAGGCGAGCAGAAGATGAGGTGATTAAATTAATCAAGTTTTTTAAGACCAAAGATATCTCATAATCTATGTCTAGCCTTACTTCAGTTTGTTATCACTACATTGCCCGTGCGGACCAGTTCAGAAGAATTTGGGGACACGGTTTTGAGTTATTTAAGAAACATCTTGATTTTTATAAAAAAAATTATAAGTTTGTCAGCGCTGAAGACATTAAAAACAAAAATTTAGACGGCAACTGTTTATTGTTAACTTTTGATGATGGCTTGAAAGAACACAGTAAAATAATTGCCCCTTATCTTGAATCACTTGGCATTAAAGCAGTATTTTCAGTGCCATCATGTATTTTGGTTGATGAGCCAAACACTCCTCAGATTATTCATTTTGGTACGGCTTATTATGGCGTTAGAAAATTTTATAGCTTTGTTGAGGAAGAATTAATGAAATATTACCCAAACAGAATAAATTTTTTAGCCAAAGATTCCAAAGCTCTGGAACTAATGGATCTGCACAAGCTAACAAAAAATATTTTTAAACGTCAACTGCCGCATGCTGAAACTAGAGAAATCTTATTAAATATTTATAACCAAAAAATTAAAAAAGATTTTCCTGATTTTATGGAGCGGGTTCATTTAAATAAAGAAGACATTGTCAGTCTTGCTAAGAGAGGGCATACCATTGCGGTTCATACCCATACTCATCCAGCGGTTAAAGATATTTTTGATGACAAGGAAATGTTTGAGCAGGAGGTTATTCGGCCAAAAAAGGTTTTGACCGAGCTTATCAACAAGGGAGTAGATAGCTTTGCCTATCCGTTTGGCGCCAAAGAAGATGTTTTGGCAGACCTTGAAATATTGTCCAAAATCGGCTATAATTTAGTGTTCACCACTTATCAGACCGGTAAGCAGCTTAATTTGCTAGATATAGGTAGATATTGTTCCCAAAGTCAAGATTCTACGGTGGATTTAAAAAATAATTTATGGAGTTATCAGGTAAAATGATTGAAGTTAATTCAAAAAAAATAGGAAAGAATCAGCCAGTTTTTGTAGTGGCGGAAATTGGTAAAAATTTTATTCAAACCGAAGAAAGCAGGCCAACTGAAGAATATTTGGCTAATGCCAAGGAGTTAATTAAAGCAGCCAAGGAAGTTGGGGCTGATGCGGTTAAATTTCAGACGCACAATTTGGACGATGAGCAGCTCAACTTTGACATCACCTCGCCTCATTTTTCCGGCAGTGACAGGTATAGCTGGATCAAAAGAAATACCGAGGCAACACCGGTTGAATTTTGGCAAGAGTTGAAAAGATATGCAGAAGATTTAGGAATTATATTTTTTTCAACGCCAATGAGTAAAGGAGCGGCAGAAATCTTAGAACAAGTTGATGTGCCGCTTTGGAAAGTCAGCTCCGGCGATATTTTGGATTTTGTTATGCTTGACTATATTGCCCAAACCAATAAGTTAATTATTATATCGTCAGGGATGAGCAGCTTAGAAGAGCTTGACAAATCCGTTGACTTTTTAAAGAAAAAAATTGACCGGATTATTTTAATGCACTGTGTTTCCAAATATCCCTGTCCACCGGAAGATCTTAATTTAAAAACAATTGAATTTTTAAAAAAGCGTTACGACTTACCGGTTGGTTTTTCGGATCATTCGCTTGGCCAGCAGGGAGCTTTAGCAGCCATTGAACTTGGCGCCGTGGTGATTGAGAAACATTTTTCTTTTAGCCGCGATCTATGGGGCGCCGATCACAAGGTTTCAATGACGCCGGCAGAATTTAAGCAAATGGTTGAGGATATCAAAGCCGGCAAAAAATCAGAAATAAAAAATTACGGTCAGGAAAGCAAAATTCTTAGTAGTGATGAAGAAATTTTTCGTCCGGTTTTTCGTAAGTCGCTAGTGGCGGCAAGAGATTTAAAATCAGGCTTGGTTTTAACCAAAAAAGATATTTTTGCGATGCGGCCGCAGCAATATATTAATGGCTTGCCGTCGGAAGAATATGAAAATGTTTTAAACAAAAAAATAATTAAAGACTTAAAGCAATATGATCCAATTACTTTGGATACGATAAATTAATAATATGGATAAGAGAAAAATTTGTTTTGTCATTACTTCGTCAATTCATTATTCTAGAAGCAAGCTAATTCTTTCGGAATTAAAAAATCGTGATAATGTTGAACTTCAGATTATTGTCGGTGCTTCTGCTATTTTGCCTAATTATGGCGATATCTTGGAATTAATGGAGCGTGACGGCTTTAGTTATAATGAAAAAATTACTATGACTTTGGAGGGCGGTAATCCTGTGGCTATGGCAAAGACAACGGGCATCGGGATAATTGAATTTACTACGGTTTTTGATAATTTAAAGCCCGATGTTGTGATCGTTCGGGGCGACCGCTATGAAGTCCTTTCAGCGGCCATAGCAGCGGCTTATTTGAATATACCGGTGGCCCACATTGAAGGCGGTGATGTTACCGGCACGATTGATGAAAGCGTTCGTCATGCCGTGACCAAGCTGGCCCATATTCATTTTCCGACTAACGATTTGGCTAGGCAAAGAATAATTAGAATGGGCGAGCCAGCAGATTACATTTTTAATTTCGGCAGTCCGGAGCTTGAATTTGTCGCTAAAAATAGCTATGAGGTTTCAAATGAATTAATCAATAAAATTGGCGTTGGCGACGCGGTTGATATTACTAAACCTTATCTAATGGTAATGCAGCATTCAGTCACCAGTGAAATTGGTTATAACCGGGAAAACATTGAAAAAACTCTTGATGCTATTCATGAACTTGGTATTCCCGCGATTTGGTTTTGGCCCAATGTTGACGCCGGCACTGATGAAATATCCAAAGGCATTAGAGTTTTTCGAGAACACCAGCAGCCCAAAAATATTAGGTTTATTAAAAGTTTGCCGCCCGAAGAATTTGTCGGCTTGCTCAAAAACGCTGCCTGTTTAGTTGGCAACTCTTCGGCCGGGATTAAAGAAGCGTCTTTTCTTGGCACCCCGGTAGTTAATATCGGCACCAGACAAAACGGCAGGATGAAGGCAGAAAATGTAATTGATGTGAGTTACGGCAAAGAAGAAATTAAGCAGGCGGTTAATAAACAATTGGATCACGGCCGGTATCCAACAAGTAATATTTATTATCAGCCAGATACTGCCAAAAAAATTGTTGATACTTTGTCAACAATTAAACTTTATGTCCAAAAGTCATTTAAGGATTAATTAAATATATGAAAGTTTTAGCTGTGATAACTGCCAGAGGCGGTTCAAAGGGTATACCGAATAAGAATATAAAAAAACTTGGCGGCAAACCTCTTATCGCTTATACTGCAGAAATCGCCAAAAAAAGCCAAGTGATTACCGATCTCATTGTGTCAACCGATGATGAAAAAATCGCTAAAATTTGTAAGAGCTTGGGGGTGGAAGTGCCTTTTATAAGACCGAGAGAATTGGCAAAAGATAAGACCCCTCATTTGCCAGTGATAAGACATGCCCTTAAATTCATGGAGAATAAAAACAAGATTAAGTATGATTATGTGGTGACTTTGCAACCCACCAGTCCATTTAGAACTCCAGCTGATATTGATAAGGCAGTTTTATTAATACATCGTGAAAAGGCGGATAGCTGTGTAAGTTTGGTCAAAATTCCCTCAACTTTCCATCCCATTAAAATTAAAAGACTTCAGGGTAATAAAGTTTTTCCCTACTGTTTGGAGGAGCCGGAGGGAATCAAAAAGCAAGAATTTCCGGATGCTTACAGGAGGAGTAGCACAGTCTACGTAAGTAGGCGGGATGTTATTATAAACAAAAATAGTTTTTTTGGAGAAAATATTGTTGGCTTTGAGACACCTTTTGAAAGATTTATTGATATTGACAACATGAATGACTGGGTAGAGGCTGAACGCAAATTGAAAACATTAAAAAGTTTAATTTTTAAATTTTAAATTTATGCAAGACGTCATTGTAAATTTATGTCCAACTGGAATGATACCTACCAAAGAGATCACGCCTCATGTACCGATTAGCCCCAATGAGATAATTGAAGACGTGCTGGCGTGTGCCGAGGTGGGCGTTACCATGGTTCATGCTCATGCCAGAGATAAAAATGGTAAGCCGGACTATAACCCGGAAATCTACGCAGAAATTTTGCAAGGCATCAGAAAGCATCGACCCGACCTGATTGTCGGGATCTCTCTTTCAGGAAGAGATTTTAAGGAGTTTGAAAAACGTTCGGCCGGTTTGTTCAATAAAGGAGAAGCAAGGCCAGATACTGGCAGTTTGACGACTTCATCGCTTAATTTTCCCAAGCAGGCTTCAGTTAATGACCCGGAAATGATTAAAAATCTGGCGCAGACAATGCTTGAGAAAGGCATTCTGCCGGAGTTAGAAGTTTTTGATACGGGAATGATTAATTACGTCAAGTATTTGATTAAAAAGGAGCTTATTAAGCCGCCTTATTATCTTAATTTATTGTTCGGCAATATTGCCAACGCTCAGGCTGATGAACAAGAAGCTAAACTGATGCTCCAAAGACTGCCGGAAAACAGTTTTTGGTCGTTTGCCGGCATCGGTGATTGTCAATTAGAGATGAATACTTTAGCGATTGAGTGGGGCGGTGGAGTAAGGGTTGGGCTTGAGGACAATATTTATTTTGATCCCTCAAGGACTAAACTGGCAACTAATTTAGAGATGATAAAAAGAATAAAACAAATAGCGGAGACGAATAATAGAAGGATAATGGACCCTTTGGAATTAAGAAAAAAATTACATCTGCATACCGAAAAAGGCATGTATGGTATTATAAAAGACTAATATGGCGCTTTCATTGTCTAAAGACTTTATACAACCAGCGAACGCGAAAGATATCCACGTTGATGGCGTTGGCGGCGTGACGATAGCTGACATCGGAGTAGACAAGCTTGATGCCCTGAGGGATTTTTACAACACTACGATGCGTCCTAACTATATATTAGGTTATCAACCTCTTTTCAGCTGGATGTTTAAAAATAATGGCGGGAAGGTTGCTGTTTTACTGCATGATAAAAAGGTTATTGCCCATCAGGGGCATGTGCCGATTATCTTTGCTAACGGCGAAAAGGAATATCGGGGGTTTATTTCCGCGAGCACTTTCGTTGACGCCAATTATCGGCGGAAAGGCTTAATGACAATTCTGAGAGGAAACGTACAAAGCAGATACGAAATGGCTTGCAGTATCGGCGGTTCGGCTATGGGGGTAGCACTGTACAGCTCCATGGGGTATAAATTATATGGTGATTTTACAAGAAGAGTGGCGGTCGTTGATGTTAATAGATGTCAGAACATCGCTAAGAATTATAATAGCCTTGTTCGGACAGTTGAGATATCCAAAAAGTCTAATGACAGTATAAAACCAGCTGAGGATTTTTCTAGGATATCCGACCAAGTTGATGAGCTGGTCAGGTCAGTATTCCCAGCCAAGACTTTTTTTGGGGTAAAAAGAAGTGCCGAATTTTTTGATTGGCGGTATTCCAGCCATCCGGTTTATGATTATCAGAGCTATGGGTTGTTTGGCTTTGGTAAATTGAAAGCACTTATTGTGTTCAGAAGAGAAGAAATTCCGGATGGTGATGCGGCAGTCATAAGGATTACCGAGCTTATCGGGGCTAAAGGTTTTTTGAATGAGCTTATTGCCGGAACTGTTTTGAATCAAGAGCATTCTTCTGGTATTGGCTGGATTGATTTTTTCTGTACCAATGAAAGTATTTGTAATCATATTAAAGAATCAGGGTTTGTTGATCCAGACAGCCTTGGCACGGTGCTGCCGATATTCTGTAATCCCGTAGATTATTACAAGACAAAATATCCGGTTATGCTTTGGGCAAAAGACGAAACTATTTATGACAGTTTGCCGCCATTTCAAAATTGGTATTTGACTAAAGGAGATGGTGACGCTGATCGCCCTAATAAATTGCCGAACCAATAAATATGAGAGATATTTACAAATATTGGAGTGAAGATATTGTGCTTGATAAATACGGCAAAATTCGCCGCTGGGAGGAACGTTTTAAATCAGAAAGATATTTTTTTGAAAAAGTTTTTAAGCCCGGTATGTCGGTGCTGGATGTTGGCTGCGCCACCGGTGAACTCTATCATGGCCTAAAAGAAAAATTTTCTCAAGTTAATTATACTGGAATTGACGTGGCAGATAATTTAATCAAAAAAGCTCGGCAATGGACCGACCAAGCGGAGTTTATTGTGGGCAATATTTTGGCCGGAAATGTGTTAGGCAATAAAGAGTTTGACATTACGACAGCCACTGGAGTTTTTCAGCATGAGCCTAAAAGCCGAGAGTTGCTGGATAAAATGCTTGAGCATACAAAAGATGGAGGATATGCCATTTTTGATTTAAAAGTGTTTCATACCCATGAAACTTTAAATGATATTAATCTATCTTATTGCGATCATCCTGACCCGCTGTATTTTATCGTGTTTAATTTCTCTGATTTGATGGATTGGCTTAATTCTTTAGAAAATGTTTCAGAGATTGAATTCTTCGGCTATCATTCAGGAGTAAATAAAAGCGTACGTTTGCCCCAAAGCGTAAAAGAAGAAGTCTGCAGTTCGCATATTTTGCTTAAAAAAGGTAAACATAAAATCGGTGGAAAACCTAAAGTTAATGCCAATTTACCAGAAGAGTTTATAAATAAATATTTTAAGAAGTAATGAAGGTTTACGAGTTTGAAGCCAAGAAAATTTTAGCTGATTACCAAATTGACACGCCAGCTCAATTAAATTTTTTCGCCAGCAAAGATGACATCAGCAAAAATTTGGAATATCCCGTTATTGCCAAGGTTTTAATCTTGTCAGGCAAGCGCGGCAAGCGTGGCGGAGTAAAAGAAATTAATTCCTTTGAAGAACTGGTAAGCTTTTACGATGAGGCAAGCGCGGTTTTTGCTTCGGAAAAACCCCTGGGCATTTTAACTGAAAAAATGGCGCCAGCCGGCGAAGACATTTATTTTTCAATTTCTTATAACAAGACCGGACCGATTCTAGTTATCAACCAGTCCGGCGGAGTTGACATTGAGGCTTCTAAGTTAGCTTCAGTTAAAATTCCAATTGATCCGCTGACTAAAAAAATTACCTCTAAGCCAGCAGTTATTAGTCGGTTCAAACTTAAAGGCTTTACTGATAAAGTTTTAAAATGTTTTTTTGAGCAAGATTGTGAACTTTTAGAAATTAATCCTTTGCGGATTGGCCAAGACCGAGCGATTTGTCTTGACGTTAAAATGATTTTAGATGACCGAGCCGGTTTTCGCCACCGGGAAAGGCAGTTAACAAAAACAAACAAAAATTTAACCGAAAGAGAATTGGTTATGGCTGAAATAAACAGCAACCCCGATTTTAAGGGCTCGCCCTGCCGCTACGTGGAGCTTGACGGCGATGTCGCTTTGCTTTTATCCGGCGGCGGAGCCAGCTTAATTATTTTTGATGCTTTGGTCAATGGCGGGGCAAAGCCCGGTAATTATTCCGAATACAGCGGCAATCCAACCAAAGAAAAAGTTGAGGCTTTAACCAGAATAATTCTAAGCAAGCCGAACCAAAAAGGTCTTTTAATCGCTGGCGGAATCGCTAATTTTACTTTAATTGATGAAACCATGGCCGGTATTGCCAAGGCTTTAGCCGATGTTAAACCAAACTATCCGATTGTGATTCGTCGCGGCGGACCGAATGAAAAAATCGGTAAAAAAATTATAATGGATACGG
>MGIZ01000010.1 GCA_001794015.1 Candidatus Yanofskybacteria bacterium RIFCSPHIGHO2_01_FULL_39_8b
AAGGAAAATATCGATATTATCGATGTTCTAAAAAGCATGGCAAATGCTCTCAACCATATATTTCAGAAAATCAACTTGCCGAAAAATTAAAATCTCATCTTCAAACAGTTGCTATTTGCGATGATTGGAAAAAGAAAATGCTAAGCCAAGTCGATAAATGGGAAAAAGAAGATAGTCGATCATCGCAATCTTTTGCCCAAGATTTTGAGAACGACCTAAACACAAACAAGCAAAAACTCGATAAGCTAGTTTCTGTTTATCTCGACGGCGATATTGATAAGCAGATTTATCTCACGAAGAAAGAGGAACTAATGAAGCAGAAATTATTTCTGAACAAGCAAAAAGAAGATTTTGGGCAAAAGAGAAAGAATTGGGTCGAACCTTTGAGAGAATGGATAAAAACAAGCAATGAAGCCGATTTTTTATCCAAGAACAACGATTTTCACAAAATTAAAGAAATAATCCAAAAAATTGGAACGAACCGATTCTTATCTAACAGAGAAGTTTTAATTGATTTTTCCGACCCGTGGCTAATTACCGCGCAATTACGACAGGAATTGCGCGCCGATACCCTGTTGCCCGTTATGATATATCATAACGGGCAACAGGGCTCATCAACAGAAAATTTGACTTGTTTCAGAATGTCGGGCTGCCGGGAGTTGGACCCGGGTTACATGACCCCCAGCCATGTGTAATACCGTTATACCACAGCCCGTTCAATTAAAATCTTTTAATGCTGATTGAAGAGCCTGGAAAACTTTGTCATTAGAATTTTGATCTTCCTCGTTGGGAGATAATTTAGGAGCTTCTGGCCTACTTTTAATCTCTCTTATCGTGTTTAGAGCACTTTGATATATACTAGCTACTTTAGTATAATTATTTTTGTTAGCAAATTCTATATATTTTTCTATTTGAATTTCTATTTCTTTTAGAATTAACACTTGGATTCTATGAGAACTCAATTTTAATCCCGCCTCTTTAGCTTTTTTAATCAATGATTCTTGCACAGTAGGTGAACTATTCTCTGGTTTTTTTAGAGCGGCCCTATAAGTATTTAGCTCAACTCTTAATAGAGATAATTCTTTTAGAGCATTTGAATCTATGCCTATCACAACTTTTGGTATGGTATCTTTTTTGCCTGTAATGCCCGATCTTTTTGACTGAAAATATTTTATTTCTGTTAAATCTCCACTTATAATTTTTTTCTTTACTTCTTCTAGGTTATTGCCTATTTGAACTATACTGGACGTAACATCTACATTCAGGGCTAAGTATCCAAATTTTTGGTTTTCTAGAATTTCTAAGACAAAATCAACCCCATTTTTAATATCGTCATATCGAGAAGCTATTATCGGTTCAGTATCGGGGCCAAGCCATTTAGCATGTTTTATCCCTTCTGCTAGAAGAGCTTCAAGAATTTCACCCCTTCTCTGTGATGCTGCTATTCTCGGGTCGTCTCTTAAAAATTTTTGTTCCATCTGCTCTACAAATTCTGTATCAGCTTTCATAATATTAGGATCGACATAACCCTCAAAAGAGGATAATTTTATAGCTAATTTTCTAACATAAGGCACTAAAAGATGCCAAGCTTTTCTTTCTTCTTCTGAAAGCTTTTCAAGTCCTTGCTCATTAAGCTCGGTTGCTGGAGCCGGAACTCTTTCTTTTAGTAGATGTTTTTCTAGCAAGTTACTTTGTCTTATTGAGTGTTTTTATACAGTCGGTACAAATCATTTTTCTTTTACCGCTAACTTTTGCCCATTGGAGGTTTGGATAGCGTTTTGATTTAGAAGTTGGATTATAATGACCCCGCAAGAGTTTGCGAGTGGTTAACATTATTGGTTTTTTACCGCATTGCGGACAACGAGTCATAAGTTTACATAATATACTATAATTGATATTCTTTCAAGTATTATGGAATCCTTATTGCTTCCAATCTTTTATATTATAGTTATTCTCTATTCCGTTACTATCCATGAGGTTTCTCATGGTTTAATGGCCAATTCTTTAGGCGATCCGACAGCAAAGAACCTTGGCCGGTTAAGTCTAAATCCGATAAAACATCTGGATTTATTCGGCTCTATTATTTTGCCATTTGTTCTATTTATTACAACCGGTTTTGCCTTTGGCTATGCTAAGCCGGTGCCGTATAATCCCAACAATTTAAACGATATAAAATACGGACCAGTTAAAGTCGCCATTGCCGGACCATTATCCAATTTAATCTTGGCTCTTCTTTTTGGGCTTACTTTGCGATTTATGCCGGATGTTTTTTCTACTTCTCTGGTGCCGGATCTATTCTCTAGAATTGTTCTGCTTAATTTAGTTTTAGCAATTTTTAATATGTTTCCCATTCCGCCCCTTGATGGCCACTGGCTTTTAATGGCTTTTTTGCCGCCGAGAATGGATGCGGTGAAAGTCTATATTTACAAAAATAGTTTTATTCTATTTCCTATATTCCTCATAGTTTTCATGGTTTTTGTCTCTCCTTTAATATATTGGCTGTTTCAGCTGATTACAGGGGCGGGGTTGTGATTTTTTGTTGACAGATTGGGCCATTTTTTGATATACTCTTTTAGTCCGTTGATCAGCATTAATTAGCTATTTTTAGATTTTTAATTGTAATTTTTAATTTCACACCCTAAATTTTACATTTGATTGAGCACGGCCAAGTTTGATTTGGTAAAATGAAGGAACATGCCAACATTCCGACAATTATTAAAGAATCCAAGAAAAATTTCTAAAGCGAAAACAAAGTCGCCGGCTTTGGAATTTGGTTTTAATACTTTACAAAATAGACCAAGGTATTATCCGGCCCCATTTAAGAGGGGAGTATGTATTCAAGTGAAGACGATGACTCCCAAAAAACCCAATTCGGCTCTTAGAAAAGTCGCCAGGGTACGATTAACTAATGGCATGGAGGTTACCGCATATATTCCCGGTATAGGCCACAATCTGCAGGAACATTCGGTTGTTGTATTAAGGGGCGGAAGGGTTAAAGACTTGCCAGGAATAAGGTATCATATAGTAAGAGGAGTATTGGATAGTAGCGGTGTAGAGGGAAGAATGCAGCAAAGAAGTAAATATGGTGCGAAAAGACCTAAATAGTGACTAACGACTAACAATTAACGACTAATGACTAATAAGATTTCGATCTTTAGTCATAGGTCATTAGTTATAGGTTGTAAGTTATAAAGCGAAGCTTGCGACGTCCCGTCAAAAAGAAATCACATCTTGAGCCGGATATTAAATATTCTAATTTTTTGGTTGCAAAGCTAATCAACTATATAATGGAGAGCGGAAAAAAGGCGATAGCGATGAGGGTTACCTATGATGCCCTAACTATAGCTGAGGAAAAAACAGGTAAGCCGGCGCTGGAAGTATTCCAGAAAGCTATGGATAATGTCACGCCGAACATGGAGCTTCGCTCTCGTCGGATAGGGGGAGCTAACTATCAAGTTCCGATTGAAGTTCGTCCGGAAAGAAAAACAGCTCTTGCCTTGCGCTGGATTATTAATGCCGCCCAATCAAAAAAAGGCAAGCCAATGAGGGAAAAATTAGCCGAAGAACTTATAAATGCTGCCAACAATACTGGTGATGCAGTTAAGAAAAAGATGGATGTTCACCGCATGGCCGAAGCCAACAAGGCCTTTGCTCATTTTGCGTGGTAAAGTATGTCCGATTACCCAATTAGTAAAATTCGTAACTTCGGTGTCATTGCTCACATTGATGCTGGAAAGACCACAACCTCGGAGAGGATTCTTTTTTATACCGGCATTTCCCATAAGATAGGAGAAGTTCATGAGGGGGATACGGTCATGGATTGGATGGAACAGGAAAGAGAAAGGGGAATAACTATTACTGCGGCGGCAACAACGGCTTATTGGTCGCCTTCAGATGCGAAAGACAAGGAAGCAGAAAAAGTTAAACTGAATATTATTGATACCCCTGGCCATATTGATTTTACGATCGAAGTTAAGCGCTCCTTGAGGGTTCTTGATGGCGCGGTGGTTGTTTTTGATGGTGTGGCCGGCGTTGAACCGCAATCGGAAACTAATTGGCGATATGCCGATGATTATCAAGTGCCCAGGATTTGTTTTATCAATAAACTTGATCGGCTCGGCGCTTCCTTTAATAAATCTTTCCAATCTATCCTGGAACGACTTTCTCCTTATGCGGTTAAAATGCAGATTCCCGACGGCCACGAAGATAATTTTAAAGGCATTGTTGATTTACTTACGATGGAATATATAACTTTTGATGGTCCAAAGGGCGAGAAGGTAATTAAAGGAACTATACCTAACCATCTTAAAGCTGAAGCCGAAAAAGAAAGAGCTGTTACTGTTGAAAAAATAGTTGAGCAAGATGATCAAGCTATGTCTGATTATCTTGAGGGTAAGGAGATAAATCTTATTAGACTTCGAGAAATATTAAGAAAGGCAACGATTAAGAATAAAATTTTCCCTGTTTTTTGCGGCTCGGCCTTAAAGAATAAAGGAGTTCAACTGGTTCTTGATGCCGTGGCATATTATCTGCCATCGCCGGTAGATATTTCTTCAACTAGCGGAATTGATAAGAAAACTGGCCAGGATAAACAAATTTTACCCGATGATGATGCTCCTTTTGTTGCCCTGGCCTTTAAAACTGCTACCGATCCATTCGTCGGTTCCCTAACTTTTTTTAGAGTTTATTCAGGCAAACTTTCTTCCGGATCATATGTTTTAAATACTCGTAGCGGCCAACAAGAGAGAATAAGCCGTATCGTTAGGCTTCATGCCAACGATAGGGAAGAAATTAAAGAAATATATGCCGGCAATATTGCGGCTACCGTTGGCTTGAAGGACACAAAAACCGGAGATACATTATGTGACCCTGATAACCCCATAGTCTTGGAAGGGATTGAGATTCCCGAACCTGTTATTTCTTTGCGTATTGAACCCAAGACCAAGGCCGACCAGGAAAAGATGAGTCTTTCTTTGAGAAAACTTTCTGATGAAGATCCAACTTTTCGGATAAAAACCGACGAGGAAACGGCTGAAATGATAATTTCAGGAATGGGCGAACTTCACCTTGAGATAATTGTCGATCGATTAAGAAGAGAATTTGGCGTCAATGTCAATGTCGGCCGGCCTCAAGTTTCATATAAAGAAACTATTGCTGGCACAGCTGAAGCAGAGGGGAAATATATCCGTCAATCAGGCGGACGGGGTCAATATGGCCACGTCTGGTTGCGAGTTGAACCGCTTGAGAGAAGTAAGGGCTATGAATTTGTTAATTCTATCAAGGGGGGATCTGTTCCAGAAGAATATATAAAACCGACTGAAAAAGGAGTTCTAGAAGCGATGGACAAAGGTGTTTTGGCCGGTTTTCCGCTGGTTGATATGAAGGTTACTCTTTACGATGGGTCTTATCATGAAGTTGACTCATCTGAAATAGCTTTCAAAATCGCCGGAGCCATAGCTTTACAGGAAGCGGTTAAAAGGGCGAAGCTTACTTTACTTGAGCCGATTATGAAATTAGAAATTATTGTACCGGATAAATTTATGGGCGAAACGACTGGTGATCTAGCTTCGCGCCGGGGACAAATCTTAAGTCTTAACGATCGTAGTCCTCTTAATTTGAAAGTAATAAATTCAAAAGTACCGTTGGCAGAAATGTTCGGTTATGCTACAACCTTGAGGTCATTGACTGAAGGCCGGGGGACGTTTACAATGGAATTTGATCACTACGAGCCGGCGCCAAATAATGTGGCCCAGCAGATAATCGAGGGTAAAAAGTAGTTGCCCGTTCTCGGCCAGCCGATTTCTCATTCACTTCGCCACATCAACAAATTCGGCGATATTTCTGCGTCCGTTTCGTTTCGGGTGCTTTTCTTCTCTTTTTCTTCTCTTTTTCTTTTTTTAAATCTTCTCTTAATCTTTTGAGCAAATTTTCGTAAAAATTGACGAATAAATAAAGTCGTGCTATCACATGATGTTTTTCCAAAGGTGCAATGATTTGAAGTAAAAAGCAGGATAATTATCCTGCTTTTCTTTTTATCCCCAATATCTCTGGAAACTTAACGTCTTTTTTGACGGCAACTTCTAATGACGATTTACCATTTAAGTGTTTGAACGGCTCCTCACAATCAGTAAAAGGTTTTGTTCTTCTTCGTATCATCCAAGCATTCAACCACCTCTCGGCGGAATGGAAACTTTGGAAACCCTTAATGCTTTTTAATCTGCCTTGTAAATGTGAATTAAAAGATTCAATGATATTGGTTGTATTAGGACAATGTTCTAGGCGATATTTGAAAGCAAAGAGCTCATTGCTTCTTTTAGCTACATCTACAAGCACAGTTTGGACGACAGAGCTGTATTTGCCATATCTGAAGTAAAGATACTACAATCTAGCTTCTCTGGCTTTATGGTGAAGTTTAGGGTTAAAGGCACTACTTAACCCATAAAAGAACTCCCGATATTTCTCATTAGTTCTAATAGCTAGAGCCTGTCTCTCGTTTTCTAAATAATGGTTCTGGCATACATGAACAAGCAAATCAAAAAAGCCGAGAGTCATGTACGGACTCCTGGCAAGATGAGATGTGCCAAATTTGTGAGTGCCAGCGCAGATACGGTATCACTGAATGAAGCGCTCATTGCAAAAACCAAAAAACTGCTGGGCGACAAGGGATACCATACCAACCTTAAAAACATCTCTGACGCGAACATAATTGCGCACTACCGCAGCCTCTGGAATGTAGAACAGTCATTCCGTGTGGCCAAAAGTGATCTTGCCTCAAGGCCAATATTCCACAGAAAAGAGACCTCTATTAAAGCGCACATGCTTATCTGCGTGATGGCCCTTTGTAGGGTACCCCTTTCTTTAGACACCTTTGTGAATGGTTTTGAGACTCTGGTTAGTTAGTTTTTTAAGTATAGCATATTGCCTTGGCGGCATCTTTAATTTGGTGTGGATTCTCTGGGTATTGTAAAGATGGATGGTCATATATATTTCAGCGATCAGCTCTCCTAAGTCATTGAATCGATTTGGATCTCCCATATCGATTTTTAATTTATCATAAAACGATTCCTGATAGCCATTCTCCCAGGGAGAATCTTTTCTGGACATTGATACTTTAGTCCCAAGATTTTCAACTAAGGAAGTGTACGTTTTTGATTTGTATTCACTGCCCTGGTCCGAATGGGTAATCTCCGGAGGGCCATGGATACTTATAGCTGACAGAAAGGCATTAATTATCAGGGATACTCCATGGCTGGTAGAAACACTGAAACTGACAATTTCTCGGGTCAGAATATCTATCACCGTGGCTAGATAGATAATCTTGCCCTTGATGCCTATTCTAGTAAAATCACTGGCCCAGATATGGTTAGGATGCTGTGGCATATTGGTTAATAGCAGATTGGGATATATTTCAGATAAATCCTTGGTTTTCTTGTAATTTCCCTTCTTTCTTCTCCGATAAGGCTTAATCCCAAATATCTTCATCACCCGAAGAGTTCTTTTCTTGTTAACTTTTAAGTGCATGGCTAACCTCTTATGACCATAGCTGTGATAAGGACGCTGGCTTAAAGTTTCTTCAATCTTGATTTTTAAATTCCAATCTTTTAGAAACTGCCTGGGCCGGTAATACAGGATAGCCCTTGAGATGCCTAAATGCTGGGCTAGTTGTTTCTTGCTGGTAATATTCTTATCTTTCAACTCTTTTTTTGAGCCATGGTTTTCTCATATGTTAAAACGCCTATCAATTCTTTTAAGGCTTGGTTCTCTTTCTTGAGTTTATTTAATTCCAGCCAAGTAGGAGCGGCTGATGCTCCTTTTGATAGCCAACCGTAGATGGTTCGACCGCTTAATCCATGTTCATCGGCTAGTTGAGCTACCGGTATCCCATCATTCCTTAATCTTTTCAGGATCTGCTTTTTAATGTCAGCAGAGACATATTTATTTGTTTTACTCATGTTGCCTTACAGGATATCAAGCCTTCACAGATGTGTCTAAGATTTGGGGTACCTGCCACTTGCTCTTTCGAAATATATTGAGATCAAAGCAAAACGATCAATATGATCCGTGCTTGATGCCTGTCGTACAGTTACCGATGTGCTGTTGATACATCGCGCCACCAATACAAGAAACATTATGCGCACCCCTGTACCAGAAGAAATGAGGGAAATTGAGGATCTGATGTCACACTAAAAGACGAAAACGGGAGCAGATTCTTTATGGTTATGATAGGCCATAACTTATGAATAAGTAGATACGTTCTTTTTTTATTCCTTTTTTTGTGTTATATTGTTGATAATGAGCAATTTGTTATCTAAAATAAAAGAGAAAACACTGCCAATTTTCATAAAATACGGGGTTAGTCAGGCCGCGGTTTTTGGCAGTGTCGCCAGGGGAGAAGATACCTCAGACAGCGATGTTGATATGATTGTCTCTATTAAAAAAAAAATAGGTGTTTATGAATTTGTGGCCTTAAAGGATGAGCTGGAAAATGCACTTGGCAAAAAAGTGGATTTGGTTTCAAAAGGGACGATCAATAAATATATTAGGCCTTATATAGAAAAAGATATTGTAAATATTTATGAAGGATTATAGTGTGTATATCAAAAATATTCTCGATAAAGCGCAAGAGGCAATTGGATTCTGCCGAGGAATATTGAAAGAAGATTTTTTAAAAGATGAGAAGACGCAAAGTGCTGTGATTTTAAAATTGATTGTTATAGGAGAGGAAGCAACAAAATTATCGGAAGAAATGAAATCTGCCATTGATTTGCCGTGGCGGTCAATAATAGGTTTTCGTAACATGGCAATACACGAATATTTTGATATTGATCTATCTCAAATCTGGACTACAGTTCAAACTGACTTACCGGATCTCGTTGAAAAACTAGAGGGATATTTGCACAAGTAAAATAAAAGGGACCAGACCCATTTTGGGTTTGAATAAATATTTTACGGTTATGATATATCATAACTTTTTATAGATGAGGGTTGCATGTAGTAATACAGCGAGGTTGCATTTTTTTGAGTTTTTAATAATATGTACAAAAGTACTATGGATCCCGTTAGAGATACCCTAGCGGGTTTATATGGAAATTCGTAAGTTAAGGTAGTACAGAGAATTCTGTCACCATACGGTGGTAGTAAGTGCCTGCACTATCTCTAACGGGATGGATATTAATGAACTTCAAAAACTTATTAAGGGTTCTACTGCTGTTTTAGTGTTGGATAATGGTCAGCCGTCTTTTGTTATCGTCGGATATGATGCCTATAAGAATTTGATAGCCGATAAGAATAGCGAAGAAAAGGAAATTAAGATTCATCCTGCCAAACATGGTTTACCAGTTAATTATTCTTCAAATCATATTGGTGTGAATAATATTTCTAATGGGGTCAACCAAAGTCATAACGGGATGTCAGATCTTAGCCATAATTTACAAGAAAAAGAGTCGGAAATACTGGAGCGGCTGAATAAAGAGATACTGGTCCTGAAACAACAGATAGAAGCAGAGGAAAAAGAATTGATTAATCAGCATTATTCCGATAGTATTGACTAATAATCTTGTTTAGATTACAATAAACATTAACGTTTGTTATTAATCAACAATTAACAACTAATAATTCAATCACAATTTTAATTGTCATGAGTTATTAGTCGTAAGTTGTAAGTTATTAAAGATGGCAGGAAAATTTGAAAGAACTAAGCCGCACTTGAATGTCGGCACAATCGGTCATGTTGACCACGGTAAAACTACTCTTACCGCGGCTATTTTACATACTTTAAACTTGTATAAAGACGAGGGTTATGGGGCTAGAGTTGAGGCCGTTGACCAGATAGACAATGCTCCGGAAGAAAAGGCCAGGGGCATTACCATTGCTTTGCATCATTCTGAATACGAAACCCCGAAGAGGCACTATGCTCATGTTGATGCTCCCGGTCATCAAGACTATATCAAAAACATGATTACCGGCGCAGCTCAAATGGATGCGGCGGTTTTGGTTGTTGCCGCTTCTGATGGACCAATGCCTCAAACTAGAGAGCATATTCTTCTTGCCAGACAGGTTGGCGTGCCTTATCTTTTAGTTTTTCTTAATAAAGTTGATCAGGTTGATGATCCGGAGATGATTGATTTGGTTGAAACGGAAATCAGGGAACTTTTGAAT
>MGIZ01000011.1:0-6774 GCA_001794015.1 Candidatus Yanofskybacteria bacterium RIFCSPHIGHO2_01_FULL_39_8b
TCGACTTAGCCGATTCTTTTCTTTTTGCGGTTACGTCCGTAGGCACCGGCTCTTCTCGCAATTCTATTTTTTCAATGGGAATTTCTTTAGTTTTGCTTTTAAGTATTTCTTCTATTTTTAAAACTATTTCTTCCGTGTTGGTAAGGGCTTTTATAAGATAGTGGTTAGCGCCCAATTTTAAGCTTTTCTCTATGGCTTCGGGTTGATTTAAATTAAAAAGAACAATTATGGGCAAGGCCCTCTTACTGTAAGAAGTCCGAATATGGCTAAGCAATTCGAAACTATCCACATCGCCGGCCAAAGGCAGGTCGAGAAGAATTAAGACAGGTTTTTCCTTTTCTATCCTGCTAATAATGTCTTTGCCACCATAAAACGTTACCGGTTCATAACCGGTATTTGAGATCTTCTCGGCAAGAAGTTCAGCCATAAAAATATTATCTTCAACGATAAAGATCTTGCCTAAGTTTTTAGCCGCTTTTGTCTTAAAAATTGCCATCCCGTTATTAAGTACAAGAATTAAGAACCCGAGAGCTCCTGTTTAATTCTTTCCAGTATTTTATTAAGATCGTCGGTTTTTCTAAGATGTCCGACGGCGCCTATATCCTTGGCAAACCGATCATCAAGTGGCGCATCGGCAGTATTCGTCTCGCCATAATTAGTCAGGAAAAACACTTTAGTGCCGGCAATTTCAGGATCTGACTTGATTTTTGAGAGGGCTTCAATCCCATTCATTTTGGGCATTTGGACATCCATCAAGACAAGATCTGGTCTTATCTTTTTTACTTTTTTAACCCCTTCTTCGCCGTTTTTAGCCTCGGCGAATTCAAAATCAGCCGCTTCAAGTTTAGCCCTAAATATTTCCCTTAGGTTTTCATCGTCATCAATCAATAGAATAAGGTATTTGCCATTTTCAGTCATACTAGTAATATATCATATTATGCTCCACTTATCTTAACTATTTATAAACAAATACAGTTTGCTTATTATATAGAGTCAACTATAATGTAATTATTATGACACCGGATACAAATACAAATAAGATGACGGCAAAAGACATAATGACCAAGGAAGTCATTTCAGTTCCCGTTGAAACTTCTTTGCTTGATGTGGCAAAAGTTTTAGCCGAGCGAAACTTCGATGGCGTGCCCGTTGTGGACAATGAAGGTCATCTTGTCGGCATTGTCACCGAATACGACCTGATTAATAAAACTTCGGCCGTACATCTGCCTACTCTTCAAATAGTCTTGAAAAACTTACCCCAGTTCAAAAAAGAAGAAGCCCATTTTCAGGAAGAAATACTCTCTCTTAAGGTCTCTGACATAATGAACAAAGAGCCCCTTACTCTTAGTCCCGACATCTCATATGATGATGTCATTAAATTATTCCGCGAACACCACCGGGTTAATCCCATTCCGGTTGTAGACAAAGACAATAAAGTCCTCGGGGTTATCAGCCGATTTGATGTGCTGCGCCCATTCCACGTTCTCCAGGGCGTATTGAAATATTTTTAAGCCAATGGCAACTCGACGAAGAAAGCACTCCCCTTTCCTTCTCCGCCAGACTCCGCCCAGATTTTGCCCTTGTGAGCTTCAACGATTTGTTTGGCGATATAAAGACCGAGACCGGAACCTTCTATTTTTTTCTCATCTTTGTCTCTGTGAAATTCTTCGAATAGTTGGGGCAGAAGTTCTTGCGACATACCATGGCCGGAATCAGAAACAGAGAAAACCATTTGGTTATCCGACGTTTCCACCCTTACCATAACAAATCCTTCGTCCGTGTATTTAATCGCATTTTCTATTAAATTCTGAAAAACCTGTCTTAAGGCTTGGGTATCTGCGCTGACAAAAATATCCGACGATACGGATTCAAAACTTAAATCTATTTTTTTATTCCTAGCTAGCGGCTCCAGTTCAATATTTATTTCTTTAACCAAATCTGCACAATTAATCTTCTCGAACTTATATTCCATTTTGCCCTCCTCTATTTTTCTGATGTTGATAAAATTTATAACTAACTGGGTTAATCTATCCGATGAATTTTTTATTTTCAGAGCGCCTTCTTTGGTCTGATCTGATACTTGACCGTACGTTCCATCATAAATCAGAGTCGCGAAACCCTTAATTGCCGCCAGCGGCGCTTTTATCTGATGGGAGGCAAAAGATAGAAACTCCGACTTTAGGCGGTCTAGCTCTTTCAGCTTTTCGTTGGCCGCAGCCAATTCTTTGGTTAAAACTTCGAGTTTTTCTCTTTGCTCAACTTCCCCGACAACACTTCTTATTAGAAAAACTCCGAAAAGAAAAAATAAACCAAAAAGGTTGATTCTTAAAATAAGTTTCCAAGCATTATCAGCTACCAAAACTTCGAAAAGAGAAATTGATAAAATCGCAAATGTTAAAATTTCAGTTGCAACAGCCTTTGCGTTTAAAAGCCGATGTCTCATAATTGCATACCCCATCCCAAACACAGCCGGTAGCATAAATAAGGGGCCAAATTTTGTAAAATAACTGCTTCCCAAAATAACAACAAAAAGAAAGTTGGTCAGAATAAGCAGGGAATAGCTTAACGAAACTCCCACCAGCATATACTTCCATTGGGTTCTTTCGACATCTTTCGCTTCATGGTACTTCTTGATAATTATAATCAGCCCGAATATAAGAGAGCCTAAAACGACAAGAGCAAATAATGGCATTAGGATACCAATAGTCGGAATCACCCGGCTTTGGCTGACGTAGATATTTGAAAAAACAAAAGGTGAAACAGTCGCCCACATGGTAAAAATTAGAGTTGTCATAACTGTTCCGAGCAGTAATCTATTAAAGGCAAAATTACGGTTTGGAAAATTATAGACAAATAAACAGAATATTACTGCGTGAGGGGCAGCAAAAAATAACACCAAACTCACCCAGAACAAAAGCATATTCGATTCCGTATTCAGAGAAAAATAATTAGCCAAAGACCAGAAAACCGTTGACAAGCTCATAAGAAAAAACAGGCGATTAGTAGCGCTTAAACGATCGTGGAAATATACCACTATTCCCATAAAAAATATTCCGAAACTAGCTACCAGAGTATAGGCTAAATCTTGCGCCATTTTTGTTTAATTCCCGGTTTAAAAAAATCTTCGTGGCCGTACCGGTAAAGCTTTATTTGCGGTTCGACCATCACCCCTAAAGATTTATACAATTCATTATATTCCATATTTTTTTCTTTTAACATTTTGACAACGGCACTTTTTATTCTTTCTTCTAATTTAACACCGGCATTACTTACGCCGTCTTTGAGTTCGACGACAATTTTCAAGTATTGATTCATCCTGCCGTCATTTCCAGTAAACATAACAAACTTGCCGCTCACATCTCCTTCGGCTTCTTTATCGCTTAAAGCGTCTCTTATATTTTCGGGGTGAATATTTATGCCATACAAACTGGCCGTAAAATCATTCCGGCCATATACATAGAGAAATGGCAGCTTCCAATTGCTTATTTTAGCTAGCCGTACTTCCTTATCCATATTAATATCATGTTTTTTTAGAAGTGAAATAACTTTTGAGTATTGAGTGGCATCGCCGGTATCTCCTATCGCATACCTAACCAGGGGTATGCCGCTAAAAGCTGAAAATATAAGATTACCGTTGACTGACTCAAGGTATCTTAGGGCTGGATTATACTGAACAAGAGTCGGAACTCTTTCGTCGTGTTTGAATAGGTCCCTATATAATTCCTTGCCGTGTTTATCGGCCAATCTTCTTATCAGAATGGAGAGCGGGGTTTCATGGCCAAGAATAAGAGCATCAGCCGTACCGTAAATATTGAGAGAATCCTTGAGCGGGTTTTTAGCTCCTATCTTTTTATACATGTAATCCCGCCACTTTTCGCTAAATGCCTCGGCGGCAAATAAAAATTTTATTTTATGCTTTTTCCAATCAATATTCTGTCGTTCGCCCTCGTCAATTATATCCTTAACAAACGGCGGGTAACCGGCAATAACTATTTGCTTATACTTATTTCCTATTTTCCTGACAACATTAAGAACGTCCTGTTTATTTATGCCAGGCGTAATGACTGTCAATCTATAGTTTTCGGCTATTTTCTGAACGGCCCGATAAGTCAAGGTTCCGGCCACCCACATTCCCATCGCAAAAGAAACAATAAGCAAAGTTGAGTTTTTATCTATTCCGAAAGAATCTACAAGAAATGCTTCGTGGCTAAGAGCTGTTTCCTCTTCCTGCTCCTTGTCCCTCAACCAGAAAAAGGGATCACCGGAAGAACCCGAACTTAAAGAGATCATATCTGCTTTTTCTATTTTCCCGTCCCAGCATAATTTTTCCAGCGGATATTTTAATAGATAATTTTTCTTGTCTACTGATGGAATTTTACTGAAGTCAATTATCGTTTTTATCTTCGCTGGATTTATTTTATTACTTTTTAAAAAATCACGATAAGCCGGAACTCTTTTTGACGCTTCGCGGAAAAGACGCAAAGCCATTTTTTCTCCTGCTTTCAACCAAAAATTTTCGTCTTTTTTCGCGAGAGCAGCGTTAAGGTTTTTTAGATCTTTGAACATCGCTTAGTTTTAGATAATACCTGCCGGATTTAATCTTTTCTCCTTGGGCTATTTGCCTTACAAAATATGCTATCGATGCCCCCCTTAAAAAAGACGACTCGGCAATCTGGGGAATACCGGCTAACTTAGAACCAACCAGTTCAAATGACGCAATTAATCGAGGGTGCAGATATTTAATTCCCATAAAATTCCTGGCAAGTTTCATTTTTTCACTAAATGTTCCGGGACCTCTTTTTATGCCGCTAATGACCTCTTTTTTTAAATACCCGCTCATTAAGGGTAGGCTTGGTTCTTTATCAAATCTTTCTACATCAATTATAACATCTGGCCCGCTTCCAGTAACCATAATTACTGGAATCCTATTTTTTCTGGCCAATTCTCTTATTTTTATTTTCAACGGCAAATTATCCATTTCCTCTATAAGAACGTCCAGTTTCGGTTTAAGCAAAAATTTTTCAATATTTTCATCGCTGATTCCTTTCTCAAAAATCTCAAGTCCGGCAAAGGGATTTATCTCATATATTTGCCGGGCAGTTAAGACCGCCTTGTTTAATCCCAGATCCGGCAATCCGGCCCGAAAACGATTCAAGTTGGAAAGCGATAGAACGTCATTGTCGGCAAGCTTCATTTTTATATCCCCTTCCAGGGCCAAGCATAGGGCGCCGGGATTACCAACATTCAGCCCGGCAATGCCAACTCTGATTCTTTCAATTTTCTTCTGCTCCTTTTTAGTAACTAAATTCTGATTCCTGGAAGTTCTCAAAAGTTTAAAATCTTTCTCTTTTAAACAATGAACCAGAGTATTCCGCCAAGGATAATAAACCCAAATCGTATCATACAAAGATGCCCCTTGTTCTACAAAAGGCATCTTTGTAAGTAGTTTGGGATTTTTAACTAACTCGAGTTCCTTCACCTGTTCTTTTATCTCATCAACAATATGGGGATTTTTTTTCTTTATTATGTTGTAAATACTATTTTTATCAAAAATAATTGGGTTCATTATATAATTTTATCATCCGAGTTTTGTCTGGGACTATGCCCCTGAACATCTTTCATATATCCGGCGCAGAAAAGAAATTGAGGAATTAGATTGATACCAACCACTTCCTGGACTTTTTTATACAAATCCCCCATTTCAATTGAAGCGACAAAAATGGATGTTCGAATGTTCTTTGAGCCTAGCTGAAGCATAAATCTCTCGGCCAATCTGCCCGTTTCAAACCAAATCTCCGGGTTGGATTCTTCGGAACTAAAAAGGCAGATAAACGGAGCGGAGGACATGCTTTTGTAATTCAACTTCGCCAAAACCGGGCTTAAATCTAAAAACTTAACTAGGGTCGGAATTAAGAAAGACAACGGCAAGGGTATTCGCAAAGAATATCCGGGTAAACCGGTTTTACTGCCCGACAGACTGTTGCGCATCCAACTCGCCATTTCTTTCCTGAAAGACGGTTTTTTGTAAGCAATCCGCAAACCCTTGGCCGTAAGACCGGCTATTTTACTTATTTTTTCTTTATCGGTTATAAAGTCGGTTTTGATTCTCCCGTCTTTTTTTAAAGACATTAACTCGGCCTCAATCTCCGCCGGCAACTTCTTATTTTCAAACATTCCCCTGGCATTAATTCTTTTGGGTATTGTTTCGAGCAGATATTTAAGGTCAATGTTTTTTTCTCCGATCTCCTTAAAAAATATTTCGCCAATTAAATTGTCTTTGAGGGCGGGTCGAAAATCCCAGAATATTCCGAAATAATTTGCGGCTATAATCAAGTTCTCAATCATACAACCCATGCTGATATACAAATCTCTTCCCGATGGATCGGCTTCCGGCAATTTTAACTCCGGATTGTAATAAATCCTGCAGAAGTTGTCTTGAATCTTAAAACGCCACGGCTGGCTATTGTGGGTCGAAGGAGCAAGGATGGCATAGCCAAGAACAAACTTAATTTGATCCGCCAATACGCTGGTCTGTGGAAAATCTTCTTTTTTTATATCCCAGGGGATTTTCATAAATGTAAGCCTAAGCCGATATATTTAATTTTAAAAATAATATGCTATAATAGCAACTATAAATGCAGAAACACTTAAGAATAAACAATCAAATAAGAATCCCCGAAGTCCAGGTTGTTGATGACGCGGGAAACCAGCTTGGCGCTATGCCCATATTCGATGCGCTTCGCTTAGCCAAAGAAAAAAATTTGGATCTGGTAG
>MGIZ01000011.1:6799-10350 GCA_001794015.1 Candidatus Yanofskybacteria bacterium RIFCSPHIGHO2_01_FULL_39_8b
TATTGCTAAAATCATGGATTATGGTAAATATATGTATCGTAAAGAGAGACGGGAAAAAGGCGGACCGAAACAAAAAGATCAGGAAATTAAAACGGTTAGGGTTGGATTTAAAACCGGACAGCACGACCTTAAGTTCAAATCCGAACAGATAGATAAATTCTTAAAAGAAGGCCGCCAAGTAAGAATAGAGCTCACTTTGAGGGGCCGGGAAAAAGCTGTAGCCCATATGGGAAAGGAAAAATTGGAGAATTTTCTTAAATTAATAAGCGAACCTCATGTAATTCAGAATCCGGCTTCACGCTCACCCTATGGCTGGTTGATAATAATAAGGAAAGATATTAAAAAACATGACCAACAAAACCAATAAATCATTTTTAAAGCGGATTAAAATAACCGGCACGGGCAAAATTATGAAGCGTCCGCCGGGCCAGAATCATTTTAATGCCAAAGATAGCGGATCAAAGGGCCAGCGCAAGCATGGTTCTGTTCTTGCTCCTGGCGAGTTAAGCAGGAAGGTTAAAATGTTAATAATGCAATAAATCATGACCAGAATTAAACGAGGCGTACAAGCGAATAGAAGAAGAAAAAGGTTGTTGAAACATACAAAAGGTTTTTTATGGACCAGAAAATCTAAATTCCGAGCCGCTAAAGAAGCGACTCTTCATGCCTGGTCGTTTCAATTCGCCGACCGTAAAAAGAAAAAACGCGACTTCCGCCGGCTCTGGCAAGTAAAGATCAACGCTGGCACCCGCGAAAACGGCATCTCTTACTCCAAGTTTATCAACCAATTAAAAAAAGCCAATATAGAGCTAGACCGGAAAATTCTCTCCGATCTCGCCCATCACAATCCGAAAGTATTTAAACAGATTGTTGAATCAGTAAAATAAAATCTCCGCAATTAAGGAGATTTTATTTATTCTTCATTATTGAGCCGACTCTTGTTCTAGCTGTTTTATTTGGCTTTCAAGTCGATCGGCCAGTTGCCTGTCTTCAACAGTCCATGAATTCTGCCATGCGTTAAGATCATCCAGTCTTTTTTTGACCCCATTAAGCTTATTTCTTTTTTCTTCTGCTTCAACCCCAACACTTTGCTCTTGACTAACTCCAAACATTTTTTTAAATGGATTTTCCATAATACTTTAAATTGGAGCTAAGCTGCCATTTTTTCTTCATCCGATTCTCTTTCGACCCTTTCCACCTTTTCCACCCCGTCTCCGCTAATATCAATTCTAAATCTTACCGATTCATTGCCGGTATAATTTTCTCCGGATATGCTTGTCGGAACATGTCTGTCTATAATTCCATTTACAAAATATCTGGTTTTTCCATCCCCTAAATTAGCCCTTTCAAAACCGGAGATGCGTAAAAGACCCTCGTTTGACGCGCTGTTATATTTACTTTTGAGTTTGTTTATCTCCTCCTCTACTGGTTGGGGCAAGTCTTCTTCCCGAACAATTTCACCAACTTCTATGCCATCATTTTTTTCAGCTTTCTTCTTGAAAAATTCAAATAGATTTCTCATTAACTTATTCTACCAAAAAATTGACTTACGCAAACCAAGATATCCACAGCCTTGCCTCGTTAAAGTTTTAAGAAGGTGGGGAAAACTTTATTTGGTCAAATTTATGGGTATTTTATAAGAAATCCGGTAAATGTGCCAATTTTTGAATATCAACCATAAATATTGGTAAAATCCTGTTGGATGCTTAAACTGCTTTTGCGATCAACCCAATTACTAAAATCCCAGCTGAATTTAAGGCAAATGATAGTGGAATGAATAGTGAGTTTTTCATTTTTGATAGACCTAGCATCGCTACTCCTATCTCGTCCGGTAATGGTGAGGCAATTATTAACGCGCCGATTAAGGGCATCATCCACTTCAAACCCCTTATTTTAATCACAGAGGTTAATCTTTCTGATTTCGATGTTTTTATTAGATTTAGCAGGTCTTCCGATAATTTATCTTTTACAAAACGGAAAATAAGAAGATCTCCTATCAAAGCGCCTAGTCCTCCAATAAGAGCAACTGCTATTATTGAATTTGATTGGGCTATTTCTCCAAGGGCAATGGTAGCTGGAGCAGCGGTAAAAACAGAGACGAACAAAATACCGGCAATAAAACTTCCGATAAACCTTATTTCTTGGGTTGAGGTAATTAAATTTTCAAGAGCTCCTGTTTTGGCAAGTATAATGGCAACGAGGATGCTTAGGATAACTATTGCCATATCTCTAATTAGATCATTATTCATCTGATAATTATAACAAATTCACCAAGAATGTTGAAAATACCCAATTTGACGGGGCCGATAGAGAACATTGGAAAACTTTGTTGAGAAAACTCTATGATTACTATGAGGAGATAGGAAAACTGCTAAAAAGCCCATTAAATATATATAATTTAGGAAATCCTGAACAAAAGCGTAAATTTATGAAATCTATGGTGGAAAACTTTATCTGGAGTGGAAGTAACCTTGATCTAGTATAGAAAAAGCCCTTTAACTTAATTGCTGAAAGGCCAATTTTCCATAATGGCAGGGCAAGGGGAGTAAAACTATGCTTTTAAAAATTCGTAAATTTTTAATTCAACATCCTGAATGTCTAGATGAAATTGAAGGATTTACCTCAATTATAAAACAAGCGGCTTAATTATCGGCAGCCCCGACGGGGAACGATCCCGTATTGCGAGATTGAAAATCTCGTGTCCTAACCAATTAGACGACAGGGCCGTTTAAATCGACTGATAAAGAATATTTTATCACAAAAAATAACAAAATCCAACGATTCAATATTGTATTTATATCACGATCGTGATATAAATACAATCATGAAAAAAATGGTAAAATCAAAACTGGCTGAGCATAAGCAAAAATTATCATTCTATAAAAAATCGCTACCCATAGCTAAAGCAATTTTGGCTGTTTTATGGGAAACAGGAAACATCACCGTTAAATCATTTTTTCCGCCTCAATATGCAAAAAAATATGGCTACTCCAATTTATATAAAAATCGTTATTATAACTCACTCCATTATTTAAAAAGAAAAGGCTTAGTAAAAAAGGCTGAAAATGGAATTTATTGTTTAACTGAAGAGGGTGAAAAAGAAGCTTTCTTCGCATATCTTAATGGTGAATCAAGCATTTATAAACCCAAAGATCAGAAATGGGACAAAAAATGGAGAATCATATTCTTTGATATCCCTGAGAAAAAAAGACACTATCGAGATTATCTTAGAACGTTGATCAGAACAGTCGGTTTTAAAGAATTTCAAAAAAGCATTTGGATTTATCCATATCCTGTGCCCAAATTTCTAAAAGACCTATTATTCGAAGAGGAGATAAAACAATATACGAGATTTATAACAACATATGAGATTGAATACGATAAAGATTTACGGAAACTTTTTGATTTATAATTCGATTTATAACCTTAATTTCCACTATTGTATCTGATACACGATCGTGTATTAGATACAATATCTTAGAAGTTATATTATCCTTCATTTGATGAAAATATTGGCTATCGAAACATCTTGTGATGAAACGGCTATGGCG
>MGIZ01000012.1:0-9770 GCA_001794015.1 Candidatus Yanofskybacteria bacterium RIFCSPHIGHO2_01_FULL_39_8b
TCAAGCATCTCGCGCCGCGCCGCATCTTCCTCGCTTTCACCCCGCACATCCATAAGCCCGGCGCATGCTTCAATAACGTACGACTGTACCGGCACGCGATATATTTTTACCAAGACCACTTCCTTTTTTATAGTCACGGGCACTATCGCCACAATCCTTCCATGCGTCTTTCGCCGTACCATCTCCCAGACAATAGGCTTTCCGGATTTGGATAGCACGTGTCGCAAGATCATCTGGGTATATTTTCCGTCAAAAACGACTTCATCTTTTATATGAGACAGTCGCATAATAATTTCTCTATGAATCAGGCTATACATAGAAATTATAATATATTTTATAAGGAAAAGAAATTGACTTTTTATTGATTTTGTGATAACTTTTATAGTTATGGAACAAGAACTGCGATCACAATTATTTCGAAAACTTTTCCCCCAAGCCCCGCGATACCGGCTTGACCAGATGCACACGGCGCAATTTACGCGCGGATGGACGGGCTGGGGCGACGCCACTATGTTTTCCAAGGAAATGCGAGACGCGCTCTCTCATGGCATCCCATGGGTTTCATTTATTTCTTCTAAAGTTTTAGAAAGTAAGAAAAAGGATACCTATAAGGCGCTCCTTGAACTTTTTGACGGAAAAAAAATTGAAACAGTTCTTATGTTAAATAGAAAAAATAACTGGACGATATGCGTATCGTCGCAGGTTGGGTGCGCCATGCGATGCGGGTTTTGCGCTACCGGAAAAATGGGATTTACGCGCAATATGACATCCGACGAGATAGTGGACCAATACCGGTTTTGGATGAATTTTCTCTGCGAGCATCCAAAGCTTGACCAAAAAATATCCAATATTGTTTTTATGGGTATGGGAGAGCCACTAGCAAACTATGAGAATATAAAATCCGCCATACACGCCCTTCTCAAGTATGCCGTTATTGGTGAAACGCACATAACGGTTTCCACTGTTGGCGTTCTGTCTGTTATGGAAAAAATCCTTGAAGACAAGGATTGGCCGCGCGTGCGCCTGGCCGTGTCGCTTCACAGCGCCGATCCCGATATCAGAAAAAATATAGTCCCCACTTCTTTTGAAGATTTCTTGCCAAAGCTTGCCAACTGGTCCAAGCGCTATTTAAAAAAATTCGGCAATCGCTCGCATCATCTCACCTACGAATATGTTATGCTCGCGGGCGTCAACGACTCGCTTGTTGACGCGAAAAAGCTGGCGAACTTCGTTACCACCACTGGAAAAATAAAAGTAAACCTCATTCCGTATAATTTTACAGACTCGGAGTTCCAAAAAACGCCGGATGAGCAGACGCAAAAATTCTTAGAATACCTCCACAAGCATACGGTTATTGCCACAACCCGAAAAACCATGGGCGAAGACATAGCAGCCGCCTGCGGACAGCTTATTGTTGCAGACAAAAAGACAAAAAAATAATCGCGTAATAAAAAATAACTTTTTTGGGATAGGTTCTAATTTTTTATGATGAAAATTTCGCGATAAAAGAAAAGGAACACTCACATGGCGCCTTATGGCACACATGGCAATTCTTATAAAATATTTTTGATAACTCTTGCGCCATATCAATATTCGCGGAATTGGCAACTCCAAAAATGCAAGAAACAAAATCCGCAAGCTCGTTTTGCAAGTCAACAAACTGCTTATGCTTGTGTTCGCCCAAAAAGCACAGTACCGCTTCGCTTAACTCCCCCATCTCTTCCGCCAAATGCACCCCGGCGTCGGAGAGCGTGCGGGAGTTGGGCGGGTATATTTTCGAAAACATTTCTTGAAATTGAGCAAGTGTTTGCGGGCGCAATGAGTTTTTTCGTATAATCTTCGCGCGCTTTTTTGGTTTTATTTTTTTGCACGCGCAAGGCAATCCCGCGCAATACGAACATTGCATGGGAAAACGCCTCCATACCGCGTCTTCAACAATAATATGAAGCCTGTTTGCCACAGACATAAGCCACGAAAAAGCTATAAGTAAATTGAGCTCGAGCTTTTTTTTATTATTCTTCCGTATGCCTTTGAGTGCGCGCATGGTAAATCGCTCTTGGTGCGAAAGCAAATCCCACAAAGAAAAAAGCCTATCATCAGGCAGGCTATAGACGCTTTCTATAAATTTTTGGAAGTCTAAAAAAGATTGTTTTTTTAGGAATTGCGCCATAAAATCTTCATTCAATTCATATCAATTATACCATGAGGGACTAAAAACAGCTATTGGGTGCAGCCCAAAAAAGTAAACGCGAATGTTTGAAAATTTCCGTGTTTCGCGCGTACGCGCAATATTCCCTCCGAGAGCACCAAGCCTTTGAGCAGGTTGTACGAACCTTGTTTTGTTATGAGCAACTCGCCTTTTTCTGATACATCCCGTCCCCTATTTTCGCCAGTGAGCACATCGCCGTTAAATTCAATTTCAACGGACGTTTTTGCGCTTTGCGCCCCAAATACAAGATTCACCTCTGTCGCGTGAAAGTGCACAATAAGCTCCGCGCCAGCTTCTTGCGATTCAATATATTCCGATGCAGCTAAAAATTTTCCTGAAAGCGCGAGTGAACTGTCTTTCATCACGCCGCTTTCCTGATACGCGAAACTCTCGTCCTTTTTATATCCGCTATGGTTGCTTATGGCGCCCTGTGCGTACCCGCAATGCAATTTTGGCGTCGGCTCAAAACATACGGATGTGTGCGCGTGAATTGCTTTCATAAAAATATTTATTAAAAATTGATCAAAGGGATTAAATTTTTTCGTACCATATACTGTCTTTGCTCATCCACTTTATTATAATCGCTGTTGCCAAAAAAGTAAATACAAAAAATCTTAATATTCTTTCTTTGACCCAACATTCTAAAAAAGATACAATACATATATTGTTCTTTTACATCATCTCGAAAAAACGCTTTTTTTGGAGCTTATATTATGCGCCACACAATCACGAATATCAAAATGACTGGGATCAACTGGCCCACCGCAATCGCTTTTAGCGTGTTTCATCTAGCCCCTCTTGGACTTTTGTGGACTGGTATAACCATTGCCGATCTTATCGTTTGTTTCGTCTTGTATGTCACGCGTGGGTTTTTTATTACCGGCGGGTACCACCGCTACTTTTCGCATCGCGGATATTCTATGGGACGCAGTATGCAATTCATCATGGCACTCGGAGGCACGTGCGCACTTCAGAGCGGACCTCTGTGGTGGGCCGCTCATCACCGCCACCACCATAAGGCTTCGGATAAAGAAGACGACATTCACTCCCCCATTACCGGATTTTTCTGGGCCCACATTGGCTGGATGCTTTCAAATAAAAATAAAGAAGCTCCGCTTGAGCTTGTCAGGGATTTTTCCAAATATCCGGAAATTCGCTGGCTTGATCGCTGGCATTTTATTCCTCCCATAGTTCTCGGCATATTATGTCTATTAATCGGCGGAATAAGCATGCTCCTTGTCGCCTTTCTCTCAACGGTATTCACCTACCACACGACATGGGCGGTAAATTCTGTCACGCACCTCTTTGGCACTCGCCGATACGCAACCACTGACACCAGTAGAAACTCATGGTGGGTCGCGTTTTTAACGTTTGGTGAAGGATGGCACAATAACCACCACCACTTTCCAACTACTGCAAAAGCGGGCTTTCGCTGGTTCGAAATAGACCTCACCTACTACGGACTTAAAGTCCTCTCCTACTTTCGCCTTGTGCGCCATCTAAAGGTTCCGCCCCACCAAGCGCTTCAACGATGCCAAATCAAGGAAGGCAACACGGATATCGGAATGCTTTCCAAAAAATGGCGGCATGCCACTATCAAGCTTGAACGCTTGATAAAAAAAGCTAGGCGCTTACGCGATGAAGAGCGAGTAGCTCTTGAAGAATTTCTCGGCAAAGTAAAACTGCGCTGGGAAGAACTTGTGAACAGGCGTCCCACAAGCGAGATGCTAGAAAATATGATCTGGTCTGTCCGGATCAAATACGCCCGCGTGCTACGCAGGCTCAAATACGCGTAAGAAACAAAGCCTCAAACACAATGTTTGGGGCTTTCTTATTTTTATATTGTCATCCTCACAAAAGCGGAGATCCAGTTACTGGATTCCCCCGAAAGCATTCAGGGGAATGACAGAAAAAATAAATTTTCATCCTGATCCGCCAGCTGGCGGAGAAGGATCTCTAAATCTCTGTTATTTTCTCGAATGAAGCGCGATGCGATTCCCTTCAGTATCTATGATGACCGCCATATATCCATATTCTTCTGATATCTGTTTTCTTGGCACTATCACTTTTCCTCCGGCCTCCTCCACTCTTGAAAGCTCATCGTTGATATCACCTGATTGGGATGTAAAGTAGACAAGCGCGCCATCAGCAGAAGGCTTATAAAATTTTTCGTGGTATACCAAACTTCCGGCAGATCCTATGCCATCTTCAACAGAAGGAAACCATCCCATATCCAACGGTCCCATCGTGTGCCTCTCAATTTTTATTTGGAAAATAGTTTCGTAAAATTTGATTGCCCGCTCCATATTTTGAACCGGAATCTCAAACCACCCCACAATATTTTTTTTCATAGTTTTAATATAGTTTTAATAATGAACTGCCTCGCAACAAGCTGACGGGTATCCTCAGGAAAATATTTAATATTGAGAAAGCAAACGCTTCTCAAACCCTTCCTTGCATGGATACCTCGGAGCAAACTCACAAGAAATATATAGATTTTAAAATTGAATTACCTTTGAAACTTTAACAATTTCACGAACAGAAGGGTTCCGTCTTTTGTGTTTATTTATAATGGGCATTATTTTTTTGTAATTTGTTTTATATATACCAATAATTTTATAATTTTTATCAAAGAGAATTGTTATTAGATAATCGAATTTATGCATTGAAAAACGACCAATTCGTCCTTTATTTTTTATAATTCTTTTACTCTTAATTTGAAATTTATTTCCTCTTTCATCTACAGCGTCATGTCCCGGCGATAATGAATTGGCTAATAATTTTAATCCAAGTTTGTGGCACACAATAATTTCCGCGATTTCCCCTGTAATTCCTAATTTTCTACCTGTTAACGTCTCGTACTCTAACGCTATTTTTATAATTTTATTAACCATTTTTTTAATTTCATCTGTAATTGTTAAGTATGTCATGATTGAAAAAATTAATGTAATTGAATAAATAAATTATTTTCTGAGCGACCACCAAGAATGAAAAAAACATCTTAGTATTACCCATTCTTATTCTAAAAAAATAAATAAAAACATAAAATAATCTCCATTACACATTACTCCCCGCGATATAGCCTGTGGTCCAGCAGAGCTGAAGCGAGTATCCGCCCGAAGGGCGCGCGATGTGCAAGAGATCGCCGACAATGAAAAGATTATGATGCAGACGCGAGCGCATGGTTTTCATATCAATTTCCTTCACATCCACGCCACCGTCCGCAACCACGGCTCGGTCATAGCCCATCAAGTCGGTAATTGTGACGGGCAAGGCCTTGAGCGTTTGGATAATTTTCTTTCGCCGAGCTACTGTGACACTGTGTACCTTTATATCTTGAAAATCTCGGTTGATGAGGGGAAAAATCTCCTTCGCCATGCCGGGCGGGGCTATGAGCTTAAAAATATTTTTTAAAGTCTTGTTTTTATTTTCATCAAAAACGCGAATAATCCGGCTCTCAATCGCTCCTTCGTCTTCAAGTGGAAACGCGTCAATTTTTGCCGTTACCTCTCCCTCATGCAAAAGATCGCCTACGGTGGCGGCGCAGTTTAAAATCATGGGGCCGGACAAGCCAAAATGCGTAAATAAAATTTTCCCCGAACGCGAAAATTGCTTTTTATTGTTTAAAAAAAATGTAATTTTCATTGGCTCAAGCGTAACGCCTGATAAATTCTTTATCCAACTATCGCGCACGGCTAATGGAACGATCCCCGGCGTGGGCTTGACTATTGTATGCCCGCAGGCTTTCAGCCATAAAAAACCATCGCCCGTTGATCCTGTTTCGGGATGCGAAACGCCTCCACTTGCTACAATGACTGCTTCGGCTAAATACGTGCCGTGATGGGTAATAACTTCAGCTGGTTTTTCTTTGCGCAAAATAATATTTTCTACTGCCGTATTGGTTTTTATAACAACTCCATTTTCACGGCAATAATTCTCCAATACCCGCACCACGTCAGGCGCTTTTTCGCTCTTAGGAAAAGTTCGTCCCCTCTCTTGGACGACAAGAGGCAATTTCCTTCCTTCAAAAAATGCAAACGTCTCCTCTACTCCAAACTGCGAAAACGGAGAATACAGGGGCTTTTCTCCCGCGCCATAGTTTTTAAGAAGCAAGCGGACATTGTGCTCCGCATTTGTGATATTACATCTTCCACCTCCCGTGATACCAAGCTTTTTTCCAAGTATTTTATTTTTCTCAAGAAGAAGAACCTGTCGGCCACGCTCGCCAGCACGCCCGGCCGCCATCATGCCAGCGGCTCCGCCACCGATAACAACAACATCAAAATGCTGAGGATTCATTTTCATTGATAAAAAGTAAATATGTGATAAAAGCAGTGGCCTTATGAATTCCGTGAAATAGAGGTAGCAAAACTGCAATTTTATTTTTTTTGTCCTGTGTCAAAATTTACCATCCATTGAATTCCAAACTTATCTTTAAACATTCCGAAGTAAGCGCCCCAAAAAGCATCGGCAAGAGGCATTTCTATTTTTCCGCCCTCTGACAATCCCTTAAAAAGTTTTTCCGTCTCCTCCCTGCTTTCCGTTGAGAGTGAGAGCGAGTAATTATTTCCCTCAATCAATTTATGTCCCATGGATTCCAGGGCATCAGTTGCCATCAAGGTGTTGCCACGTCCAATCGGTAGCGCCACATGCATCATCTTCTCTCCGTCTTCCTTGGACATCTTGCTTGCCTCGGGCGTATCTTTGAATCTCTGAAACGTCGTAAATTCACCGCCAAATACCGATTTATAAAAATTAAACGCCTCTTCGGTTTTGCCGTTAAAGTTGAGATACGGATTGAGTGTTACCATAATTATTATTGGTTATGAATAATTTGTTATAAATGCTATTTCACCCTCTCTTATTTTTTCAACAACTGTAAAACCAGCTTGATCATCCTTTCCTTATTTTTCGGATCACTTTCGGCAACAAATAATGTTAGGGCAGTAAGCGCGGAAGAGGTCATTTTTGAGCGGTCGAGTACGCCCGTGCGATGTAAAAACCAGACAAAGGCATAGGCACCGCTACGCTTGTTGCCGTCCACGAACGGATGATCCTTCACCATGAAATACAAAAGATGCGCGGCCTTTTCTTCTATGGTCGGATAGAGCGGCCTACCGCCAAAAGTCTGCATCACATTGCCGACAATACCGCCTGCGCTTCCCGTGTTTCGCTCGCTACCAAACAGCTCTGTTGCCTCACCTTTTTTCATCAACGCTACTTTAAAATCCTTAAGCGCGCCTGAAAGTTGTTGTGCGGTTATGGCAACCGATTTTTTCGTTGCGCCCCGTGCGACAAGCGTGTCCTTGTCGTAAGCATCAAGTGAGAGCCACGTATCGGCAAACGCGGAGATTAATTCCAGAACACTCACATGGTCAATGGGCGTACCGGCAGGTAAAAGATGCTTGATATTTTCAATCGCTTTCTGAAATTCGGAATAGTTATGTTTAATGACCCGAGGATTAATCGTGTAACCCTTAGTAATATGCTGACGCAGTGTTTTTGTCGCCCATTGACGAAAGATGGTCGCCTTTTTACTATTCACGCGATACCCGACGGATAACACAAGATCAAGATTGTAATATTCAAGATTACGTTTAATAGTCCTTTTTCCTTCTTTTTGAACAGTTTCCAAAATGGAAACAGTTAATTTTTTATGTAGCTCACCAGAATCAAAAATATTCTTAATATGCTTTGAAATCGCAGATTTTTTTACGTCAAAAAGATCGGCTGTTTGTTGCTGTGTGAGCCAAATAGTCTCGCGAATGGCATCAGCTTTCAATTCCAAAGCACCATGACTTGTTTGATAGATAATAATATTTTTTTTCATATCTTAAATAATGCATATAAATCAAAGAATAACTTAATCAATTTTCACATTTTCCAGCCAAAAAGTCAAAATCTATTCAAAAAAATCTCTAAAAGAACAAACAAAAAACACCACCCTTGCGGCGATGCTTTGAACGAGACAGTAAAATAAATTAAATTAAGATATTATGAATGCCTGACCTTGTTGCCATTTATTATTCCCACTGCCTTGGATAAATATTTATATTGTGAATCTAGCTCGGCGTATCTTTCTGCCGTGATATTTGTTTCTTCTCTCAAGTAATTCAACTTAGCCACAATAGGGATGAGGGCTATTCGTGCGGGCTCTCGTATTGGATGACTCGGAGCATCTTCCACCGTAAGATCGGTAATAGCATACAGCTCCACAAGAGGATGTTCTGCTTCAAATTCCACGAGCATACTTTGGAATTCGGCGATTGCCTGTTCACAGTCTTTTCGTTCTTCTTTTGGAATATCTTTTTCTGGATATTGAGAAAGATAAAATTCAGCCAGCTCGCGCTGTTCTTGGGTCAAGCCATCTTTTTCTTTGTCATGCTCAGGTGGCTCATTAAATTCCATGCCCATATTTCTATTTTCAATCATACATATAGAGTTTAATATTCTTTATTGTTGCTCGTATGCTTGTTGTAACTTTGCTGTGTCAATTTTTTTCATTGTAAACATTGCTTGCATCACTCTTCCCGATGTATCCTTATATTATTCCTTACTTTTTCAGTCTATATAAAAAACTTTATCGCGGAAAATAATGTAAAGAAACACCCCGCTTCGCTATCTATGTAAAATTTAGACCCGACAACATCCGGTTCACCGCCGGTTCTCTCCATTTCATTGAGCGACCACAGTTTTTCAGTATTTGCATCCAGCCTTGCTTGTGCTGTAGCCCATTCAAGACCTTTGTGGCGGTTCATGTTTTTCTCAAAGCGGGCTTTCAACGCGCCGAGTAGTTCTTCACGTTGTTTTGGCAACAACTTCTTTTTATTGCTCTTTATCATAGTAGTTTATTTAATAAATTTATTTTAATCCGCCCGAGGCGGATCAGCCTTGGGCTGAAATTCCTCCATAGGAACGCCTAACGACTTGATGATTTTTTGGATTGTTTGAACGCTCGGCATGGTAACAACGCCGCATTCAATTTGCAGGGACGATACCCGAAACTTTGAACCGACTGTGGCCCGCCGTAGCCTTGGCGAAGGTCGGCAAACGCGGCTCAAATTTGAGGGTCTTGATAAAAGTATACGTGAATTGCGGGCTATGTTCAAGCAACACCCTTAATGGTTTGAGGTGCCTAAACCGAAATCTAATAAAGGTAAAAATGTTATTAATTATTCAGTTGAGTAAATCGGTATTCTTTCTTGGGTTGGCGAATCTTTCGGTGGTGTTAAATAACTGCATGCACAAATAAGAGTTCCTTAAAATTTTTAACTTCATTTAGGTACTTTTCTAATAATCTTTTGTTATAATAAACCATATGATTTTTATGGAGAAATACTGAGAAGTTGGCACTATGGTACGTTGAGTCAGCTCGCTTCCTGATTACTAAATCAACAATATTGGTATCCTTATGTCTTTTAAGAACCTCCTCTATGTGCTCCAACTCTGAAAAATCAATAAATTTTGGCTCGCTGAACTTTTGTTTTTGTTCGTCAGTCATGTGGATAACTTAATTTGTATACTTTCTATTTATTTTCTATAATACTATTATGCTCACAAA
>MGIZ01000012.1:9777-10219 GCA_001794015.1 Candidatus Yanofskybacteria bacterium RIFCSPHIGHO2_01_FULL_39_8b
ACACAAGTTCTAAATTTCATAAAGGCCTATATGGCAAAACACAACTATGCCCCCTCTCTTGAAGAGATTAAGCATAGGTTTAAACTTGCCTCTGTGTCAACGGCTCATTACTACATAAGCAAATTACAAGATGCTGGTTTTTTGAATAAAGAACATAATCAACCTCGTGCTGTTTCAACAGTTAAAGCAAAACAGACTATTGAAATTCCTATTTTAGGAGCAATCGCGGCTGGTGAGCCTATTGAGGCGATAGAAATTCCCGACGAAACAATAACAATCACAAGAGATGAAATTGGAAAGCAGGGCAAGCACTACGCTTTGCGTGTTCAGGGCAGTAGTATGATTGATGAAGGTATTTTTGATGGCGATATTGTTGTCATACGCAAACAAGATGTGGCAGAAAACGGACAAACCGTTGTCGCTGTGATTGATAATAATGAAG
>MGIZ01000013.1:0-9718 GCA_001794015.1 Candidatus Yanofskybacteria bacterium RIFCSPHIGHO2_01_FULL_39_8b
AGCAGTAGTACGATTGCTTCCCAAGCAATTGGCACGGGTGCAAGTCCCGTTACCCGCTCCAAAATTACCGGTAATTTTGAGCCACCTCCCGGGATCGAACCGGGGACCTTCTCGTTACGAATGAGATGCTCTGCCGACTGAGCTAAGGTGGCATTTTAGTAAATTTTATCACAAAAAGAGCCTTTTAAAAAGGCTCTAGCGTAATTAAATTCCCACTATCTTTTTTATTTGTTCACCATCAAGAATTTCACTGACCAGAAGAGCGTCTACCAATTTCTTTAATGCTCCCATTTTTTCTTTTATTATTTTTCCAGCCGTTTCATGCGCTTGCTTAATTATTTTTTTTACTTCCTCATCAATTTTTTGGGCGGTTAGTTCGGAATAGTCACGAGATTTTTCGGTTAATGACCGGCCCAAGAAGGGCCCGCCTTCTTTAGAGATAAAATTTTGAGGACCAAGCTCCGACATACCCCATTCGCAGACCATCCGACGGGCAAATTCAGTTGCCCGCTCTATGTCATTTGATGCCCCGGTGGTTTGCTGGTTGAGTATTATTTCTTCAGCGCATCTTCCACCCATCAATATGGCGAGCTGATCGGTCAGATATTCTTTTGAATAGTTGTGCCTATCTTCTTCCGGAAGCTGTTGGGTCAAGCCGAGAGCCATGCCTCGCGGGATAATGGTGACTTTGTGAAGGGGGTCGGCGTTTGACATAAATAGGGCGACTAAAGCGTGGCCGGCTTCGTGAATGGCGGTGGTTGTTTTTTCTTTATCAGATATGAACATTGACCGGCGCTCGCTTCCCATCGTAACTTTGTCTTTGGAAAATTCAAAGTCCTGCATTTCAACGGTTTTTTGATCGTTGCGTGCGGCGTTGAGCGCCGCTTCGTTAACTAGGTTGGCCAAATCGGCGCCGACAAAACCGGATGTTCCACGGGCAATAATGCCAAGATCAACATTGTCGGCCAGCGGAATTTTTTTGACATGAACCTTGAGAATTGCTTCTCTGCCCCTGACGTCCGGTCTGTCCACGACAACCCGGCGGTCGAATCTGCCTGGTCGGAGCAAAGCCGGATCAAGAATATCAGGCCGGTTGGTTGCGGCCACGATAATTACCCCCTCATTTGATTCAAATCCATCCATTTCCGACAGCATTTGATTCAAGGTCTGTTCTCTTTCTTCATGCGCACCGCTGAAGCCGAAAGCTCTGCGTCCACCCACGGCATCAATCTCGTCTATGAATATAATGCAGGGGGCGTTTTTTTTGCCCTGTTCAAAAAGGTCTCTTACTCTGGACGCTCCCACGCCGACAAACATTTCTATAAAGTCGGCGCCGGTTATGGAAAAAAAGGGTACATTCGCTTCTCCGGCGACGGCTTTGGCGAGGAGTGTTTTGCCGGTACCGGGAGAGCCCATCAGCAACACCCCCTTAGGTAAACGGCCGCCAAGCTTTGTAAACTTTTTTGGTTCTTTAAGGAATTCAACGGTTTCCTGTAATTCGGCCATTGCTTCTTCAACCCCAGCCACATTTTTAAAAGTTATCCTATTTCGATCTTCGCTTCGAGCTAGTTTTGCCTTTGATTTACCAAATGAAAGGGCGCCGCTACTTCCGCTGCCAGAAATCCGCCGCATCATATATATCCAGAAAAAAAGTATTAAAAGCATGGGTCCCCAGCTGAAAAGAACACTAAGCAATGAGGGCGTGGAGGGTCGATTTTCATATAAAAGCTTTCTTGGACTGGAAGCTATTTTACTTTCAAGTTCTTTTACCAGTTCCGGATGAACATGGCTTTTGAAAACTTTTTTTCCATAAACATGGTCATGGAAAGTGCCGTTAATGTCTCCATTATCGTAAACAAAAATTGACTCTATGTTACCCTTGCCAAGCTGGTATTCAAGATCATTTCGGCTAAGGTTTTGGCCGGTAAAAGTGTTGTTTGAACAAAATGAATAAGAAACGATTAATATGAGCAGAATAGCGGCCCAGGCAAGCAATGTTTTTCTAGCCATAAATTTTCCAATTTCAAAGAGCCTAAACCTGCCTAAATTTAACAATAAGAATAAAATAATGCAAGGGTTCAAGACATGTTGAAAAAATATCCGATTCGGGATAATATAGAAAGATAAAATAGCGTGGCATAATTTTTTTTATGTCCGGTTACGAAAAAAACAAATCATTGCTTTATATATATTCAGGAGCGGGAGGGGTTGATGCTCAAGACTGGGCATCAATGCTTTTGAGGATGTACCAAAGATATTCCCAGAAGAGGGGCTGGAATTTTAAGATACTTCATCAGTCTTTCGGCGAACAAAAGGGCATTAAGAATGCCGTTGCTGAAATTGGCGGAGACAATTCTTATGATATGCTGAAAGGGGAATCCGGAGTTCACCGTCTTGTAAGAATATCGCCATTTTCAGCTAAAAATCTTCGGCATACTTCATTTGCTTTGATAGAAATATTGCCTGAGATTATTTTTACGGAATTCAAATTAGATCCCAGCCAGCTTAAAACAGATACCTTCCGTTCATCTGGGCCGGGCGGTCAGAACGTTAATAAACTTGAAACTGCCGTAAGGATAACTCACTTGCCGACGGGTACGGCCGTGGCAGTCCAATCAGAACGTTCCCAGGCCCAAAACAAAGAGAAGGCAATGCAATTATTATATTCAAAATTAGCCAGGAAGCTTGAACAGGCTAAAATAAAAGAATTGTCGGAACTTAAGCCGGAGCTTAAATCCGGTTCAATAGAATGGGGAAGCCAGATACGTTCTTATGTTCTTCATCCGTATCAAATGGTCAAAGATCACCGGACGGGAGTTAAATCGTCGCAACCGGATAGAATTTTAGATGGAGATTTAGATAAATTTATTATTAGAGCCGATAACTAACGACTAACGACTGATGACTAACGACTAAAAATTGTAAGTCATAATAGGTTGTAAGCCATAGGTTGTAAGTTGATCCAATACAAAAACGTTTCCACAATTTATGACGATAATTTTATGGCTTTGGATGGAGTTAGTTTAGAAATTAAACTAGGCGAATTGGTTTCCCTGGTTGGTCCTTCCGGAGCCGGCAAGTCAACGCTTTTAAAGTTATTAACCAGAGAAATTGTTCCCAGCCAAGGTGAAGTTTATGTTGATAAAGTTAATCTTGCAAACTTATCTGAAGGCGACGTTCCTTTGCTTAGGCGTAAAATAGGGACTATTTTTCAGGATTTTAAATTGCTATCGAACAAGAATGCTTTTGAAAACGTTGCTTTTGCCCTTGAAGTATGCGGTGCTTCATCGGAAGAAATTGAAACTGATGTGCCGAAAGTTCTTGGTATTGTAGGATTGCAAGAAAAAATAAACAGCTTTCCCTATCAAATGTCAGGCGGTGAGAAACAGCGGTTAGCAATAGCCAGAGCCCTTATTCATCGGCCGAATATAATTTTAGCCGATGAACCGACCGGCAATCTGGATATGGTTAATAGCTATGATGTGGTAAAATTATTATTGAAGATAAACGAGCTTGGGACAACGGTTATTCTGGCTACCCACAATCGGGAGATAGTCAATTCCATAGGCCGGAGAGTGGTAACCATGGAAAAGGGCAAGGTTGTGAGAGATCAGGTTGAAGAAGGCAAGTACATCATTTAAAAACTTGTAAACAAATTTTTAAATGAAATTAAAAGTTTAAAGTGTAAAATTTAAAATTTATGAAGGAGAGCTTAAAAAGAATATTTAATGCCGGATGGACGAATTTTAAGCGTAACAGCTATTTAAGTTTGGGAACAACAGGAGTTATGGCGCTGGTGCTTTTCTTATTTTCGGCCTTATTGGCCCTTAATTTTCTGTCCCTGAAAGTAGTTTCCTCGCTTCAGGAAAAAGTTGATGTAACGGCCTACTTTAAAGCCGTAGCCACCGAAGATGAAATAATGAAAGTAAAAGATGATCTTTCCGAATGGTCTCAGATTAGTAATGTTGAATATATTTCTCGGGATCAGGCTCTTGAAGAATTTAAAGCTCGTCATGCCGGAGATATTTTAATTCAGGATTCGCTGGCCGAACTTGACGATAACCCTCTCCAGGCTTCCTTAAATATAAAAGCTTCCAATCCATCCCAGTATGCCGAGATAGTAACTTTTCTCGAGGGAAATAAATTCAGGACGCTGGTTGATAAGATAAATTTTTACGAAAATGAAGAGGTAATAAGCCGAGTTGAAAAAATATCCCAAAGCATTCAGAATTGGGGAATGCTTTTAACCTTGGGATTAGCCGTGATTGCTGTTCTGATTACCTTCAATACCATTCGCCTTACGATTTATAACCAGAAACAGGAGATCGAAATTATGCGGCTTGTCGGCGGATCTAATTGGCATATTCGCGCTCCATTTTTAGTTGAGGGCGGTATTTATGGAGTTTTTGCCGCTATTGTAACTTTGGTAATTTTTTATCCTGTTATCTACCTAGCTTCGCCAAAAGTCGAACTTGTCATGCCCAATGCCAGTTTAATCGGATATTTCGCCGCCAACGCTTTCAAATATATCGGCATGGTTTTATTTGTCGGTACTATGTTGGGAGTTGTCTCAAGCGCGGTGGCGATAAGGAGATTTTTAAAAGTTTAAAGTTTATAATGTAAAATTATCGAAACGTTGTAAAAACGTTTTTTTTGTGGCAAAATAAATTTGGTTTTATTATATTTTGCCGGCTCGTCTAATGGTAGGACACATCCCTCTGGAGGATGGTATTGGGGTTCGAGTCCCTGGCCGGCAGCCATTGACATATACATTTTAAAACGTTATAATAAAACAAACCATGATAATGATAACAAATCAACTTAAAAATTTGGGATTATCGGATAATGAAGCCAAAGTTTATACAGCCATGTTAGAGTTGGGTCCGGCGACAGTGCTTGAAATATCGGCCAAAGCCGGAGTTAACCGTCCTACGACCTATGTTCAAGTCGAATCGCTTAAAAAGATGGGTTTGGTCAGCACCCAGACCAAAGGTAAGAAACAATTATTTATTGCCGAATCTCCGGAGCAGCTTGAATTTATGATTGACAGACAGAAAAATGAGCTGGATCAGAAAAAAGAAGAACTGCAGAAATTTTTGCCGGAACTCACAAATATGTTTAATCTTTCCGATTCCAAGCCTCAAGTCAGATTCTTTGAGGGCAAAGAGGGATTGCTAAAAATGCACAGTGAACTGCTAAAATCAGATACTAAAGAAGTGGTTAGTTTTGCTTCGACCGATGGTTTGCTTAAAATTTTTCCCGATTATCCAAAAACACTTTCTTCGAAGAGGATCAAGATGGGAATCAGATCGAGGTTGATCTATACGAATATAGGCGAACCGGTACTCAAAAAACATGATGATAATATGTTGCGCGAGGCTAAGTTTGTTTCATCAGACAAATTTCCGTTTAAATCAGATGTGGCTATCTATGGCGACAATATCAGCATAAGCGCTCTCGAAGGAAAAGTTGTTGGAGTCATTATTGTTCATAAGGAGTTAGCCGATTCATTCAGGGCATTATTTAATCTTCTCTGGGAATCTTTAGGTGAATAAAAAAGGCCCCAGTCCGCTGTTATTGCGTTAATCGGGGCTTTCCCAAAATTCCATTTTCTTCCCCTTCTCTAAAGACCCATGACACCCTCCCGTTTTACAAGAGGGCGTTCTTTTTGTTGTTGTCTATTATCTTCTTCTCTTCTGGCCCGCTCTTTATTTTTTATTTGGCCTTGAGAGTGAGACGACAACATGAGACTTCCTCCTGTGAGGAACTGGGGGCAGGATAGCTCCCAGTTGGCTGGATCCAGAACGGAGTCCAGCATGGAAACATTATACGCTTAATTATAAATTTTGTCAAGTTCTGGCGGCATAAAAATAGTTTTTTATTTTTTTAACCACAGTTCTAAAATTTATAAAATTTTAAAAAATGTCATTTATCGAGGACATCTAAGGTAGTTAAGTAGCCCTAATTTTAAGCTACTTTTTACATATTTTAGTTTAAAATGTCAATAAACACTTGACAAAATATTATAAAAGAGTATAATGCAACGGAAAGGTTAAATTAAGGCAGGGTTGGTTCAGGTATCGGGTCAAGCCGTCTAGATAATAATCGCGGCCCCCATCCAACCTCTCTGTTCTTAAAAGGAGAGGACCCTGCCAATATAAGGGGCCTCTTTCCAGACCGGAATGCGTGGACGGTGCAGGAGGGCAAGGCAGACTTAATAATCCTGTCTTGTGCAGTCGGCGCGCATGCCGGCCTAGAAAGGGGAAAATTACACCTTTCCACTAGAGATTTTATATATTCTTAATGTGCTTATAAAAAATGCAATTGCATTTTTTATAAGCACTGAAGTTTCTGGTGAGGGGATTGTTCTTTCCAACCAGGCTTACGGTTGCGAGCCTATGATCGCAACCCCCATTCTACGAAGGTACACATGATGTACATCGTCGACGGGATCGCCTTCGCATCGCGCGAGGCGGCTCTCGAATACAAGCACAGCAAGTAGGTGCTTCGAGAGATGCTGTTCTTCAAGGAGCAGCCGGGGTTACCGCCCTGGGAACAGAAAAGGGTAAGGTTGGGCGCCGAGTTTCAAACTCGGCCTTCCATCAAAGTTTATTTTAAAGAATAGATTTTGATGGGGGAATTACGATTTGGTGGAGCATGACGCTGCAAGCGTCGGCGAAACCTATGTCGGGATGGATTACCGCCCGGCAAGCTGACGGCCTTTCGTGAATCCCCCACGTTCTTTCAACTTTTTACCAACTTTTTTCAGGAGGTTCAGATGAGCGAAATGACCGTAGTGGCAGTAGCGGTCGCGGCACCGGCGAAGCCCTTCGCGTGTCACGGTGAGCCCCACCCGGGGAAACCGTGCACGGCGAAGCTGACGCAAGCCGAAGCCTGGGTACCGAAGCTCGCCAGAATCAAGAAGGCGATCGGTCGGTGGCCTACATTGGCTAAGGACCTGGCCGATCACATCTACTGTGGTCGGTGCGCTGCCTTTGCCCGCAAGGCTGGCGTTCCTTTCTATCGCTACCCTCAAACGGTAGTCGAGATGGAACGGCGCCGAGTCGAACGGACTCAGGCCGCCCGTCAGGCCTTCCACCGCTACCTGTAAAGGTAGTGATCCAGCCAAGTTGTGGACGATTTATGTCCGTGCTTGGCTTCCCACCAAAGTTTTTTCAAGCGAGAAGTTTTTGGTGGGAGAGGGAGTACACGAGGGTAGATGGCGGGTCTTCCACCATAGATTTCATCTAAAGTTATGATATATCATAACTTGGGTTGAAAATTTTGGCGGAAGATTTGGTATAATTGGAGAAAGCCATGAAGAAAAAGAGAAACAAAAAACCGATTTATTTGCAAGTTCGTTTGCCGCAGATCCGACAGACCGGCGGAGCTCACCAAACAGAAAAGGGCGGAAAATACCGTCGAGGTTTAGAGAAAAAGAAAATCCGAAAGGAGATCAAGGCCGAGCTCAATTGAGTGTCGGCCTTTTGTTTTTAAGAAGAAAATAGAAGAATTACAGCTTGATGGTAAAGTTGTCAGCCATGAACAAGCCCAAGAATATGTCCGCAGAAAGTTTGTCTAAAGTCTTTAAATAACCTAAAATATTACTATGTCCGAAAAAACATTACAAAACCAAAATATTCAAGCGGCAGAAGTAAAACAAAAACTTCAAGGCAGTTTAATCATAGAAAGAGGAAAAACCGAGAAGTTTGATGATCTGCCAGAGAAGAGTATTGCTCTGGATGGTTATGTACAGGGTCCTGGTTTTGATTTAGAGAAAAGTCGATTTTCTTTTGATCATCATGATAGAGTAAATCGGATGATTACTCGAGCAACATGTCAGCAGATATTAGATGCGCTATTACTCGGTTTTGATCCGGCAGAACACAATGTTTATGTGAACGATATAGATGGTGATACCGTGTTGTCGGTTTGGTTATTAAGGCATCCCGAAAAAGCTACTGATCCAAAAGTGCGAATGCTCGTTGAATCCGTCGGTGGTGTAGATTCTCATGGTCCTGCCTATACCTCATTAGACCCAAAACTAGCCGAAACCTTTTTCAAGGGAGTCATGCAACCGGAAGGCTTTTCAAGAAAAAATAAGCAATATGCCCAGATAGACCTTAATGAACTGCTGGAGAAATGTATTAAAAATCTCGATGACTTTATGGAAGGTAAATTTGAGTATAAGCCCGAAGAGGATAAAAGAAGCTTCGAATTATATAAAGAAGGCTCTGGTTGGGTTATGGCTCAATCCAATGACTTTGTTTTTGATTTGCTTTATAAGGTCGGTCATACAAAAGCAGTAGCTTTTCAGCAGCAATCCGATGGCAGTTATGCCTATACCATAGCTAAAAAATCTGAGCTGGTAAATAATTTTTCGGTTGGCCCGGCTTCAAAAGAAGGAACTATATTATATGAGCTAAACAAAATTGAACCTGGCTGGGGCGGTGGCTCAACGATCGGCGGCGCGCCTCGTAATCCAGACGGTTCCCGTTCCCGCCTTGCCCCCGAAGAGGTATTTGGTATTATAGAAGAAGTAATAACTAGGTAATATTAATTTATGCCTACAAAATTTAAAAGTTTTGAAGAATTAAATCAAGTGATGCAAGAAGAAAAAGCCCAAGAAGGAGCTGATGCCAAGAATCGCCTCAAAAATATTATGGATCAGCGGATGAAAGATCTTCTGCCCGGTTACAATGTTAAATCCGAATTACCTGAAATTGACACGATAAGTATTGTTAAAAACCGGCAAAACGATGGTTTTTACGTGGCATTTTATCCTGATCCTGACAAATTAAATCATTTTGGCATCTCAATTTTTAAAGACGGCACGATCTCGGGTAAAATACCGTCAAAGTTTAAGTTTAATCACCAGGATATTTATAATGAGGTTACAAATGTTTTGGATTCGGTCGGTCTCGATTTTTGGTATACCGAACAGCAAGATGTTCTGAACATCCCTGATTGGCCGGTGCCGGAGAAAAAAGAAAAGGGATCTTCGCCCAAGAATGTAAGCGAGGACAGAAGAAGAATAGAATTCCTTAGAAAACAGCCGGATGTCCTGTTCGGTTTTACCGGAAAGGGAGGGTTTAGCGGTTACTACGGTTTTGTTTTTGACAAATTCATTGCGCTGGAACATCCGCTTTGCGAAAATGCGGCTTATTTCATCGATTTAGAACAGGGCTTAACGGAAGAAGAAAAAGAAAAGGCAAAAACATATACCGGCCGCGGGGAACTGATGACAAAATATTGGGGACCTTACAATAATCGTGGAAAATGGGATGTTTTTTCAAGCAGAGAAGCAGAAAGAGTAAAACATCGTCCTATTGATGACTGGATTCCTCAAATGACCGAAAAATTAAATACTCGAAGTTCTTTGCCGAAAAGGCAAGTTATGTTTGAATCAGCCAGGAAAGAAACTCTATAGATTGCTTTTACTTTAATCCTCCGGGCAATAGGTCAAACAGCATCTTAAATATTTTCTTTTGGAATTCAGCAATAATGGCGATGGCGGATGGCAGCGACATTAAGCAAAAACCTGTTAAAAAACGCCATTTGAGTCTTGCCAAGCGGGTGGTTATAAGGAAGATGCATTTTCGAAACCCTGGAATCATCTAAATAAAAAATTATATTCTCATATTCTCAAGAATATTAGAATATAATAATAAAAAGTATTTTTGTGAAGCTGGCAAGATTGACGGGGATTGAGTTAGAG
>MGIZ01000013.1:9742-10171 GCA_001794015.1 Candidatus Yanofskybacteria bacterium RIFCSPHIGHO2_01_FULL_39_8b
TCGAAACAATCATGCCCTGGTATTATTGGTGGTCGGATATATTGATGGGCAACGGCGTCCCCACCTATGTCAGTAAATTCGCTGTCGGTTACAGGCCGACAACCAATCAGGAGCTATGCACGGTCAAGATAGGTTTATATAAATCAGGCAATCCGACCGATAATATCATAATGACCATCAGAAGCATTACCGCCAACTATCCCTTAATCGGCCAGATAATTGGAACTAAAACCATACCCTCCAATCAAGTCTCTTCTCCCTCCTTAATACCGGCCATTGCCGCTTTTACCTCCTTTCCCCTCGATACCTGCCTTAACCTAACCGCTAACACCAATTATTCTTTTGTCTTCGAAAGAACCCAGCCCAATTCTTCAAATTACTTTTTTTATCAGCTTTCCGGCCTTATCTACTATGCTCAAACCAGACTCT
>MGIZ01000014.1 GCA_001794015.1 Candidatus Yanofskybacteria bacterium RIFCSPHIGHO2_01_FULL_39_8b
CTTTTTGGTAAGCCTGAAGAACTTCGCCGGGGGTATGGATAACAATACACGGCGACCACATGCTCAAATCAGCTCGGTTGGCGGTTGGTTCCGTTGCATCACTTCCACTTCCACTTTCAATCAACGATGGCATTGTCGGACTAAAGCCCCCGCTATCCTTGCCGCAACCGGCAAAAAAGATAACAAAAGACGCTAAAATTACCGAAATAGCGCTCTTTCTCGCTTCCATGATTATGCCTCTCCTTTGTCAAGGTTCATCAAGCAGGACCCAGATCAGGGTCTCCGCTAACCTCAATCTGGCTATATAATAAAATAAAAATAAGAATTAGTCAAGATAGCTGGTGTTTAAGGTCGGGGCTATCTCTTTCTCGTCCACTCTTTTCTGCTCGGTCGTATCTCTGTCCCTTATCGTTACCGTCCCGTCTTCAAGAGTTTGATAATCAATGGTGATGCAGGCTGGCGTACCTATTTCATCTTGCGAGTAATAACGCTTGCCGATATTGCCCCTGTCATCCCAAGCAACATTTAAGCCTGTCGTTTTTAAATTTTTAAATATTTCCCGCGCTTTTTCAACCAGTTGAGGCTTGTTTGCCAACAATGGAAATACGGCGGCCTTATATGACGCTAATTTGGGATGGAGTTTTAAAACCACCCTTGTCGTTTGTCGTTGGTCATTGGTCATTAGTTCTTCACTATAAGCGTCGAGCAGAAAGAATAATAATGCCCTGTCGACTCCTCCCGATGTTTCTATAATATGCGGCATATATTTTTCATTGGTTTCCGGATCTAAATAGCTCATGTCCTGGCCAGAAAACTTTGCATGCCTTGATAAATCCCAATCTCCCCTATCATGTATTCCCTCGCATTCTTTCCAGCCAAACGGCGTCTGGTATTCAATATCCCAAGCATCGCGGGCATAATGGGCTTTCTCGTCAGATTCGTGCTGTCTGAATCTTAATTTATTTTTATCCATGCCCAGCGATAAATACCAATTCATCCTTTTTTCTTTAAAATATTCGAACCATTTTTCAGCTTCCTTGCGGTCAGACTTGATATACCACTGGAGTTCCATCTGCTCAAATTCCCTTGACCGATAAGTAAAATTGCCGGGCGTAATTTCATTTCTAAAAGCTTTGCCGATCTGGGCAATGCCAAATGGAATTTTTACTCTTATTGAGTCAAGCACATTTTTAAAATTTACATGGACGCCTTGAGTTATTTCGCCCCTTAAGTAAACAGTGGATTTTTCGCCTTCAACAACACCGAGCTTGGCTTCAACCAACAAATTAAATTTCTTGGGTTCAGTCCATTCTGTTTTTTGCTCTTTATGGGTTCCTTCATGAGTTTTTATTTCTTCCTCCTGATCAGCCCTGATTCTAGAATGGCAAATTTTGCACTCAACAAGAGGATCGGTAAAAGATTCGGTATGTCCGGACGCTTCCCAAACTCTAGAATTCATCATGATAGCCGCTTGAATACCGACTACGTTTTCCTGGTTTCGAACCATTTCCTGCCACCAAGCCTGCTTTAAATTAAATTTCAGTTCGGAGCCGAGGGGTCCGTAATCCCAGGTTCCGCGAAGCCCGCCATAAATCTCCGAGCCGGGGAAAATAAAACCCCGGCGTTTGCAAAGGCTAACAACTTTATCGAGTAAATCTGACTGTTGCATATTTAAATATTTAAACAGTCCAATAAAAAACTCCGGTTTTTATTGGACTGTTCCCTCCCTTGACCTGTCGGCCAAATCGTTAGAACTGATTCCGTTCCGGTTTATAATAATCTCCTGTTTGGTAAAACTGTCAACACCGGTAAATTGGACGCTATCCAGCAACTGAACGGCATTGCCTTTTTGTTGGATTGTCGGCTTAAATTTTATTCTAAACCGGCCCTCATATTTATCGGTAAAAATTCCCGCTCCATAAGACAACTTAGGCAAACTCCAGGTTACTTGAAAAGAATTGGGATTAAAGACGGGAAAGGGCAAATCATTATTAGTCCAAGTCATATCCGCCCATTCAACTCCAGACGGCAGTTTCGTTATTATTTTGACATTTTCCACGTCATTGCCGGGATTCGTTAATTGCCAATGAACGGTAAAAAACGTTTCCTCGCCGACTCTCATCGGCAAGGGTCCGGAAGAACCAAAATTTGAATCGTCATAATAAACAGACTGGTTAAGGGCCGGCTGGGTAGTTATTCTGGTTACCAGGCTTGATGAAACATAAGCCTCGTTATCGTCATAACCCGTCGGCACATTTGGCGTACCGAATCTGGCCGATATTTTAACAAATTTATCCTGGGAAGAACCGGGAATAGCCGAAGGAAAAGAAGATTTTATCGGAAGGCTGAAATTGATTTTACCGCTTGTGCCGGGAGTAAAATTGCCGAAATTGGAGATAACGCTTGGATTCCAGGTTAGAGTCTTGTTTGAATCGTCAAAAGATCCGCCCTTGGTATCCAGCGACGAAAAATCAAAAGTATCTCCCTCCAGTTTGACAATCAAACTCATGCCGAAAAAATTAACATTTGAATTGTTTGAATAACGAATCGTATAATTAAGCCGATCGCCCAAAGAAGCCGAATAATCTGGGGTATTATTAACAGATAATTCCAATCCTAAAACTGAATTTAATATCATTGTCGCCACCGACGCCTTCTGATAATCCACGTATTCATCGCTTATCTTTCTTTTTAATGTAACCGATATGATTTTGCTTTCGCCTTCTTTTCCGTTCAGAACGCCGCCGATGCTTATTCTTCCTCCGCCGCCCTTCTTGATGGATTTAATATTCCAGCTATTATTTTTACCGTCCGGTTGAGAGCTGAATTCACGAGGAATAAAACCGTCGGGATAATCAAACTCCAATATTAAATCGGAAAAACTTTCATCGGTTGTGTTCCTGTAATCAAGAATATACTCGATTCCGGCGCCGGGAACGGCATTGGGCGGAGCCACCAAAGTGAGGACAATCGGAGCGTTAACTATAGTTGTCGACAAAGATGCGTTTTTCTCAAAATTGGAATTTAAACTCCCGGCTTTAAAAGAAAAATTTGCCTTGGCAACTCTTATGCTGCCCTTCTCGCCTATCAGAAAAGCGGAAAACTGTTTCTCGCCTTTTTCGCCAGGAACCAATTGTTCAAGAGTAAAATCTTTGCTGTAATCTTCAATTATTTTACCGTCTATTAAAACGGCCGCCCCTTCGGGGTAAAAAAACACAAAGTCAATGTCGTGGAGAACACTTCGGGTATCATTGGCATATTTCAGCGTATAAACAACCTCTTCCCCCGATGTCGCTTGAGTGGGTCCTTTTATTTCAAACACCACATTGCCCTCTTTAAAAGAAGGGGTATTAAACCAAAAAGAAGATATCGCTACGATAAGAAGGATGAGAGCTAATAAAACAAGGTATTTGAGTATCTTGTGACTCATTGTTTTATCTTATCACAAAATCTAGAAAATTTAACGAGTAAAGTTTCTTTTCGGCTAAGCTCTCAAACAGGGCCCCTATAACTTCAGGGCTCTGCCAAACGCCGCCCTTAAGCACTATCCCCTGTCTTCCACCCAGAAAACAGTCCTGACAAATAGCTCCCTTGGTCTCAATACTATAAGCAACAAGCTTTCCCCCCGTTAGAGCTGAACAGAACGAACAATCATTTAAATTGAAGGTGTAACCTAAAATATTAAGAAATTCCATTTGCTTGGATTTTAAAAATTCTTTCGGGTCGTCCGAGTCGGAATCAAGTTCTACTAAAAGACTGGATAAAAAATCCCATAATCTTTTGTCTTTTTGATATTCGAAAAATAACTTATCGATTGTCTCGGCGAAAAAATATGCCACTGCCACATGATTTAAATTGCTTTTTAAATTTGAACAAACCGCTTCCGCTTGAGCTCCGGTAATTATTGGCATCCGCCAGCTGGCGGACCCAGCCACCAATTCAAAATCAACCAAGTTAAAAATATCCAAGTGCATCGCCTGAATTGAGCTCGGTTTCAAAACACTCTTCGCAATCGCGGTTATCTTCCCGAATTCTTCAGTATAACAAATTACCAACTGATCATATTCATTGATATTCTGTTTTTTTAGGATAATTGCCCTGGTTTTCATTATATTGGTCTGACCGCTATAATAGCGGTCAGACCAATATAATAATTATTCAAACTCTGAATGTATCCATTTGCCTCCTAAAATTACATCCCTTGAGTAAGATTTAAATTTATCAGGTGTGTTAAAAATTTCTCCGAGAAGTCCTTTGGCAATAATGGACGAACGATCTCGAGTGCCAGCATAATCACCGAAACTAGAAAAAGGATAATTAGCCGCCCATCTCCATGCATCATCAAAATTATTCTGAGCACCCTTTAGTCCCCTTTTGGGATAAAGCTCAAAAACATTTTTTACCATTATATATATCGAAACATAACTTATATACTCATCTGTCGTAACAGTTTTTGATTTATACGCCCCCTGAAACAAACTTCCTTTTTCATTATATTTACGGTTTGCGTGTTCAGTCATACTTTGACCGACTTTCTTCATAAATAAGGAAACGCCACCATTTTTTATCTCTCGTAATAGCAAGTGAATATGATTTGGCATAAGCGTATAAACTAAAATATCCACTAAAGGTTGGCGTTCTGGCCAATTGTTTGGACGATGAAATAAATTCTTATTTTTCGTAACAATCATCCAATTATTATCAAAGTATTGATCATTCATAAAAAATAGTAGACGCAAAAAACGCCATTGATCTGACTCATCACGAACAATATCCAAACCACGTGCTCCACGTTTAAGCACATGCAAATATGAATCAAGGCCGAATGGTTCAACTCTCATAATTTTATAGTTTATAGTGGTCTGACCAGTATAATAAATATACAAATAATTGACAATAGCTTATCCCGTCATTTTTAATAACTCTTCCAAAACAACCGGCAATTCATTCACATGTTAAATTAAGCCAACCGGCAACAAAAATTGCCCCTCCCGCTTTTTGATTATCCGGAAGCTGTTCCAAATATCTCATTACGGCCTGGCAACCGATACTATGACTGACAAAATAGATGTGGCGGTCTGATTTTTCAACAACTTCGTTTATTTTACTAACCCATTTATTAATCTTGGGCGACCAAGTGTCTGGCATCTCCGGTATATAAACTTCAAAACCCCTATTTTTTAGCTCCTTACTAAGCCAAACTAACCATCCTTCGGTTGGATTCCCTCCCCAACCATGAATTATATAAACTCGTTTGGGCACTATAGTTTAAATAGTTTCTGGGCATTGCCTGAAAATAGTTTTTCCATCTTTGATTCATAGAAACCAAGGTTTTTTGCAAATTTTATATATTGTTCCATATGGCAAAGAGGCCAATCGGTTCCATGGAGAAGTTTATGGTCCTCACCGACAATCGCCCCTAAATTCTTCTGATAACTTTCGGAATGAATCGAATTCGGTAATTTTCCTATATGAGTATGCGAATCTATAATCATCATTGGATTTTACGAACCCCTATCCAAATCTTTTTTTCTGATACTAATTCGAATTCTTTTTCAATATCATAAACTCTTTTATCCTGCGGACCGGAGACAAATTTATTAAGCAAGGCCTCCTTTTTTATTTCTTCCGTCCATTCATGAATTGCCGAGGATAATTCTTGATCATCCGAATGCCACTGGCCGAAAACTTTGGCATCCAGCCGGTATTTCGCTTCTTTTCGCATATCTTGTATCTGACGAATTAATTCTCTGGCATAACCTTCATTTATAAGAGCTGCCGAGAGCTCAAAGTCTAAAGCTATTTCTTCTTTTTGATTCTCATCATAAATCACCTCTTTAACATTTAGTTCTTCTTTTGCTAAGTTTAGTAGTTCCTCCTTAATTTTTAATTTTTCATTTTTCCCGCCAGGGGCGGATCCGTCTTTGGCGGAAATTTTTAATTTGAGCGAAGCGAGCGGTTGTCTAACTTTAATTTGTTTCTCTTTTCTTAACGCCAATCCGGCCGTTACAATATCCCTCACTTCTTCCATCTCTTCTTCCAGTTTTTTATTTATTAATTTTTTATTTACTTTCGGCCAATCATGTAGATGAATGCTCTCCTTCTTGTCGTTAGTCGTTGGTCGTTGGTCGTTAGTCAGGCGTCTATAGACATCCTCCGCCAGAAAAGGTGTAAACGGAGCAAGAAGTTTCGCCAGTTCAAGTAGTAAAAATCTCAAAAGCTCCAGAGCTTCTTTTCTTTTTCTTGACCTCCTCAACCACCAGTTAGATAAATCTTCGACGACAAATTTCTCTATTGCTCTTGCCGCATTAGTCGGATCATATTTATCTAAACTTTGTGTCACCTCATCAACAAGACCATGAAACTTAGATAATATCCATTGATCTAGCGAACTCTTAGCTTGTAGCTTGTAGCTTGTAGCTTGTAGCTCCGAAGAATATAACTCATAAAACCTAACACAATTCTGAAGCGTAAAAATAAATCCTTTAAGCCGTTCCTGGGCTCCTTTCTGGCTTACCACCATCGATTCACCGATAGTATTGGCAGTATAAAAATACCAGCGAGTGGCATCAACCCCAACGACATCCATCAACTCATCCGATCTGATAACATTGCCGATAGATTTAGACATTTTTTTGCCATGTTCATCCAGAGTATGGCCGAGAACCATCACATTCTTGTATGGATTACCTTTGCCTAATAAAGTCGAAATGGCAAGCAGGGTATAGAACCAACCCCTTGTCTGATCTACCGCCTCAACAATAAAATCCGCCGGAAATTGTTCTTTAAACGTTTTTTTATTCTCAAAAGGAAAATGCCACTGGGCAAACGGCATTGCTCCCGAATCAAACCAAACATCAATCAAGTCGGGAACCTTTTTCATTGAAGCGCCGCACTCATCACATTTTAGATAAATTGAATCAATAAACGGACGGTGAAGATCAAGCTCTCCGTGTTCATTTCTGGGAATAAATTTCCAATCAAGTTTTCTCACTTCTCCTAACCCCGGGTAGCCTTCGCGACCATCGCTGATTTCCGCCAAAATCTCCTCTTCCATAGCGCCGTTGCCAATATTATCAAGGAGCCAGATCGGATCTCCATGACTGACAATAAGAATATTTTTGCCTGAATATTCTGAATCCATACTATTAATAAATTCAGCCATTCGTTTTCGGACATCATTCCAGCTTTCACCCATCTCATGATGCTTATCGTCCATGGTTTGCTTTTTGTCACGAAAAGGACAAGCACTATGAGACTCGCCTTCGCATCCTCCATGGCCTATCTCCCTTAAACGGTCATCCTTATACACTTTTGAATGTAAGAGTTTTGCAACTATTTCAGCGCTTTCTGTCGTCCTTATAAATGGAGAGGAATAAATCATATCAATCTCGACGTTATTTTTTAAAAACTGGGCTGATTTTTCAATCTGTTCCCTGCCTTCATCGGTAAGATGATATTTATCTGATTTTATTTCAGAACTGATAAGCATCCTGTTTCTTTCGTCTCTGGTCGTGTAGCCATGGCGGAGAGCATAATAATTGTTTCTTTTTATCCCGGCCGCCCTTGCAGATTGTTCCATCTCGGCAATAGAGCCAACGGCCTTATATTCCTCGCATTTTTGACACTTCCATATCGGTAAAGGCGTGCCCCAATACCGCTCGCGCGAGAAAGCCCAATCCTTGCCCTCTTGAAGCCACTGGCCGAAACGACCTTCTTTAATATGTTCCGGAAACCAATTTATTTTCTGATTATTTTTTAATAACCGCTCTCGAACCGCTGACATCTTAATAAACCAGGATGATTTGGCATAATACAAAAGCGGCGAATCGCAACGCCAGCAAAAAGGATAATCGTGCTCATAGTCTTCAACCTTCAACAATCGATTACCAACTTTTAACTTCTCAATAATTAGGTCTCCAGTTTTTGGATCTTTGACATATTTCCCGTTCAATTCTTCACTCACGCCAATAAATTTCCCCTGTTCATCAACGGTATGAACTTTGGGTAAACCAAATTTTGTTCCAAGAATATAGTCATCTTCTCCATACATCACCGCCGTATGAACAGCACCCGTTCCATCTTCCGTTGAAACAAAATCGGCATCATAAACTTTATATGACTCTTTAGATTTTAATTCTTGGATATCAAAAAGGGGCTCATATTCGAGACCGACGAGATCGGAGCCTTTGTAGGTTACAGGTTTTAGGTTACAGGTTTTAGGTTCAAAAACTTTTTCGACTAAATCTTTCGCTAAAATATACTCTTCGTTATCGCTCTCAACAACCACATACTCAATATCTTTTCCTACTGCTAGAGCCACGTTACCCGGTAATGTCCATGGAGTTGTTGTCCAGGCCAGAATATAGGTGTTAGGTTTTAGATTATAGGTTTTAGGTTCATTAGAAACTTTTAACTTTAACCTTTTAACTTTAAACTTAACTATAACTGATTTATCAGTTATAGTTTTATATCCTTGGGCAACTTCGTGAGATGAAAGAGTCGTTCCGCATCTGGTACAAAACGGCACAACCTTATGGGCAAGATAAAGCAGTTTCTTTTTCCATATCTGCTGGATTATATTCCAAAGAGTCTCAATATAATTATTCCGGTAGGTAATATAGGGATCTTTCATGTCAAGCCAAAATCCCATTTTTTTTGTCATCTCTTCCCATTCTTTTTTATATTTCCAAACACTCTCCCTGGCTTTTTTATTGAATTTATCGATGCCGTAGTTTTCAATATCTTTCTTGTTTTTAAATCCTAACTGTTTTTCTATCTCTATTTCAACCGGCAAGCCATGGGTATCCCATCCGGCTTTTCTTAAAACAAAAAATCCCCGCATTGTTTTATATCGTCCGTAGAGATCTTTATATACTCTGGTTAAAAAATGGCCGATGTGGGGTAAACCGTTAGCTGTTGGGGGTCCTTCAAAAAATATGAAGTGTTTTTTGCCCTGCCTACCCGCCAAAACCCCGTGACGGCCGGAAGCTTGTCGAAGGGCTAAAGATTTCTCAAAAATGCTATTTTCCTGCCAAAATTTAAGAACATCTTCCTCTGTCTTCTTGAAATCATACATTCTATTATTCTATTCGTTTTTTTGATAAAAAACAACCCGCATGATATGATAAAATGATTTTAAAAAACCACAATGCGCAGAGCTTTTATCTGTATCCTTATAATTTTTGGAGTAAACCTGCCCAGTATGTACTATGGCTGGTATATAAAATGGTGGTGGACTGATATAATACTACATTTTAGCGGCGGTTTTTGCGTTGGAATGTTTATGTCTGACTATTTAAAAAGTCACCTGAAAGACGGGGCTGTTTTGAAAAATTTAATAATCGTTCTCGGGACAACAGTTTTAGTGGGCGTTCTCTGGGAGTTTGCGGAATATATAGCCAATCAGACATTAATAGACTGGGTATATGAAACTTTCAAAGTTACGGCTTACTTCATGGGAGATTTAAAAGATACGATAGGAGATTTGTTGTTGGATATCCTGGGAGCGTTATTTTTCTTTACTGTCCATTCTCTCCAGCGCGGAAATACCCACAAGACTGAGGCATTGACTTAGCCGCTTTTGGGCTCTAAATCCTTTCTAGAACCTTAATTCCA
>MGIZ01000015.1:0-5008 GCA_001794015.1 Candidatus Yanofskybacteria bacterium RIFCSPHIGHO2_01_FULL_39_8b
TGTTGAGGGTTTGAATCTAGTCAAAAAACATTTGCGAGCTAGGAAGCAAGGACAAAAGGGCCAGATAGTTTCAAAAGAAAGAGCGGTTAGCGTGTCATCGGTGGCTTTGGTCTGCAAATCATGCGGAAAACAGACGAGAGTCGGATATAAAATTGAGGGAGAAAATAAAATAAGAATATGTAAGAAATGCGGATTAGAGACATAAAAACCACCGTTTAAGGCGGTGGGTAGAAGCATAATCTAAATAGTTAGGAAAATTCCGGAGATTAAGAGAAAGACAGGCACTGGCCACAAGAGAACGTTTATTAGAAATGGTCCAGGGAACAGGAATGATGCAATTACGCCTATGCTAAAATATACAAATAATAGAACAATGAACTTTCTCGATATATACATTGTCAATCCTTTGTCAAAAAACAAATCTTGTGATATAGTATTAAACCGTTGGGGATAAGTCAATATGCAACGCAAATCTATGAATGGCATGCGAATGCAACGAATAAGAAAATCTTAATTTGCGGCATTCGTGCTAATTTGTAGATTCGCGTTATATTAAGCGAGGTATGTCGAGCTTGCTAATCAAATACAGAAAAGAAGTAATCCCTACTATGCAGGCTAAGTTTGGTATAAAAAATATAATGGCTGTTCCCAAGATAGACAAAGTCGTCATAAATGTCGGTATTGGCAAGGTTGCCAAGGATGATAAATTTATTGAAAAAGTTGTCAGAGACCTAGGATTATTATCCGGCCAGAAGCCGGTGTTTCGAAAGGCCAAGCAATCTATCTCCGGATTTAAGAGCCGGCAGGGTATGAATATCGGGTTAATGGTAACATTGCGAGGCAAGAGGATGTATGATTTTATAGACAGATTAGTTCATGTAGCATTGCCGAGATCTAAGGATTTTCGCGGCATAGAAGTTAGGAATTTTGATAAAATGGGTAATCTTAACCTTGGACTGAAAGAACACAGCATTTTTCCGGAAATTCACTATGAAAATCTGAAGGATATTTTCGGACTTGAAGTAACGGTAGTAACAACGGCGGAGAACAGAGAGAAGGGGATAGAATTATTGAGGTTGATGGGATTCCCCGTAAAAAAGTAAAATCTAAAATTTAAAAATGAAAAACGAAAAGGAAAAATTTAAATCAGTAAAATCCCATCGTTTAAACTTTTTAGTTTTAGTTTTTACTTTTTCAATTTAACTTTTTAATTTGAAACATGGCGAAGCAAAGCACAATTGCGCGATCAAAAAAGAAGCCTAAATTTTCTACCCGCATAGTGCGGAGATGTTTTCTGTGCGGCCGAAAAGGCGGTTATATGAGAAAATTCGGTTTGTGTAGAATTCATTTCAGAGAGTTGGCAGGCGAAGGATTGTTGCCGGGAGTGAAGAAGTCGTCATGGTAACTAACGACTAACCACTAATGACTAACGACAATTCTGGTCGTAAGTTATAAGTTGTAAGTTGTAGGTCAAGATTGTCTCCAATCGCAAACATGTTAGTTCAAATCAAGAATGCTCAAGCCGTTGGCAAGGAGCAGATTTCTGTTCCCTTTTCCAATATGAAATTTAAAATCGCTCAGATTCTTAAGGAAAATGGTTTTATTATCGACCTAGAGAAAAAGAAAAAGAAAACTAAGAAAAGCGAGCTTGATTATTTGTCAATTTCTTTAAAATACGACGAAGATAAGCATTCTGGCATAGATGGATTTAAAATAATCAGCAAGCCGTCACGACATATTTATATTGGAGCTAAAGATATTAAGCCGGTTCGTTCCGGATATGGGATAGCCGCAATTTCAACATCAAAAGGAGTAATGAGTTCAAAAGAAGCAAGAAAGCAGAATTTAGGAGGAGAAATTTTATTTGAAGTCTGGTAAAAGTTTTTATCCAAGAGCGAAGCGATTGGCTACAAAAAATTTACCCCGCCCTATCTGGACTGAAGTTAATTGGTACCATACGAACTAAGCCGTAAGGCGACTTGCGTCTCTGGTTGTGTGACAAAACCAAATCTTGATTCCAGATAGGGCGGGGTGGATAATTTATAGTTATTTACTTCGTTTATAAATAAATTTGTCCAAGATCGGTAAAAAACCAATTCAAATACCCAAAGGCGTTGAAATAAAAATCAACAATGGTTTGATTTCAGTTAAAGGTGCTAAAGATGAACTTAAGAGAGTATTAAATAATTCAGTTTCAATTTTAATTTCTGGAGATAAAATATCCGTGGGACTTCAAAATGAATCTGACGATTTTGCCGTCTGGGGCTTAACCCGTGCTTTGATTGCCAATATGATAAGAGGAGTTACTGATGGCTTTGAAAAGAATCTGGAATTTGAAGGAGTAGGCTATAAAGTCAATGTGAAAGGGGATATATTGGAGTTGAACTTAGGTTATTCCCATCCAATTCTGATAAAAATTCCAGTCGGAGTTGCAGTAAAAGTTGAAAAAAATGTAATCAAAATCAGCGGATCGGATAATGAGCTTATTGGCCATCTTGCCGCAGAAATTAAATCAAAAAGGCCACCGGAGCCGTATAAAGGAAAGGGAATTAAATATGCGGGAGAGGTTATAAGAAGAAAAGCGGGCAAGAAAGCCGCTACCGCAGCGTAGCGGTAATTATCAATTTACAATTATCAATTTTCAATGATCTAATTTTCAATTAAGATTCTTTCTTAGTTTGAAAATTGAAACATTAAAGCATTGATTGAAAATTGGAGTTTAAAGATTGAAAATTAGTTTTATGAATTCAAGAAAAAAACAGTTAAATCGACAAAAACGTCATAATAGGATAAGGTCACATATAGTGGGCACCAAGGAGAGGCCCCGGGCCTCTGTTTTTAAAAGTAATAATCATATTTTTGCCCAATTAATTGACGACCAATCAGGAAAAACTATCTTAAGCAGTAAGATTGTATCTGCTAAGAAAAGCAAAATAAAAGGAAATAAAACAGAAAAAGCTTCTGAAATAGGAAAAATGATTGCCGAAAAAGCAAAAGCGGCAGGAATTAAAGAAGTTGTTTTTGACCGAGGAGGATATAAATATCATGGCAGAGTAAAAGCGCTGGCAGACGGTTTGCGCGCTGGAGGACTGAAGCTCTAATCTAAAATTGAAAAATGAAATTTAAGTTTTTAATTTAGAACATGGAAAATCAATCAACACAATTTAATAGCCAAAATCAAGGCGACCAGAATAAAAGAGGCGGACGAGGCGGTCGGAGGGGTGGTCGGGGAGATCGTTTCGGGGCTCCTCGAGAAAAATCTGAATTTGATCAAAAAGTTCTTGATATAGCTCGAGTAACCAGAGTCACCAAGGGGGGCAAGCGTTTTAGTTTTAGAACGACTATTGTTGCCGGAGACGGAAAATCAAGAGTTGGCGTTGGAATCGGCAAGGGTGTTGATGTTGCCCAGTCAATGCAGAAAGCTTTTAATAGGGCCAAGAAAAATCTTATTACAATCCCCATAGTAAAGGGTACTATTGCTTATCAAGTTGAATCAAAATATCATAGTGCCGTTGTTCTACTAAAACCAGCCATAGGCGGCGTTAAAGCTGGTGGTGCGGTTCGGGTAGTGGCTAAATTAGGAGGGATTAAGGCTTTAACCGGAAAATTAATTAAACGAACAAATAGTAAAATAAACACAGCAATGGCGACGATAGAAGCTCTTAAGAAATTAAGAGTTAAATCCAAAGCACGAAATCCTAAATCCGAAACAAAGCCCGAAAATCCTAAATTCTAAATCTTCAAACCGTTTGGAATTTTGGAAATTCGAATTTAGAATTTGTTTCGAATTTCGATATTCGAATTCATAATTTTAAGTAAATGGACTTATCCAACCTACAACCCAATACTCTTCGCAAGTCGAAAAAACGTGTTGGTCGTGGCGGAAAACGTGGATTTTCTTCTGGAGGAGGAACAAAGGGACAGAAATCCCGTGCCGGAGCCGGAGTTAAGCCGGGTTTTAGGGGCGGAGATAATCGTCTTTGGCAGTTATTCCCGAAACAAAGAGGTGCCTCTAAAAAACCCGGCGGAAAGGGATCGCACAAGAAACATCGTCATTATCAGTATAGACAGGATAAACAAGCGGTTTTCAATCTTGGATTTTTTAATCAGTTTACCGAAGAAGAAATTATCAGTCCGGAGTTTTTGAAGAAAAATGGATTTCTGGCTTCTCCGAAAGATAAAGCAAAAATTCTCGGTGATGGAGAGCTGAAAAGAAGTTTCAGTTTTGAAGGGTTTAGTTTTTCTGAATCAGCCAAGAAGAAAGTAGCTAAAGCGGGGGGAACAATTAGATAACCAACGACTAACAACTAATGACAATAATTGACTAACGACTGACAACTTATGACTAATGACGAAGATTTTATCTTAAGTCATAAGTTGTAGGTTATAAGTCATTAGTTACAGTAGGTTGTCATAAGTCATAAGTCATAAGTTATTAGTTAATTTTGAATCGCATATTACAAATCTTCAAACGTCCTGAACTTCGGAACAAAGTTCTGTTTATTTTAGCATTGCTCGTTGTTTTTAGAATTATTTCTAATATTCCGATTCCAGCCATTGATGCGACCAAATTGAAAGACTTTTTTGCCCAGAATCAGTTTTTCGGCTTGATAAGTGCCTTTACCGGAGGTTCTTTAACGGCGCTGTCTGTTGGTATGCTTGGATTGGGACCATATATAACCGGTTCGATTATTATGCAGCTTTTAACAATGATATTTCCCCAGCTTGAACAGATGTATAAGTATGAAGGAGAAGCGGGAAGAGCGAAATTTAATCAATATTCAAGATTGTTAACTATTCCCCTGGCGGCTTTACAGGGTTTTGGTTTTTTGACTCTATTGTCGAGGCAGGGAGTTATAGGCTCATTAAATACCATTGATTGGATTGCAACTTTGGTTACTATTACCGCCGGCAGCATGTTTCTTATGTGGCTCGGGGAATTAATAACAGAGAAAAATTTAGGCAACGGCGTTTCTCTATTAATTTTGGCTGGCATAGTCGCTGATTT
>MGIZ01000015.1:5075-9226 GCA_001794015.1 Candidatus Yanofskybacteria bacterium RIFCSPHIGHO2_01_FULL_39_8b
GTGATTGTCGGTTTGGCGGTTGTAGTCGGGGTTATTTATATTTCAGAAGCCCAAAGGAATATTCCCATCAATTATGCCCGCCGGATTCGCGGTTCAAGGGTTATGGGCGGAGTTTCAACTTATCTGCCAATGCGGGTCAACAATGCCGGCGTTATTCCGATAATTTTTGCCCTGTCTATCCTGTTATTTCCGGGCATGATCACTAATTTTCTGGCAGCATATGATATCCCCGGAATTTCACAAATTGCCGTAAAGGTAAATGATTTTTTGCAATCTAATCTTTGGTATTCGACGTTTTATTTCTTGCTGGTTGTTTTATTTACATATTTTTATACGGCCATTACATTCGATCCCAATTCAATATCTGAAAATATTCAGAAGCAGGGAGGATATATTCCCGGCATTCGTCCGGGACCGATGACGGCTGAATTTTTGAACCACCTTCTTACCAGGGTGACCCTGGTTGGGGCAATATTTTTAGGAGTGATAGCGATTCTTCCCAATATTGTCCGTGGGTTTACCGGCGTTACCGCTTTTACCGTCGGCGGCACCTCGATTCTTATCGTTGTCTCGGTGGCGATTGAGATTATGAAGCAGATTGATGCTCAACTCTCGATGTACGAGTACTAAAAATAAAAAGACTATACCCAGACTCGGACCACATTCGGTTTCTTCCAGCGGAAACCGAATCTTAAGTACTCGGCAAAATCGCCCAGCACCTATTTTGTTCCAAAATAGGTGCTGGGACCAAGCCAATTTTGCCTGCGAATTTCCTCCCTAGGGTATAGTCTTTTTATTTTCCTTGACACTAAGACACTAATTGTAAATTTGAATAATATCTAGGCACGAATTATTAGTTGTCAAAGAGGCGAGCGCTGAGATGATTACTTTGTTTCGCCGAGATATCTCGGCTTTTTCATTTGAAAAACTATAAAATAAGAGTAATAATATAGTAAGATTTTTAACATATTGGGGCGTTTATGGCTTTAACCCTAATAAGAATTGTTCAGATTCCTTTTGTTGTTCTGTTATCTAATTTATTTTTTCTGGGATTGATTGTCTATTTTCTATACGCCTTTTTTATTAAGCCAATATTTATAAAAAGAAAAGAAAATAGACTGATACCATATTTAGCTGAAGCAATTTTGGTCTCACGTCAAATTTCCGATTGGCTTAAGACCAACATTAAAGATGGAGTCGCCGTGAGTAAATTATACGATCCTGAATTAATGGCTTTGTTTGAAAGAGACCAAAAAGTATATGATGAAATAATTAAGATAGACCCAAGTTATATAAGTATATTTGTATCTCCAAAAGAAATGCATTGCTATCTTGTAGAACTTGCTCGAGGCCAGTATAAACAAACCCGCTAAGGGTTTTTTTTATTTCATAAAAATGTTATTATAAATTTATAATGCCCAGTAATACAGCTTCCAAAGGGTTTTTAATAGCCGAATGGAATAATGTATTACGATGGCAGATTAAACATAGTTCAACTTCTAGTTTCCTGATTGGTACAGTCAAAAACCATAAGGCAATTGGAAGCTGATATACTGGGTATGTCATTAACCAAGAAATGGGCAGTAATATTAATTGGACCGCCGGGTTCAGGCAAGGGAACGCAGGCGGAGTTGTTGGCCGAAAAGTTTGGGCTTTTTCATTTGGAAACTTCTAAGTTGGGAGAAGAAAAAATAAATAATCCAGAATTAGTTAGAAAAGATCAGGAAGTAGCTGAGGCCAAAAGATTATATAACAAAGGTGAGCTTTTTCCTCCACCTTGGACGGTTAAAATTATGGTAGAGAAAATTAGAGAATTGGCTAAAGAGGGGCAGGGTATAGTTTTTAGCGGATCGCCCAGAACGCTTCATGAAGCCGAAAATGAGCTACCGATACTCGAAGAAGCTTACGAAAAAGATAATGTAAGGGCTATTCACCTCAACTTGACCAAAGAGGAGTCAGTAAGAAGAAATTCAAGCCGTAGGGTTTGCAAAGCTAATCGTCATTCAATTCCTGACTTTCCGATGTTTAAAGATATTACGACTTGCCCCAAAGATGGTAGCGAATTAATCAAAAGATCGCTTGATACTCCGGAAACGATAAGTGTCCGCTATGAAGTTTATCTTAGGCAGACTCAGCCAATTCTTTCTTTTGTGCAGGAAGGGGGATATAACATTATAGAAATAGAAGGCGAGCAAGATATTGAGAAGGTTTTTGACGATATTCTAAAAGGATTAGGAGAAAGTTAGGATGAATTATGAATTATGAGTTATGAGTATTAATATTAAAACCAAAGAAGAAATAAAGATAATGATAGAAGGCGGCGCGATACTGGCAAAGATACTCAAAGAATTATCTAGCACGGTGAAACCGGGGATTATTACCAAAGATTTAAACAAGCTCGCAGAAGAGCTTGTTGTTAAACTTGGAGCCAAGCCGGCCTTTTTGAATTATAATGGTTATCCCACCGTTTTGTGCACTTCGGTCAATGATGAGATCGTACATGGTGTACCATCAAACAGAAAATTGGTAAAAGGCGATTTACTCAAAATTGATATGGGAATTTTGTACAAAGATTTTTATACTGATTCGGCCGTGACGGTTCTGGTCGGAAACGGCCCGATCTTTAACAAGATGCCCTTGTTTGACAAGGGCATCTTGTTAAAGAAGAAGTTGATGAAAGTAACTCAAGAAGTTCTCGAAATAGGGATTGGTCAGGCAAGGCCCGGTAATACGGTTGGTGATATGGGTTCAGCGATACAAAAATATGTGGAATTGCGGGGGTTTAATGTTGTCCGTGATCTTATAGGTCACGGTATCGGAAGAGACCTTCACGAGGAACCAGAAGTACCGAATTATGGAAAACCGGGAACGGGTCCTAAATTAATTGAAGGTATGGTTATAGCGATTGAACCAATGGTGGTAACCGGCGACTGGAAAATAAAAGAAGGTCAGGACGGATTTGTTTTTCAGACAAAAGACGGCGGACTGGCGGCACATTTTGAGCATACGGTTTCTATCACAGAAAAGGGACCTCAAATTTTGACCATGCTATAATTAAAGAATGGAGGAGCAGAATAAAAAAACCGAAGATATTCATCTAACCAAGGGCTTTACCGGCTGGGTGCATCACCATCGAAGATTGGCCAAATGGCTGATGAAAATTTTAGTGACTGGGATAGCTTCTATTTTGTACTACTTGCGAAAAGAGCAAAAGCATATTGAAGAGGAAGAAAAGAAAAGTTAGAGTTTTTTGTTGGTATTTGGGTATGGTATAGTTATTAAATGGATCAACAAGCTAATCTTACACAGCCGGAACACCTATCATATAATCCCAACCACCATATCAAGGTATATGTTTTAATAGCTCTTGTCGTGGCGACGGTTTTAGTTGCTATCAACGGTTATTTATATTTTTTGAGGCTGTCGTATTTACAGCAGGGCTTGGTGGCTCATCAGGAAGGGGAGCGGAAGGTGCAGGAATTACAAAGTCAGAGGCAACTCGAAGTTCCTTCAGATTGGAAAATCTATACTAATCAAGATTATAATTTTCAATTTACATTAAATGACAACTGGTCCGGGTACAAAGCTACTAGGTGGGATTGCTATTTAGTAATTGGTTTAAATGATAATACTGACGAAAAAATTCCCTGCTGGACATTCGAAATACCAACTTCGGATTACGAGTGGAATACAGCGATACGACCTTCGCGTGAAGGATACATGGAAGTTATGCATCTTCGTCTTTATACTCTATCGCAGTGGGCAAGAGCTTTGAAGCAAAAACCCGAAATCGTAATACAACAAAATGAAAATTACGTTATAACTTATACAGAATCCATAGATTATCCAAGGAGTTTCGATCTAAAAACTTTAAAGATTCCTGAAGTTATATCAACCTTTAAATTTATTGATTCAATTGACACCTCAACCTGGAAAACCTACCGCAATGAGGAATATGGGTTTGAGTTTAAATATCCAGGAGGTTGGGAGGTTACTAAAGAATGGGGTTAGAAGTATTTATTAGAAAAGAAAATTCCGATGGATTCCCAGAGATAACGATTTGGATATATGCAGTTCTTGACATTAATATCGATCAACTCACGGACTCTTACAAACTAAATAATTCTCAAAAAACCAACATTGTTTTATCT
>MGIZ01000016.1 GCA_001794015.1 Candidatus Yanofskybacteria bacterium RIFCSPHIGHO2_01_FULL_39_8b
CCTTATTTTTCGAGGTCGAATCTTAAAGAAGAGGCCTTGAGGTTCGATCTTGGGGTAATTAAAATATTGAGCGTTGGGAGAATCGCACCGGTTAAGAATTATGGAACATTAATAGATGCGGCTAAAATCTTGAAAGATAGGGGAGTTTATTTTTCTATTACTATGGTGGGAGAGGCGGCCCTTGAACAGGATAAAGAGTACGAGAAAAGCTTAAAGCTTAAAGTTAAAAGTTTAAAGTTGGAAGATAGTTTTAATTTTGTCGGGAAGATAGATCACAAAGATTTACCACGATATTATCAATCTAACGATATTTTTGTTCACCTATCAAAAACTGGTAGCGTAGATAAGGCCCTTCTTGAAGCCATGGCTTGCAGAACGAAGGTCTTAAGTTCTAATGATTCAGCCAAAGCCTTTTTACCGGCAAGCCTTATTTTTAATGAGAACAATTCATCGGAATTGGTAGAAAAAATAATAATATTAAGTAGTCAAGAAGTCGATCCAAGTTTAAGGGAATATGTTATTAAAAACAACAATTTAGATAACTTAATAGATAAAATCAGTAAAATTATCAATGATAGCAATATATCCCTTCCCGCTCAGCAGTAAAAATAATAAATATATAAGCTTGCTATATTCCAACCTTACTATAATAAAGGATGATTTTGAATATGAAATTATAAATTGTGAAAATAAATTTACCAAACTTTTTAAATTTTCAAAAAATTCGGCAAAATTTGATAAAAATATAGTTCATATTCATTGGACTAACTCTATTTATGGCAGCAAGTTTTTAGTCAGATCAATTTTTTTGATGGTTTTAAATTTTTCTATTCTTGTTTATCTAAAGAAAGTGAAAAGATTTAAAATATTTTGGACAAAACATAACTATTTTTCTCATGATTTTCCATATCCATTTATTGATGGGTTAGGGAGGGCAATATTATTTAGATTAGCCGACAAGGTTATTATTCAGCAAAGTTTGGAATATGAAAAAGTGAAACAAGATAGTAAGTTTTTATTTATTCCCCACGGCAATTATGTCGGTGTTTATGGAATCTTGGGCAATAGAAACAAAATTAGAACTAAATTTGGCATTAAAAATGACGAAGTATTGATAATTTCGCTTGGTATAATTAAGCCGTATAAAAAAATAGAAAATGTAATCAGAGCCTTTAAGAAATCAAGCAACACTAAATTAAAGCTGTTAATCGCCGGGCAATGTTCAGAAGAATATGACCGGCTATTAAAAAAAGAGGCCCTGGGATTTGATCGGATTATTTTTGATTTTAATTTTATTGAAGATAATAATGTTTCGGATTATTTTGCCGCCGCCGATTTATCTGTTTTTTGGTATGACGATTCTGTTTTGACGTCAGGCGGTGTTGTTTTATCCTTATCCTATGGCACTCCGGTCATAACTAGAAATATTGCCGCAAGCGAATTGATAAAAGACGGCAAAAATGGTTTTATATATAATACGGAAGACCAGCTCGTCTCTATATTAAATGGTCTTAATTCGGGTCAGTTTGACAGAGAAAGTATTGTCGGATCCGTTGAGAATTTAAGCTGGGAATCAATTGCTAAAAAATTAGCGAAAGAATTTTCGGAAATTTAAATTAATGGCTCATTCAATACAACAATTTCAAAATATTGGCTGGGAACATCCGCTTGAACTTCTTGGTTTTAACAAGAAGATGGTTTTGAATAATTTTAAGGAAAAATCGGCACTCGATATCGGCTGTGGCGACGGGTTTTTATTAAAAAAACTTTTAGAAAAAGATAAAAATATTAAAGTATTAGGATTGGATATTTCTCCGGTTGCCATTGAGAAAGCGAAAAAAAATGGCATTGAATGCTCGTTGGTTGATATTACTGAAAAACTTCCCTTTGAAGACAATTCTTTCGAATCCGTTTTTTTGCTTGATGTGCTTGAACATGTGTTTCAACCGGAACCGGTTTTGAAAGAAGCCGTCAGGGTGGCCAGCAATTATGTTTATATAAGCGTTCCAAACTTTACATCTTTACCGGCCAGAATGCAGGTTTTGTTGGGTAGAGTTCCCGAGAATAATACGCTGAGGAAGGGCCATATTTTTTGGGTTACCAGAAAAGTCTTGCAGGATTTAATTAAAAACTGCGGACTTAAAATCGAAAAAGAAGTTATAACTACTTTTTGGGAAAATAAACCGATACTTGGTTATATTATGAAAATTTTAGGACGACTCAGGCCGGAATTATTTGCTCTGGCTTTCGCCATAAAAGCCAGAAAAATAAGATGATAAGTGAAAAAGAAGTAGTTGAATACTACGACAAAATTTATAATAAAAAGGGGATTAACGCTATGCGTCCCCTCGATTACTATAGGCAAGTTTTCGCCTATCTAGGTACGGTGCCAGGCAAAAATTTATTGGATGTAGGAACTGGTACCGGCCATATATTAAGAGCTGCCCAAGAAGCAGGTTTGAAAATTTATGGAACAGATATATCTCCTGAAGCTATACGAGTGGCCAAAGATAATGTTCCGGATGCTAATTTAACGGTTGCAGCCGGAGAAAATCTTCCTTTCTCAGATAATTTTTTTAATTATGTTGTTTGCTTTGGAAGTTTAGAACATTTCTTAGATATGAATAAGGGCATTAATGAAATGATAAGAGTTGCTAAACCGGAAGCAAGATTTATGATTGTTGTTCCAAATAGAAATTATTTTTTATGGAGATTTCGAGGTGAATACGGGACTAAACAGCAAGATCTTAAAGAAACTTTGATGGATTATAATGAATGGAAAGAATTTTTTAAGAAAAATGGCTTGGAGGTTAAAAATGTTTATCATGATCCATGGCCTTGGCAATCGGTTAAAATTTTTAAACATAAAAATCCTTGGCGGATTGCCCGCCGAGCTTTTTACAGATTTGTTTGGCTCTCTATTCCTTTAAGATATACATATCAGTTTGTGTTTATATTGCAGAAAATCTAATAAATTCAAAACCTCAATTTTAAATTTTAAATGAATATACAAACTCAAAATTTAAAACATCTTTGTTTCAATATTTTGGATTTGAGTTAAATTTTGAATTTTGAATTTATGATATTCATAGTCGGCTATCCTTATATCGGTGAACGCCACAAGCGGGTTTTTAATTTTTTCAAAAAGAAAGATGACCTTGTTTTTATATTGCCGGAAGTATGGAAGATGAAAAATGGCAAGGTGGTGATAAGGGCTGAATTGGGCGGAGAACTAAAAATAGTACCCGCTAAAACAAATTTTTTTCATTCCCATTACCCGATTATTAGGGGCCATCTTAAGGGCTGGATGCCGGCAATTAAAAATATTTTAAAAAAAATGGCGAAATCCGGCGATGTTTTGTACACGGTTTCGGAACCGAATTTATTTGGAACCTATCTTAACGGAAAGATAGCTGATAAATTAAAACTAAAGCATGTAATTTTTACATGGCAGAATGTTGCTTATAGGGAGAGACTATCGGGTTTAAAGCTTAAAGCAACAGAATTGCTTATTCGTAAAAATATTGCTTTAAGCAGAGGAATAATATTGGGTAATTCTAGGGCTCTTGATGTAATTAGGCCATATATGCCGGATCAATTTCCATGTTTAGTATCTCCGGTATCAGGTATCGATACTAAGCAATTTAAGCCCGGGGCCTCTTCTGATTTTAGAGCTCAGTATGGCTTGGAGAATAAGACAGTTGTTTTATTCGTGGGTGCTCTGGATTATAGAAAAGGAATATTCAAACTTGTTGATGTTTTTGCTGAAGCCGGGAAACAGGAAAATTCTCTGCATCTATTTATGATAGGTTCGGGTCCTCTTGATGAAGAGTTAAAAAAATATGTTGTGGAGAGGGATATGTCCGAAAGCGTAACGATATTGCCCTGGATAGACAATAAAGACCTGCCCGGTTATTTCTCTAGCTCAGATATTTTTATCTATCCCTCCCAGCGTTACGGTGGATGGGAGGAGCAGTTCGGCTATTCGATAGCCGAAGCCTCTTCAAGCGGTTTGCCGGTAATATCGACAAGGACCGGTTCGATTGAAGATTTGATTGTTGAGGATCAGACCGGAATGTTGGTTGAGCCGGATGATTCTGCCGGAATGATTTCGGCAATGTTAAAATTGGCCCGTGATCCGGTCTTAAGAAAATCAATGGGCGAAGCCGGACGAGAATTTATTAAAAACAACTTCTCTCATGAAATTATAGCCGGTAAGCTGGAGAATTTTCTAAGAGCATTATGAAAATATTATATTTAGCTAATTTAAGGTTGCCGACTGAAAAAGCCTACGGTATTCAAATTGCAAAAATGTGCGAGGCGTTCGCTGCGCTCAAATTTAAAATTAAAAATGAAAAAGTAAAAACGTCAGAAGATGACCTAGAAGAAAAACTATATTTAAAACTGGTGGCGCCATATAGGAAAAATAAAATCAAAGATGACTTTTTTGATTATTACTCTGTAAAAAGGAACTTTGAGTTTAAAAGAATTTGGGCGCCGGATTTTTATTTACCAGGCAAGTTAGACAGACTGTCGTTTTATATTAAAAACATTATTTCGGCAGCAGCCCTTTCTATTTTTGCTTTTAAGAGTAGAGCCGATGTTATTTATTCAAGGGATGAAATGGCGGTTTTTATTCTTAGCTTTTTTAAAAATAATGTTGTATTTGAGGCACATAAGTTTCCTAAATATAGGAGGTGGTTTTGGAGAATTTTGGATTTAAATGGTGTCATAGTTGTTACCATAACTAGGGCCTTGAGGGACGACATTATTAAAACGGGCTTTAGGGGTAAAATTCAAGTTGCTCCAGACGGGGCAGATCCGGCACAATTTAATATCTCGATTTCAAAAGAAGAGGCAAGAAAAAGACTTGGTTGGCCGCCAGATAAAAAAATTGTTATGTATGTCGGTCATCTTTATGATTGGAAGGGAGCCCCCTTGTTACTTGAAGTAGCGCGTAAGTTTCAAGTTTCAAGTTTCAAGTTTCAAGTTTTGTTTGTTTTTGTGGGTGGAACTGAATATGATCTTGAAAAGTTCAGAAAAAAAGCCGAGGGATCAAATAATGTTTTGATTTTAGGCCAAAAACCGCACAAGGATATTCCGGTATATTTAAAATCAGCCGATATTTTAATTTTGCCCAATTCTGCCGAGGAGGAAATATCTAAATCTTATACCTCACCCCTTAAAATGTTTGAGTATATGGCGTCAAAACGGCCTATTGTAGCAACTAATTTGCCTTCAATTCGAGAAGTGTTAAATGATGCCAATGCTGTTTTAATGGAAGCTAATAGTACCGATAAGTTAGTTTTAGGCACCCTTAAATTATTAAATGATCCGGCAATATGCGATAGATTAGCCGCAAAAGCCTTTGAAGACGTTCAACAATATACTTGGCAGAATAGAGCCAAAAAAATTATTGACTTTGTTAAATAAGAATACTTTTCTTATAAGTATCCAAAGTATCCTCAATCCCAGTTTTTAGATTGTATTTTGGCTGCCAGTTGAGAATAAGCCTGGCTTTATCATTAACTAGAGTGCCGCGACGGGTTCGATCATCCAAATGACGGATTTCATAATCCAGTTTTTTACCGGTAAGGGATTCTATGGTATTTATAAAATCAACAAGAGTTAGGGCTTTGCCTCCGGAAATATTAAATGTTTCAGCTCTTTCGTGGAAGATTACTTTTTTAATGCCTTCAATCAGGTCTTTGACATAAATAAAATCAAGAAGAGAGGCCTTGTTTATCCAAAAATTACCACTGTTTGTTATCGCCTTTTCTAAAATTATTTGAGGAACCCGATTATTTATATCACCAGGCCCATATACGGAGGTTGTCCTTATAATACCGTAATTATTATTGCCAAAAGCCCTTACTAAATGTTCTCCCGTAGCTTTTCCGATTCCGTAATTGGTAACCGGAGCAAGATGAGTCATTTCTGTGACAGCATGATCAAAGTGGCCGATTGCAAACAAGGAAGACATATAAACAACTCTGGCCTTGCGAGCCTCATTGGCGTAAAGAATATTTGAAATTCCGACAATTTCAGTCGGCAGTTGGAGGGTTCTCTCGAAATTTTCCAGCGGTATGCTTGAAAGACAGACAATAATATCCGGATTTTCTTTTTCCAGATATTCGCGGACTTGTTTCAAGTCCTGGACGTCTCCTTTATATTGTTTTGCTCCGGCAAGGAGTTTTTTTCTGAATTTAAGTATTGTTGCCGCCCTTTTTGGATTATAATCGCTAAATTTTTTTTGAATATCAAAAGTTGAGATGCTAAAGTCTTTCTTCAATAAGTTAACTAGCCAGGATCCGATAAATCCATTTCCTCCGAATATTCCAATTTTTTGTTTTTTGTTCATAATATATTATTTCTTGTTGCTATAATATTGGGGCTATCCCAATATAGCATATAACCATGATTTTTTAAAAGTTTATTGCATTTTGCATATTCCCGGTCTTTTAGGTGAATCGGCTCATAGATTACAATATCCGGTTTTAGGGTTGAAAGGTCAACGGTTTTTAATATTTCAAAATCATAACCTTCAGTATCAATGCATAATAAATTAATCCTTTTTATATTATGTTTGTTGACGAGAGATTTAAAAGTTAAACAGCTTATTTTTCTACTGGTAATATATTCTTTAATATCAGGTATTCTACACTCATGTCTTTCAATTATTTCAGGCATAAATGAACCAAGCTGGGTATACCAAACCGGCCATGAGGCCATTTTTTCCGGAGAGGCTTGCAAATAATAGAAGTCTCTCTGGCCGTCAAAGTCGGCAGTAATGGCCGAATTCTCAAATATTAAACCGGACTGGCCGGCATAATTGGTTCGCAGTTTATTGAACAAGTCATCCATCGGTTCAACTAAAATTCCGGCAAGATTATATTTCTTAATCAATCCAACCAAAGGATCATTTGCTGATCCGTCGTTAGAGCCGATTTGAATAAAAAAGGCATTATTTTTAGAAGTCAGGTATTTATCAAGAATATTATTAAGAGAACCCAGGGGCGGATTGATTAGATTGCGCCTAAAATACCAGATTGAGCTTGTAAATCCCCATAAGCCGTGCCTTCTTAAAAATTCTTTGATTCTTTTTCTGATTCTTTTCATTCAATAAATGTTATCATAATTTTTATTTTCTGCAAGGAGGTTTTTTGACTTATGGGCCTCAAAAACATAAAATACAATGACTATGTTTAGAAAGGTTTTGGTTACCGGTGCCGGTGGTTTTATCGGCTCTAATTTAGTTCAAGCTTTGATTAAAAGGGGCGATAAAGTCCATATATTGACTAGGCCGGGTAGCGCCAGATGGCGTTTAGCCGATACTATAAAACATGTAAAAATCTATCCAGTTCAAACGTTTAATGAACGTTCAATTTTTAATATTTTAAAAAAGGCAAAGCTGGAGGTGGTATTCCATCTTTCTCATTATGGCGGCAATCCTAATCAAAACGATGAGGCTATGGTCCGCAAGGTTAACATTGATATAACGAGCGCCTTATTTAATGCTTGTGCCAAAATTGATTCCATTGAGTCTATCATTCATTCCGGCAGCTCTTCTGAATATGGATCCAAGAATAAGCCTATGAGGGAGGATATGGTTTTAGAACCTAATACTGCCTACGGATGCGCAAAGGCCTGGTCAACGCTTTATGGACAATATCTGGCTCGTGAAAAAAATATTCCAATAACAACCCTAAGACTTTTTTCCGTGTTTGGCTATTGGGAACATTTGCCTCGCTTTATGCCATCGGTGATTTTAGCCGGATTGCGCGGACATCCTCCCCAGGTTTCTGATCCTAAAATTGTTAGAGATTTTATTTTTATAGATGATGTGATTAGGGCATTAATTATGGCTTCCGAGAAAAAGCCAGTTGGAGAAATCATCAATATTGGATACGGGAAACAAATGGAATTGGGTAAGGCAGTTGATATTATATTGAAGAATTTAAAATCAAAGATGGGGGTAAAATGGGGAATTGGCGGAAGGAGTTTTGATAAGACTAATGCGATTTGGCAGGCAGATATTTCTAAAGCCAAAAAGATTTTAGGCTGGAAACCTAAATTTACCCAAGAAGAAGGAATTATTAAAACTATAAAATGGTTTAATGACAATCAAAAATTATATGAAAAAGTTAAGTCACAAACTACAAGATGATCTGAAAAGACAGGCCCTAAACATAAGGCGCGATATTATTACTATTTCAGCTAAGGCCGGTTCCACTCATATCGGGTCATTGCTTTCTACTGTCGATATTTTAACGGCTCTTTACTTTGATATTCTTCGAATTGATCCAAAGAAGCCGAATAATTCTAACCGTGATAGATTCATATTAAGCAAAGGTCATGGTTGCTTGGGACTTTATTGTACTCTTGCAAATCGTGGTTTTATTTCAAAAAAAATATTAAATGAATATTGCAAGGATGGTTCAACTTTGCCCATTCATCCAGTGAGGGGTTCTGTGCCGGGTATCGAAGCTACTACCGGTTCACTTGGACATGGTCTAGGTATGGGTTTAGGTTTGGCTCTGGCCCGAAAACGGGACAATGAATCGGGACGAGTATTTGTTCTGTTGAGTGATGGAGAATGTGATGAGGGCTCAACTTGGGAAGCAGTAATGTTGGCCGGCCATTTGAAGACAGATAATTTAATTGCGATTGTTGATTATAATAAAATCCAGTGCTACGGACATGTTAAGGACATTCTTGATCTCGAACCGTTTACAGATAAATGGCGAGCTAATGGTTGGGAAGCTATTGAAGTTAACGGCCATAAATTTGAGGAATTAATTCCGGCATTAAGAAGTATTCCTAGCCAAGTAGGAAAACCGACGGTAATTATTGCCCATACGGCACGAGGTAAGGGAGTGCCATCTATGGAGAATAAGCTTGAGTGGTATTACTACAATATTAAATCTGAAAACTTAGATAAAATACTGGCCGAATTAATATGAGAAAAGCTTTCATAGAAGAACTTACAAAATTAGCCAAAAAAGATAAAAATGTCTGGCTTTTAACCGGCGATCTTGGTTTCTCGGTTTTTGATGATTTTCAGAAAAATTTCCCAAAACAATATTTGAACGTTGGAGTGGCGGAACAGAATTTAATAAGCATAGCGGCCGGTTTAGCTATGT
>MGIZ01000017.1 GCA_001794015.1 Candidatus Yanofskybacteria bacterium RIFCSPHIGHO2_01_FULL_39_8b
GACTACTTTGATCCGAATCGATCCAAGATCAATGATCAGTTGAGCGGGCCGATGTTCGGGGCTAACTATAGAATATTCGATCAAGGCCGGATGACATTTGAATATCATAAACAGGGCAAGCTGGCTCCTGCCGGCAAATCTAAGCCGTGGGAATACCGCGTAGAGATTGCATTTATGTTCTAAATATGTGGTAAGCCGGTCATTGCATAAGGCAACATTTACCCTGGATACTTTTTCCAGGGTTTTTCTATGTTTTTTGACTTTTTCTTTAATTTTGGTATAATCTAGTCATCATTTCTTTGAAAATAGAAAAGAAAGGCTGAATTATGGATTCGAAATACTACGTTTCCGGCCCTGTCGGGCCGAAACCCGTTCCGGACGGCATGTCCCGCCGGAGTTTTTTCTCGGCGATGACGATAATTCTTGGCGGAGTGATCAGTTCGGTGCTGGGTTTTAATTTGGGCAGATATTTTATTTCTCCGGTCTGGGCGACAAAGAAAGAAAATTGGATCAATATCAGTCTTCTTGAAAAAATACCCAACGGTATTCCGACAAGCGTTAATTATATTCAGCGCAAGCCGGATGGCTGGATGGCCAATGAGGGAGTGGATACGGTTTGGTTTCTGCGCCAGGGAAACAAGGTTATCGCCTTTAATCCAAAATGCACTCATTTGGGATGTCCTTACCGCTGGGATTCTGAAAAAGATGTATTTGTTTGCCCTTGTCATACGGCCTTATTTTCAAAAACCGGCGAAGTGCTTTCGGGGCCTCCCCCGCGTCCCTTGGACCGCTATCCGGTTAAAACGGAAAATGGCATAGTGAAAATACTGCCTGAACCAGAGGAGGGAGAAATATGAAAAACTGGCTTGATGAACGGATCGGTTGGAAAAAAATCAAAGAGGTTCTTCTGGACCGGAAAATTCCACGGGTTACGAGCTTGCATACTCTGGGCAGTATCTGTTTATTTCTTTTTATCCTTCAAGTTATAACCGGCATTTTTCTGGCCATGAATTATTCTCCGTCTCCGGATCATGCCTATGATTCTGTTCGCTATATTTCTGAAATTCCAGGCGGAAGATTCTTGCGCGGGCTTCATTTTTGGAGCGCGACGGCAATAGTAATAGGCGTGTTTCTCCACATGCTTAGAGTGTTTTTCATGGGTTCATATAAATTTCCAAGAGAAGCAACTTGGTGGACAGGCGTTGGTTTGCTTTTAATTATCGTAGGAGGATTTGGTTTTACCGGCTATCTTCTGCCTTGGGATCAGAAAGCTTATTGGGCAACTGTAGTCGGTCTTAATCTGGCCAAGCAGATGCCATATCTTGGACATTATATTGCCGCTATAATCAGGGGCGGATCAGAAATCGGAGCGGTTACCTTAACTCATTTTTACGCTTTTCATGTTCTTCTTTTACCCGCTATTACCATGCTTTTGTTGGGTTCCCATTTATTTTTAGTGGTTTGGCACGGCATTTCATCTTTGCCGGAACGGACAAAAGAGGGTAGTGGTCAGTTGATATCCAATGATAATTGGAAACAGAAAGTTAGTGATCGCTATCATGAGCTGAAATCTCAAGGCAAACCATTTTTTCCCTATATTGTTTATAAAGACATGGTTGCCATTACTTTTGTATTTTTAGCGATCGTCTGGCTGGCAATGGAAAAAGGCGTTCACCTAGAGGTAGTGGCTGATCCGACTGACAAATTCTATAATCCTCGTCCTGAATGGTATTTCTTATTTCTGTTCCAGCTTCTTAAATATTTTCCCGGTTCGTTTGAGGTTCTGGCTATCGCGGTTATTCCAGTTGTTTTAATTGGCTTTTTGGTTTTATTGCCCCTAATAGAACGCGGACCGAAACGACATCCTTTTGATAGGCCTTTTATAACCATTATTGGCGTTATTGGGTTGACTGGAATGATATATTTGGGCATTGAGGGGTATTATTCTCCGCTAACTAATCCTATAATTGAAAAAGATATCCGGGTATTGGACGGCCAAAGACTTTTTTTCGAGAACTTTCGTTGCCAATCTTGTCATAGCATCAACGGACGGGGCGGCGTTTTTGGTCCGCCGCTTGATACTGTGGGCTTGCGTCGAAGCAAAGACTGGCTGGCTGAACACTTTAGGGATCCTGAAAAAGTAAGTCCTGGAACTAAAATGCCTAATTTTGGAATGCTGGATAATGAAGTGGCAGTTTTAGTTGCTTATACTTCAAGTCTTGGCGGGGGACCGTTTACGGCTCAAGCGCCGGCGTTGTTCAAAGATAATTGCTCTGATTGTCACAAGGTGGGCGACATGGGAGAAGCTCTGGCTTCGGATCTCTCTGGGGTTGGCCAATATCGAGAGCAGGGCTGGATAGCCAAATATATTGAAAATCCAAAAAAGATGGATCCGAAAGCGGAGATGGAGGGATTTGACGGTATTTTGACCAAGGAACAGATTGAAGACCTGTCGCGGTATCTTGCTGCCCAGAGATAAGCGGAAACAAAAAGCCCCCACTAAGGTGGGGGATGTTTTATTTATGAAAGGTTCTGATATGAGAGATAACCATTTTTAAGTCGTCGTCGCTTAGCTTGTCTTTCGGGATAGGTTTCATTTTACCCTGACCTTTGCGAACGATTTCAATAAGATCGGCATCGGTTCTTTTTTTGTTTTTATCGGTCGTTAGATCAAGCATGGACGGATCGACTTTTGTCATTTTGGCGACTGATGCGGAGCCTTTGCTATCAACGCCATGGCAGGTTTTGCATCTTTTTTCATAGATGGTTTTACCGTCTTGGGCTGCGGTTTTGCATGGAAAGTATAAAATTGACAGCATCGCTAAAAGGACGATTGTTAAGGTGCGCATTGCCTTTTCTCCTTTTTGAACGAAACCATTGCCCCGGTTAATTAGTTATCGCACACACCGGAACTTACTTTAATTATATAACCAATATTGATGTTTAGCAATAGGTGTGATATGGTTAAGGAAGATTCATCATTATCACAGAGGGATTAAAAATGAATGTGGCAATTTCGTGTTTAGTCGGCGAAAGCGGGCATTTTCATGTTAAAGTTGGCCAATTTGAGCATGGAGAACTTTTAGAATTTTTTAAATGCGAAGAGAAGCACTGGGTATATGTGTTTGATCTCGGTTCCAGATTGCCTACCAGGCCCATGTTCAACACTCTTGCCCGCAATTTTTTTGATAAATATTTTGCCACGCCCGAAAAGCTTATGGAGTTTATCAAAGAAGCGAAACTATCCAAAACGATTTTGGCGGGATTGCTCGATTCCCAGAAGTGCAGATTCTATTCGGAAGTTTGCGGAGCGGTTGAGAAAACGCTTACTGAAGCCTGCAGGGCGATGAATAATCCCTGCCTTGAAGGAGGTTGTGCGATGGACGACCGCGAGGCATGTCTTAATGCTTGCCGCAATGTGGAAGAATTTTATAACAGATTTTGTGTCAATGCCTGGCTGGAATTGTTTAAAAATTCCTCAAACCGAACTTGGGTTTGGAAAAAATAAAGACAGGCAAATCCAGCGATTAGTATCGCTGGATTTTTATTAAGTATTGAGTATTAAGAAAGATGCCTTGAAACTAGCTTTGTCATCTCAAACATGCTGACGGTTGCTTTACCGCCGAACACCTTTTTAAGAGCTTCGTCGGCATTAATATTTCTTTTGTTGACTGTATCCTGAAGGCCATTTTTCTTTATATAGGTCCACAGTTTTTTGACGACCTCTGATCTGGGCATAGGGCCCGCGCCGACTACCGCTGCTAATTCCGAGCTTACGTTCATTGGTTTCATGAACGCAGCATTTGCTTTTCGTGGCATATAATTGCTTATTAAGAGATAATTTTCAAATATTTTTTATTTAAAAATAAACTCTAAATTAATTATTTTTTTCCTTTTAGATAAGCATACTATAAGTCTTTATAAATTACCATAGACGGTTATTAACAGGATTTTTTATGGCTGATGCTGACCCAGTTCGATATCAATTTCAAGATGAGACGGTAACTGTTTCAGCCGGCTAGGGAGAAGAATAAGAAGGAGTAATACTTCGATAAAGCTGGCGGCAAAAAAGGACAAGGGGATTGAGGCGATTCCAATAGACGGCGCAAGAAAATAACCGCCGCTAATGGCAATGATAAGACCTATAATGGATATTACAACCGGAATGGTCGTGTTTTTTGTTGCATAAAACGCCCGAGCAAGAAGGTGAACAAGCGATTCCGTGGGAATGGCAAGCGTAAGCATGCCAAGTGTTGTCGCCGTTTTAGATATAGCTTCTTCAGTAAAATTGCCTCCGCCAAGAACCATTCTTATCAAGGGCTCTCTTATTATAAAAGTAAAAATAGCGGCGACAGTACTTCCGCCAAGTATGAGCCAAAAGGAGTTTTTTAATGTTTTTTTAAATTCTTCTTTTGAGTGATTGGAAATAGCTTTGGCCATTGCCGGAAAAGCGGTTGTTGAAAAAGTTATGCCTATTAAACTGACCGGCACGCTTTGAAAATTACGGGCGAAATTCATTATTGCTATGGAACCGGCACCGAGAGTTGAGGCAATCGTGGTAAACCCCCAGAACATGGCCAATTCAACGGGATGACCGAACATTTTGGGTAGCATCAGTTTGACTGTTTTTTTAAATTCTTCGGTTTTGAATTGAAAATTCATTTTAAATTTAAAACCGGAATAAAGAGCGTCAATAATTCGCACAAGTAAATGAAAGAAAGCGCCGACAACGGTTCCGATTGCTACTCCGGTTATGCCAAGTCTGGGGGCAAGCACAATGGTTCCGCCGATAATGCCCAGATTATAAAAGACAGGCGATAGGCCGTAAAATAAAAATCTTTCCTTGGCGATAAGCATTGCTCCAAGAGTATTTGAAATGCCGAACAATATCGGTGATATGGCTAAAATTCTTAATATTTTTGCAACCAGAGCCAGATCTTCTCCGGAGAATCCCGGAGCGGCAAGAAAGGCAATGGAATCGGCAAAAATAAAAATAATTATTGCCGAGAAAAGCATTAAACCGGTTGCCCCGCTTATGGCGGAATTTGTATATTCATAGGCTTTTTGCTTGTCGCGATAGAAGAGTTCTAAAAATATCGGCACAAAAGCGGCAGCGATACCGCTGGCGATCAATATATTAAATAAAAGGTCAGGAATTAGGAAGGCGGCATTATAAACATCCAGAGCTCTTGAAGCTCCGAATGTTTGAGCGAATATTCTATCTCGTAAAAGCCCCAATATATATGAAATAAGTGTTGTTAGGCCAAGAATTATACTTCCGGAAGGCGCTAATTTTAGGATTTTTTTCATTCAGTTATTTGTCAGTATATCACAGGATTATTATTGTTCACATCTTTTTGTCTTATATTTTTTTAATTGTGCTATACTATAATAGATTCGATGCCCATTATGCCCAAAGACTTATACAAAATACTAATTGTCGAGGACGATAAAATGATGCAGGAAGTTTTGGTTGGTTACTTGTCTAAAGAGCCGATGTTCAAAGTATATGTTACCGGTAACGGCCGGGAAGGTCTTTACAGCGCTTTTGCCAATGCCCCGGATTTAATTTTACTCGATGTGATGATGCCGGTAATGGATGGAGTAACGATGTTCAAAGAATTAAGAAAAGATCCGAGAGGCAAGGGTGTGCCGGTGATTTTTTTAACCAGCTATGATACTGATGAGCGGGTGCTTAAAGAAATATCCGAAGAAAAACCGGCTTATTATCTGCTTAAGTCAAACATTAAAATGGATGAAATCATGGATAAGGTTAAGCTAACTTTAGGGATAAATAAATCATCCCATGATAATAACTTATAAACATGGCTCTATTTAATAAAGACGGATCGTTTAAAATCCTTTTTGTCGCTTCTGAAGCGGCGCCTTTTGTGAAAATCGGCGGTTTGGGCGAAGTCATGCATTCTTTGCCTAAAGCTCTGCGCAAACTTGGCCACGATGCCAGAGTTTTGGTGCCTAAATATGCTACCATTGATACGGCTAAATATCCTCTGGAAACAGAACTAAATAATATAACGGTTGAAAGCGGGGATAAAGACCCATACGGAATTTTAGTTTCAAATGTTCTTAAATATACAAGCGAAGACGGCGGAATAAACTATTTTCTTGAGAATATGGAATATTATGAGAAAAGGGCCAATGTTTACGGTTACTCTGACGATACGGTTCGTTGGATTTTACTTTCCAAAGCCACTCTTGAATTTGTAAAAAAATCGGAGTGGAAACCAGACCTGATAGTCGCTTCGGATTGGCAGACGGGATTTATTCCGAATCTTGTCCATGCGGATTACAAAGATGACCCTGTTTTGTCGAAAATTCCGGTGATTTTCTCTATTCATAATCTTAAATTTCAGGGGATGTTCGATCCCCGTTTTGTTTCGGAAATGGATTTTGACGCCGGCCAGGCTCCGGTAACAGATTTTTTTGACGAACGGACCAAAAAATTAAACGGAATGCGCCGGGGTATTATGTTTGCCGATGTAATTAATACCGTATCTCCCACTTATGCCAGGGAAATTCTCACTGAAGAATTCGGTGAAGGACTGGATAAACTTTTAAATGAACGAAAGGGGATGCTGTTTGGGATTTTAAACGGCATTAATACGGAGTCTCTTAATCCGGAGACGGACAAGGATTTGGCGGTTAATTACTCGGTTAAGTCGCTCAACAAGCGTCTGGAAAACCAGATGGCCCTCCAGAAACAGTTTGGCTTGCCGGCGACAAAGGGGGATGTTTTTGTGGTCGGAATGGTTGGCCGGCTGGACGGCCAAAAAGGCCTGGACCTTGTAACTCAAATGCTCGGTCCGTTGATGGAAAATATTAATTTCCAGTTTGTTATTATCGGCGAAGGCGATGCCGGATTCAGGACATATTTCGAAGAATTAAAAACCAAATATCCGGATAGAATAGGAACTCACTTTTCTTTTGATCAACGTTTGCCGCGGATGATATTCGGCGGAGCGGATGCCGTTTTAATTCCGTCAAAATATGAACCGTCCGGGTTGGTTCAGATGGAAGCGATGAGATACGGCTGTATTCCTATAGTTAGAAAAGTTGGAGGATTGGCTGATTCAGTAGATGATTTCAAGCCGGAAAGTCCGTCAGCTGACGGAGAAGGGACGGGTTTTGTTTTTGAGAAATACGATCCGTTTTCGCTTACCATTGCCGTTATAAGAGCTTCGGAACTCTATCGTCAGAAAAAAGAATGGGAGAAATTAATGAAGCGGGCCATGGTTAAAGATTTCTCTTGGGAAAAATCAGCCCAGGAATATGTGAAACTGTTTGAAATGGCGCTACGCTTTCATTCTGAAAGCTAAATTAAGATCTAAAATTGAAAATTGAAAATTTAAAATCTTTCTTTTTACTTTTTTATTTTAACTTTTTACTTTTTATTGTACTGGGCTAATTTTTTACATATCTACCAACCGCCGACTCAAAAAGAAATATGGGTCAGGCGGATAACCAAAGAATCTTACCGGAAAATATTTTCCGGTCTTTTAGAAATACCAAAATGTCGATTGACTCTGAATATTAACAGTGTTTTATGTGAACTTCTTGAAAAATGGGACGGTAAAGATGTAATCAAGGACATCCGTGAATTATTGAAGCGGGGCAACCTTGAACTGACCGGTAGCGCCAAATATCATGCTTTTTTGCCATTGATGCCCGAGGAAGAAATAAGGCGCCAGATAAGATTGGATGAGGAAGGTTTGAATAAATACTTTGACGGCTATTGGCAAAGAAATGGTTTTTTCAGTCCCGAAATGGCTTATTCCGATAAAGTGGCCAAAGTCGCCAAGGAAATGGGTTATAAGTGGATAATTATTGATGAGATGGGTTTTCCTCAAGGAAAGAAATATATGTCCAATAAGATATACCAGATTAAAAATATTGATGATTTTGGGGTATTTTTTCGGGAGCGCAATCTTTCATTTATAGTATTGTCTGCCCAGATTGGTACTATGCCGGCAATAACGAGATACCTTAGTAACCGTTTGAATAAAAATGAATATGCAGTTACGGCTATGGATGGGGAGACTTTCGGCCACCATCGGCCGGGCATGGAGCAATTTTTATTTGATCTTTTATCTGATGAAAAAATAAAGACGGTTTCCGTGAATGATCTCTTTGAATTTTTTCCAGAAAGAGAAATGGTTGAACCTCGGCCGTCAACTTGGGCGGTGACTGAAGAAGACATGGAACGGGGAGAACCCTATGCCCGATGGTCGAGG
>MGIZ01000018.1:0-2188 GCA_001794015.1 Candidatus Yanofskybacteria bacterium RIFCSPHIGHO2_01_FULL_39_8b
ATCATTCTCATCGAAAAGAACGATATCTACTTGGGCAGTATTTGGCCAACCAAATTCAACCCACACCGGCTCTAAGATGCCGGGATTTAGTCCCTCGTACCATTTTCCTTGGTGGTATCCGCCAAGATTATATTGCGCACTCACCTGATAAACACCAAAACTCAAATTCGCAACATCATAGGGGATGACGCTTTCTATCTTTAGAATATCTTTCAGCACCATGGGCTTAATTAAATAAATCCCTGTTATGGGCGTCGGTGTCGGAGTCACTATCTCTGGCTTGGGGGTGGGTACGAGAAAACCAGGACAAGCCCCCTTTGTATCTCCGTGCTGAAAGTGGGCATCCAGTGCTTCGGGTGCAACTCGTACTGTTTGAAATGTTTTTGGATCACTAGATGGATGATGACAAATAACAGGGTTTTCAACTTCTACGCTACGATTATATTGAGGGACTTCTCTTAAGGCTTTAAACTCGTTTCCTCTCGGATACCAGTTAAATTCTTTTCGATTGATGCAGAAGACCTTTTTAAAGAAATCGGGGTCTTCCTGAACGGCCTGGTCGACGGATTTATTTATCCAATGGAGCCGGCCCATGTCCTCGCCTTCCACGCTTGTCCCAAATACTTTTTGGTCATTGTCTTCACAGTTTCGGAAAAAACCGGAAGTGGGGAAAGAGTCTCTGACCTCGGGAGTAACCAGTTTAATGTTAGCAAATCCGCCTAAATGAGTATAAAACTTAAATATCTCCGGATTTAAGAATAATCTCTTGTAGCCTTGTTCATTGATAATATATACATCAGGATCATCGGAAAAAATGGCGCTGATTAAATCCCCTTCTTTGAGGCCGAAATCAGAAGGTCTAGAGGCAAAAGAAAACCTTGTACTGAATAATAGTGTAATGAGAAAAACAAAGATAAGATACTTTTTAGTCATGTCCATTTGATTATAGCATTGATTATAGTAAATCCTGACATAGCTTATCAACAGTTTACCTTCTACCCTTCCACCACTTCTCTTCTTTAAAATACTTTCGGCCTAGCTCTTCCTCTGAAATTGCTGAAATAAAGTCGCCTGCCTTCTGATAGCACTCCGCCAGTCGAAAATGGGCACTGCCTAATTTATTATCTATTTTAATCAGCTCTTTGAATTGATTAACTGCCATCGGACAGCTGCTTAGCTGCTGATAAATTAATCCCAAACGATAACGCGCTAATAATAGATCTGGCTGTCTACTGATCGCTTCTTGGTAATTTTTAACCAAATCCGGAATTTCATCTGGATTATATTTTCTTAAAACACTTTCAACCAAATCATTAAAATACTTTATATTCAGCCCATATTTTCTTATTATCTCGTCATTACCGCTCCCTTTACGAACAAAAATAACTCCGAAGTTGTCCCAATAAACCAAGGACCAATCATCCTTGAGAGAGATTACATAGGATAAGATAGTTCAAGGCTAGGAGATTGCGGTAACCATTCATGGTTTATCCACTCTTTGCCAAAATTAGTAAACAACAGAATATCAGTTTTAGGAAATAAACCATTCTCAAACATGATCTCCCCCATTCTCAAATGAAGCCAAAAATCATTATCCCCGACGTAGGGAATTAGAATCAAAAATATAGCCGCTAAAAAAATAACTTTACGGGAACTCATAGATAAAGAATGACTGACCAATTCTATCGACCGGCTCATAGCGGTCCCGCCAGTTTAATCGTTCATCTTCATATACCTCGCTTGCCAACTTAGTTCTGACTAATACATGAGTATTAATGGCATATCTGCCACTCGGATTGAGCCACCAGCTTTCTTTAAGACTCAACGGCAAAATATTTTTAATACCGTAAAGCTTGCTAGAATTTACAAAAGTATCCCACGCATATGCCACTTTCAAGTCTGGATATTTTGTCTGATATTCGGCCAACCTCTTTAGGTCATAACCCCACTCGATATTTGAATCATCTAAATACTTATAGCCGTTCTTAGATCCACCGACTAATTCGCTAAAATAAGGGAGATAATCGGGATAAGCACTTATCGAAGAAAAGACATACCAAACAAACAAAGTTAAAAGTAGAAAATGTAAAGTTGAAAGTGAAAGTGTAAAGTTGAAAATTTTGAATTTTAAACTATAACTTTTAATATTAAACTTTAAACTCTTAACTATAGTCGCTAGCCAGCCGCC
>MGIZ01000018.1:2200-6060 GCA_001794015.1 Candidatus Yanofskybacteria bacterium RIFCSPHIGHO2_01_FULL_39_8b
CCGGTAAAAAAATAAATAAACTGCTCAAGAGATTGAGGCCGGATTTTTTATAATATATCAAAGATCCCAATAAAACTACGAGAAACGGAATTGGTGTCTTGATGGCAAACGCCTCCAAAAAGTAATACCACCATCCGCCCTGATCGAAGTTTCCATTAAGATAGTAGTAATAAACCGTATTGCTATCGGCATAAACTGTCTTTAAACCTTCACGGTAGAATAAAGGGTCTGAAGGAAAAAAATATAAGGCCCAAATAACAAGATAGGCTAACCCATAAATCGGCAATATGATTTTCAATAACAAGTTGAGCTTAGACAACCAGGCCGAACCTCTATATTTTTGAAGGATATAAACTGAGATCAGAATAAGAAATATCGGCAGTAAAAATATTGCCAAAAACTTAGATCCAAGGGCAAAGCCTAAGTTCAGTCCGCTATAAACAATACTCTTTTTATTCTCATTTTCAGTAAATTTCCATAGATAATAAAGCGAAATAAAAGAAAAAACGGCAAGACCTAAGTCTGTTGTAACAAATTGGGAATGGGCAATAATATTCGGCATAAGGGCATAGATAAAAAGCCCAAAGATACCGGCTTCATAACCAAAAAGTTCTTTACCCCATATAAAAATATACCAACCCAGCAGAACAGATAACAGTATCATGGGGATCCGTCCCCAGAACATTACCCTATCAACGCCGTTAGCGGAGAGAAAATTGACGCCAAATTGCCACTCCTTTATCTGGGTCCCAGTTAAATTTAGATCAGAAACATCAAACTTTAAATCCAGAAATAGAAGCGGAAAAGCAGCCAGTATTTTAATTAATGGGGGGTGTTGGGGATTCAGCTTAATCTCACCGGTTTTAAGATATGAGTATCCGCTTGGCAAATGAGTAATTTCATCAGTCGCCGGACTGAAATTCTGCATACTCAAAAATGGAATCAAGAATACTAAAAATAGCAGAGAGTAAAGAATTAAATTTTTTAATTTTAAACTATCATTTTCCATTTTAAACCTGAAATTTTTAACTTTTTAATATTCACTGATCTTAAAAACCTTCTGGCTTAACACCTTTTTGAAATAATCTTCTATACTCATACTAGTATCCTTAACCTGATTTAAATAAAACTCCGCCTTGGCCTTATCTCCTTTTTTCAAGTATCCTAGACCGAGAACAATCTTTAATTCCCGCTTCTCCGGGTTAGTCCCAAAATTACTAATAACTAGATTAATCGCCTCATCATACTTGCCCAGGTTTATTTTAACAAAAGCCAGTGGAAAAGCCCGGCTCCATAATTTCCTCAGCTCAAAACCCTTAGTAAAAACAGCTTCAGCTTTATCAAGCTGGCCAGTATCATAATAAAGAGTACCGAGACTTAAATAAGCTATAGCATAATCGGAATCTAACTCAAGCATTTTATTCCATGACGATTCGGCCAATTCTAAATTACCTAATTTTTTATTGGCATTGCCAAAAAGAAAAAGTGCCGGCACATGGTCGGGAAATATTTCCAAAGCTTTTCCCGACCATCGACTTGCCTCTTTATAATCATTCCCATCGAAAGCAAGAAAGGCCATATTCGTCAAACTGACAACGCTATTAGGACTAGCGGCATAACCGCTCTTGATAAGCGTAGATTCGTTTTTCCAGTCACGGTTTCTATCTATAATTACAAAACCATACCAAGCTAATAAGATACAAAGCGAAAAATATAAAGCGAAAAGCAATAAATTAAAATTTAAAATTTTTACTTTTGAGTTGTTATGTTGCGCTTTTAGTTTTAAGTTTTCCACTACCATTGCCCCCAAGATCACCAATCCAAGCGATGGAGCATACATTAGCCGTTCTCCCATTATCGTTCCGATCTTGATAATCCAGTTTGAAACTAAAAAATAAGTAAGTAAAAATACCGCCGCTGATAAACCGTAAATACTGTCTCTTTTTTTCACCGCCAAATAAATTAATCCCACTAGAATAGTTACCCCAACATAAACTTCATAATGAGTAAATGGATTTTTTATAATCGGAATCTGATTGAAAGAATAATCAGAAGAAAGCTGGTAGGGCGCAACGGTCTTCAGCATATACAAGTAAAAAACTTTTAAAGAGGTCCACAATGATTGGAAAAATGAAGCGAACTTCAACGGGTTATATGCCATCAAATGATCAACACCCATAAAATAATTTCCCAAAGTATAATATCTCAAACCTGCATAAATACCGACCGCTGGAACAAAATATAGAAAACTTGAGACTATTTTGCCTAATGACTTATGCTCTCTATATTTCCAAAAATAAAGAAATACCAGGAAAAAGCCGGCAGCTGTCTCCTTGCTTAATAAGCCCAAAAGAAGCGCAGCCGATGCCCACATATATTTTTTATCTAAAACAAGAAGAAGAGAAACAGTTGAAAATAAAAATGATAAAAGCTCGGCCCTGCCGACATTCGCACTTACTGCTTCAGAATGTATTGGCAGAAACATAAAAAGAGCCATGGCAATATAAGCTGAGCGTTTACTAACCAGCCTTGAAACAATAGTAAAAACAAGAAAACTATTGATGGCATTTATAAGAATATTTACCAGATGAAAGCCAAAAGTTCCGGAACTAAAAACTTTATTGAAGTTGTAGGAAGCAATTGTAAATGGACGATATAATCCAGCGTGAGGCTGATTGTAATAATAAGGGCTAGAAAAAGCTTTAAACAGGTCGATTAAATTACCCCTTACCAAAGGATTTTGCAAGATAACCAATTTGTCATCAGACACAAAATCACCATTAATCGAATTGCCGTATAACAAAAAGGAAAGAGTAAGTGATACGGCCAATATAATAAATTTTTCCCTGTGAATAATCATAATACCTTAAAAATTATAGTATTTTCTTTTTCGTTCTCATACACTTTCTTAAAATTTTCCGTATCTTCTCCCAGATAACTTGAGAATCTTTGTTTATTTATTTCGGCAAAAACATAAGAAGCATGGAAGTCATTTCTTAATACATCCGATATGGCTTCAATGTTTTCCGATCTGCACTGTTTAGGATCGTAACCGCAAGTAATACCGCCCATATTGCCTAGGGCCATATCGTCCAATTTCCAATACAGTTTTTTATCATTTTCATTTACCGCCATATTATACAGTTTCCAATACAAAGTTTTATCATACTTTAAAAGAAAAACTGGGTCCATCCCGTTGATATAATAGTTGTCCTGATTCCAGAAAAAAAGAAAAGGGAAATAACCCCAATTCAAATAGAAAACTATGTCTTTCTCGTTAGTATTCTCCTTAAGCCATAAGGCCGACTCCTTGAATTTGGCCGGTGAGTGAGAGGAGCTAGAATTGGTATAAACGAGATTGTAAACTGAAAGGCTAAATAGCAGAGAGAACGAGGAGATTATCACAAAACTTTCTTTAATAATTTGGGATTTTCTTTTTAAAAAAGGGGGCACAGACAAAACCGATCCGGTAAAAATTATTATAAATAAGCCCAGCTGATCTATCGCCCTCTTTGCCGTTGAGTACATAAATGCGGAAAATACAATCAAGGCCAGCGAACTTAATAAAATAATCTTTCTATCGATATCGACAGATTCTTTTTTATATTTATATATACGCCATCCTAGATATATTAAAGCAATTATAAAAACGGCAAAAAACCATTTCTGATCATATACGCCCTCCCCGGTTGGCGGTCTTAACTCTGCTCCGATAATTTTAGCAAGCTCGTGATTTTTAGAAAGATATAGGTCAACTACTTGAATATAAATTAATTTTAAATTTGCCAATGGATGCGGACGGGCCAAAAGTCCTGCTGCTATTCCCCCAAGAAAAGCTGCAAATTTACGAACATAAATCT
>MGIZ01000018.1:6070-7569 GCA_001794015.1 Candidatus Yanofskybacteria bacterium RIFCSPHIGHO2_01_FULL_39_8b
CAACCGCTTAACAAGAATCAAAACACAAACCGCTATTATCGGAAACCAAAAAACAGAAGAGTGCATCCAGCTTAAAAGAAAAGAAAAAATAAAAACCAACATGGCCGAACCTCTATAAAAAAAACTAAAAATTAAAGCCGTAAGACCCAACGACAAGGGATGCGGCCTCATCATCATCATTCTTGTCAAAATTGCGGGACTAGAAAATAAGAAGAAGGCCACCCATAATTCCGGAAACTTTATGTTTATATTTTTAAAAGCCAAATAAAAAGAAACTAGGACTAAAAAGGTTATAGAAATTCCCGCTATTTTGATAGAAAATGCAAGATCTTTTATATAGGTAAATGGAATCAAAAACACATGAAATCCATACCAAAGATCAGCGCCCATTATTCTAATTGCCGAAAACTGTGTCCAGGGAAAAGAAGAATCAAAAATACCATTTGTCTGGTAAATCCAGGCATGACGAATATGATAAAGACTGTCCGGATCAATTATATTTTCAGATCTTAAATTGACATATACTGATATGCCTAGAAAAAATGACAATATTAGTAATAACTTAAGACGATTTGTCATTTTAATTCCACTTTTTTCATTTTTATTGTCCTAAGAGTAGCCTTGGCATTCTGATTATCGGGATCTATGTCTAGCGCTTTGATTACATTCTCTTCCGCGGCAGCAAAATCTCCAAGGTTGGCATTTATTATCCCTAAAGTAAAGTAATTATTAAATGTTTCAAAACCCAGATCAATCGCCTTTCCCAGATTTTGGGCAGCCTTCTCCTGGGTTTTAGGATCGTTCATTGTTACATAGGCATAGCCCGCGCCCTGATAACCATACGGATTACTTGGTTGATTGGAGATCAAAAACTCAAAAACATCCGCTGATGACTCCAGCCACCTGAACCTATATAATGCATTACCGAAATTGATAAAGGCATTATCATCTTTCCTGTCTAGCCCGCCAAGAATGCTCAAAACTTTTTCCCCTATATTTTGTTCGGTGATCTTATGTTTCTCTATGGTTATCTTATTTTTATCGTTGTTTTTTAAGAAAATAACAACAGCGTCGTTGAAAAATACCATAGACCATCTCTTATCTTTGCTTATTCTAGTCAAAAATTCATCCGCCCATTCCGTCATATCAGTATGAGCAAAAAATATATAGTTAATGTTGTATTTTTCAGACATTTCTAGCCAGACTTTTTCATCACTTTGCATCGGTTTATATATATATTCAAAAAAATCTGCGGGATAAGCTTCGGGCCTGCCATCAATAAATACCCTAAAGGGGTCAGGTACCTTTTCGACAGGGTACCTGACCCCTTCGAACTGCCAAGCCAAATAACTGCCAATATCAAAATTATTAAAAACTGGTCCGTCAATTCTGTTCTCTTTTATAAAATCAGTTCCATTTTGGGCTGCGTTTGATATCCCCAATCCAAACTTCTTTGCCGAATCAAGCCAATTATAAAATCGGCCGCTAACTATCAAATA
>MGIZ01000018.1:7612-8751 GCA_001794015.1 Candidatus Yanofskybacteria bacterium RIFCSPHIGHO2_01_FULL_39_8b
AGATTGCCCGCCATAACCGGCCACAAGCTTAGTGCATATAGCGAAATGTTCCTCTGCATTTTAAAAGACAAAATTACCATTATTGAAACTAGGATTATATCGAAAAATCTTTTTTTAAACCAATAAGTTTTTCTTACTGTAAAAAAGCTTAAAATGAAACTCCCAACCAAAATAAACAGGGAGATTAAGAATAGTTTATCCTGTGGTGCCCATTGGCCAAAGTATTTTGCCAGAAAAAATAAAGAACTATTTTCCGCTACGCTATAACCGTAATTACTGAAAACTTTAAAAGGATATAAAGCTCCGTTGATAAAATTAGGATTAACAAGATTAGCCAAGATGATAGATATAAAAATTTCAATTTTCAATTTGAAATTTTCAAACTTTTTATTCACCAGTTCATCGATCAAAAACAGGAAGTAGATTATCGGTCCGATAATAAAATATATATGAAGATTGACCCAAAATACTTGTAATATCGGCAAAATCCAAAGTGCCGACATCGCAAGTCGGGGATTTTTAACTTGTGATGTCAAAATTTTAGCCCGATAAATTATAAACAAGTAATAGGCAAATATAAGATAACTGAAAATTTCCGGCCGAGGTTCAGTCCGGGCCGAAAATACAAAAATAGAGACAATAAAACCGAAAACAACGGCAAAAATATTATGCTTTCTCACCGATAAAAACAAGATCAAATAAGCTACTAAAAGAACAACGGCCTTAAATATAATTACTAACCTAAGGCCGGTAATCCAATCCCCGCCAAGAGAATATATTCCGTAGAAAATAACCTCGCTTAACCAATGATGATTTATAAAGGGGAAATCGGGCGCCGTAAAAGAGAGCAGGTTGGTTTTAGGCACCTCTTTCGTCTCCCATATTATTTTACCTAGCCCAATATGTCGTCCAATATCAGCATTTATAGAGGTTAGACTGTGGATAAACAATAATCCGGCTAAAATAAAAATTAATACAATGATAATCCTAGAGAATATACTCATCGAATCATAAACTCTTTTGTAGCGCCGTTTCTTTTGCGTAAATTTCTATTATTTTAAGAATCTGGGGATGTAAAGTCTCGGCAGTCTGCCGTTTTAAAAGTTCCTTGATGTGGGCTATTGCTTGGGGGTGTTTGT
>MGIZ01000018.1:8806-10372 GCA_001794015.1 Candidatus Yanofskybacteria bacterium RIFCSPHIGHO2_01_FULL_39_8b
AATTTCAAACGCTTTTAAGAAATTTACTTCTGCTTCTTTTAAGTTTTTATTCTGCCCATATATCCTGCCCAAACTATGATAGGCAACAAATGATTTAGGATCAATTTCTATTTCTTTCTCAAATTCTGTCTTGGCCTTATCATATATCTCCTGATCAAGATAATAGAGGCCTAACAATAAGTGAACTCGCTTTTCCTTAGGATTAATTTCAGTTGTTTTTATAAATTCCGCCTCAGCTTCTTCCAACTTTCCATCCATCAGATAAGCAGTTGCTAAACCATTGTGGGCATCAGACGAACTAGGCGAATCAGCAACCGCTTTTTGCCAAAAGGACATTTTATCTTTATAAGCACTGCTATAAATAAATGACAATGAGGAAAATAAAACAATAACCACCAAACCCGGAACTAATACTTTTAGTTTTTTAAAATCAAGCTTCTGGATTAAATCGGAACTCGCAAAAAATATAAGTATACCCATTAAGGGTAGATACAGCCGATATTCAAAAAATATCATATTATCTGGCATATTGTAGCTAACTAAAGATGGCGCTAAAAGTGCTACAAACCAGATAAGGCCCAAAGTGCCAAGACTAATAAGTTTTATTTTGGCAAAGATCCAATACAAAACTAGGACGGTTAAAGTAATAAAACCGTATATAAATAGAGAGTTCTCTAAAACAGGAAGTCCGGTAAGGTTAAATGGTAAAAGTGTTTTGCCCAAATATAAGATAGCCGCCGAAGAATTAGACCAAAGAACATTTAACATTTCAAAAAAAGACAAATCATTAATTTGAGTAATTATACTTTTCCTTATAAAAAACCAAGCTACTATTATAAGAACTAACCCCGAAGATACGGTAACTAACATCTCACTTCCTTTTTCATTTCGATGCATAAGATAGTAAAAAAATAAAATTGGAAGCAAGGCAACGGTAGTTTCTTTGGTAAAAATAGCTATTCCAAAAGACAAAAAAACACCAATTAAATAGTACCAATGTGCTGTTTTTAAAAACTTGATAAAAAAGACAAGAGATAAAAGAACAAATATGGCAAGAATGGCTTCTGTCCTACCCGGTATCCAAACAACCACCGGTATTACCGCCGGATGGACAGCAAATAGTACCGATGATAGTATCGATACTGACTTTTTTACACCAAGCTCGCTCAAAAACCAGAACAACATGATTACCACCAATATATGAAATAAAATATTACCGAGATGATAAGCCAGTGGGCTTGAACCAAGTTGACTATTGAGCATAAAACTTAAAATGAAAATCGGCCGATAATATGGCGCTACAGCGCTGGGATAATTGATATCGTGTTTAAAAACTTCTAAGAAATTAGATATATCGCTTATAAAAAATCTGTTATTAATCAGTGGAATTCCCTCGTCAAACTGAACATAGTCAAACCAAATTGCCCGCCCGAAAACAGCTAGAACAATCACGACCAATAAACAAAAAACAGCCCATTTACTGTTTAAAAACTTAGTCATTAACTATTTTTATCAGATTTGGCTTGCGATGTCAAAAATCCCATCCCTCGACATCAGATGTCCCTT
>MGIZ01000018.1:10416-12044 GCA_001794015.1 Candidatus Yanofskybacteria bacterium RIFCSPHIGHO2_01_FULL_39_8b
ATCTGATGTCGAAACATTCTTTTCCCCAAAACCAAACCCCGCCCTTCTAGAAGGGCGGGGGAGGTTTCAGCTATCTCTATGGCTCTTTCGAGTTGAGATTTAGTCGAGTTTGCTCAAGAGTTTATTGAGCGGTGAACTGATAGCCAGCCATCGGCAACTGTCGAAGGAATCCCGCAAAGAGATCCGTATCCGTGTCAGATGTTGCGTTGGTTGAATTGGCTACCCATCGGGCAACGAAATTCGTCGCATCGTTCTCATCTCTCAAGACTAACTGGAAGTAATCTGCTCCAACACCAGCCGTTGTATTGATTGGGGTGTTGAATTCATTAATGCTATCCAAGAAAATCTTGAAGGTCTTAGATGAACCGCCTGAAATTTCTACGTCTTTACCGGTCCCACTATTACCAAAGTCTATGCTCAAACTTGCACGTACCGTAGTTAATGCAGCATTGCTAAGTGTACCAGTATCAATAACAGAGTTATCGGCAGCATCTCTTACCGTAAAGTCTGTATCAGCCGCAGAGGCAGCACCAGAAGCAACTATTTCAAATCTGATAGATCCTGAAGCAACTGCCTGGTTATCGAAGAACAACCTCGAATCGGATAGACCTTTTGCCGTAACCGTGAAGGTTAAGACAGGATCAACTGTAGTCAACTTAGTAGTTGACGAAGGTGTCATAGAAAACTCTGGAAACACTCGGTAAACCATGATCTCCGTGGTCGAGTGTTGGACAGTTACGCCATCACTGTTACCCTGTAATACTACACCCGATCCTTCTCCGAGTGACTTAAAGGTATTTGTACCCGTACCAGTATCACCCATGAAAGAGAAGTGGAATTTATCACCACTGGTAGAAGCAGAAGTAGCGCCTTCAGCTCTAGTTTTAAAGTCAGCTTTCATCGTAACCTCTAGAGTTCCGTCCTTCGGAACATAAGGTCTGTCGGCGCCGGCGAATCCGAATGCAACGGATGCTACCTGGTTAAGCGTGCTGGATTTGGTAACCGTAGCGCCAGCCTGGTTCTTGTACTCAATGTAGAGATTCTTGATGTTGTTAGTTGCGTCAGTCATTTCGCCCAAAGTTTCATGAACCTTGAACTGAACTTTCTCTAATAACTGGCCTTCATTGGTAGAAGTAAATCTCCAAGCGCCAACAGTATCTCCTGTCTGACCCCAGTATACAGCATGATCTGCTGGGGTGCTGGCAGAATTAGCTACGGTGATACTACCGCTATTAGCCACTGCCACACGGACAGTAGGAGTGGTAGTATTAGGACCTGCATTTGAGGCATTGACCGTCTTTGATGAGCTATCTAATGCAGTAACATCTGTTGTAGCGGCAATGTCAAATGAGAAGTAATCAGTATTTGCTAACTCATTCGATCCCAAATTAACTTTAACTCCCAATGTCTTTGTCGCGCCGGCCGGAATATTCCAATTCAAGTTATTGAATGTAACCGTACCGGTCGTATTAGACAATTGGTTCGATGACGGGCTAGTTGACAACACAGTTCCTGATTCTACTTCATATATAGAAACATTGGAGACTAGGTTGGCAACATTGAATGTACCAGTAGCACCGAGCGAAAACGCTCCCGCGCCATTATCATCTATATAACCTGACAGCACA
>MGIZ01000018.1:12067-14806 GCA_001794015.1 Candidatus Yanofskybacteria bacterium RIFCSPHIGHO2_01_FULL_39_8b
CTTACAAGCGTCTGATTACCAACCGATGAGCTTAAGCCCAAGGTTAGAGACGCAGCTTGAAGAGTCATAACCGGACCGGAAATATCAGCCTGTGGAACAATATCGGCGTCAGCAACTGAAGTGTTGGTTCCGGCATATTTCATAACCGTTACATCCGGCGTTGATGGAACTCCTGTAGTACCGTTGGTAGTAGTCCAGTTAGCAAGTACAACCTTTATAGCATCACCGGCGTCAAGGTTGCCACCATTGGCAGTATTGACATCGCCAGTTACTTTAAAGTTGTATGTCTTGCCGGCTACTAGCTCATAAACATCAGTAAAGTTCTCCTGGGTACCCTCGGCAGTCGCAGAACAGCTGGTATTAATGTTATCATGATCGTCAAAATCAACTCCGTCTTTCGGACCGATAATAGTCGTACCAGTATCTTCGTCGGTGACTCTTACATCAGTAAGGTCGTCCCAGTTAGCCTGAATGTTTCCCTCGTCGCTTGCATCGAAGACACCGCTACCATCATCGTCAGAACACAGAACTAATTTAGTTCTTCGAACTTCGATGTTTGTCGCGGCAGTCATTGAATATCGCAGTAAGACTGTATCGGTAGTATTAGTACCAATATTTGCAGCTGATGGTCCATTGAAAGTGATGGTTAAGACACCGCCCTGCAATGTCACATCATGAGCTTCCGAAGAAGCATCTAACACATTAATACCCTGGTTAGTAGTACCGGATGGTGTAGCTACACCAAATCCATACTGATCACCGATCGCCAAGATATCAGATACATTCTCAAAGTATAAATTGATATCTTCGGCAGCTTTACCGGAAACGTCTCCATAGACCTTGAATAATGATTCCTCTCCCTTAGGAATAAGGAATCCGGTACCAAGATCAAAAACAAGATAACCGGTAGAAGTAACCGAACCGGCCCATTCCATAGTGCCAGTCTTTAATTTGACATTAGTGATATCGGAGGCCTTTACGGTTCCACCCTGCAACATGGTCAATCTCTTTACACTAGCGCCTTCTGTAACACTTGTTAATTTAAACTCTGTCAGTTGGGCTCCTTTTGCTCCGACATTCGGATTAGGAATTGAACCAACTTTAGTTACATCTAATCTTCCGCTAGCCGCGCCGGAAATAGTAAGATTGTTTCCACTTACCGGTAGACCACTGACCGTTCCGGAAGTTAATGTCATAACAGTTACACTAAAGTAGTCAACATTACCAGTTGTTGCTGATAATTCTACAACTATAGATAACTCTTTGCTTCCGCTAACATCAATCTTTAAATTAGAGAATGTAACTTCACCGGTTGCGGCTGATAATGATTTACCGGAAGTTAAACGGGTAGCGCCATCATATATATAGACATTATCTATATCGCCGACAGCACCTGCGCCTAGTCTCTTAAGAGTCATGGTCTGCACCGTACCGGTACCCATTAATTTCATCCTCAACATTTCAACTCCTTGAGCATTTGTAGTAACAGTCATAGCTGCCGGATTTCCGGAAGCTAACATAACTGAAACCGCACCGGCTACTGGAACTGGAGTTGCGCCAGGAACTCTGGAATAATTAGGAACCTGATTTACTGAAGTGTAGTCAGATCCTTTTGAATACCAGTTGAACTCATTGCTATTGATACAAAAAACTTTTTTGAAAAAGTTTGCATCATCGGCAACGGCTTGTGCTCCGGTGGTATTTACCCAATGAAGCATACCGACATCTTCGCCAGTAGTTTCAACTCCGTAGACTTTTTCGTCGTTGGTTTCACAATTTCTAAAAAGTCCGGAAGTCACAAATGCATCTCTCGTTGCCGAAGATACATTCTTAACAGCGGCGAATCCTCCAAGATGTCCATAAAAGTTAAAGATCGCAGGATTCAAAAATAATCTCTTGTATCCCATCTCATTAACTATATAAACATCCGGATCATCGGATCCCGCTGCGCTGACCACATCGCCTTCCATAAGACCGTAATCAGCCGGCGCCACTGCCATTGCTACTGGAGCAAGATAGGCAACGCCCGATAACGACAACACTGTCGTCATCGCTGTAAGGGTGGTAAAAACTTTAGTTAATTTTTCCCTGCCCTGTTTTGATAATCTATTCATTTTAATTTTTTATTTATGCCTGAACTGGATTATTCTATCGACCAACCCACGTTTAAACATTTAAACGTCATTGATTGGGGATAGATCGACTAATCACAGAACAGTATTTAATTGATAAGAACTTAATCATTCACTAACCAACTTTTCTTGAACTAATGAATCTTGTATAAGCTGAGTCTCTTTTAAAGAGTTAGGAGTTTATTTTTGTTCGACCCTGTAAACCCCAAGGACAGCTCATCGACTCCAAGATCCTTTTTACAAAGCTTAATCTCAAAATAAATAATTACATTCAGTCAAAACAGAAAAACATCATTTTTTGAATTTCTGAATTATTGATTTTCAAAGTTCCTTCCTTAACCCCGCACTTAATTAAAGATATCGTCTAATAATTGTCTTATTTTACCTTCAATTAAGCACGGGATTAGCTGTCTGCTTTTAGAAGCTAATATTCCAAAAGCAGAAAGCCAATCTATTGAAATAATCTAGTAAAAAAGCACATCTTCGAATGTTATAACAATGATTTTTAAAAGTCAACGAATGGTCCTACATAAACCCAAAAGGGGCCTGAATTGCCTTAAATTCATAATCTTCAATATCAATTATATCCTATTGAAATAAGGCAACA
>MGIZ01000018.1:14829-20165 GCA_001794015.1 Candidatus Yanofskybacteria bacterium RIFCSPHIGHO2_01_FULL_39_8b
TGCTGTTAACGCTCAACGGTCAATTGGTTCTCCTGCCTGCTAGACAGACCTACCGACCAACAGGCAAGTCAATCGACTGTTGCCGAAACTTATTATTAATTTATTATGTTCTAGGGGCCGGCCGAGGAAACCCAACTTTTCTAAGCTGACCGGAAACAACCAATAGCTTCAATCCAATGATCAGTGAGCAACTGCCACAATATTTATCACTAATCAGTAATACAGATATGGCACCATTAAATAGGTGACATCAAATTTATAATGCAAAAGCTAAATAAATGAGTTTACTATTGTTATATTGATTTACTTTATACTATTTAAGATAATTTGGGTGACATTGGTGACAAAATTGGTGACAACGCCAAAGTATAAGAATGTCACCAAAAAAAATAAAGGTGACAAAGAACTTTGTCACCAAAAAATAATTTTGTCACCAATCTGGTTCTTAAATATGCTGCGATTTAAAACAATAAAAATATTAAATAATGGAGGGGAAAATTTAATATTGAAAATTGCTATCGCAGCAAGTTAAAAAACCAGATTATTCTGAAGCATAGTAATATACTGCTTTATTGTCAACTCTTTTACTTAAAAATCCTGATTTAAGCAAATCGATAAGATTTCTCTTGATAGTTCTGCCGGAAATCATATTTAGTTCGTATATGATATCTTTGGTTCTTGTATTTGGATAAGATTTTATGAAATCTAATATTTTTTTCTTAGTGTCCGTTAATTCATAGTTTTTTTTAAATTCATTTTTAAACCCGGCATTTTTTTTATCAACAACTGCCCGCTTCGCATGTTCCGATTTTTCTTCTTTCAAAAAATAAACGTTTTTTATTGTTTTTAAAATAAAAAATTTAATATCCAATAAACCATACTCTGTCTTTAACAAAAGGGGTCTGTTTTTTATTAAATTCAAATATTCCATTTCTTTTAAGCTCTCCGTAAGCTCGGCAATTTTAGTCAATGATTTTTCGGTAATCAGTTGCCGTTGTGAAAAATTATTTCTATCCTCTCCTAGCTGAAAATTCAAAATGTCAACGCCTAAATCAACAATTTTATTATTTAATTTATTCTGAAAAAATTCATCCTTAACCAAACTTCTTGCTTCAATAAGCAAGATTAAGGTTCTAATGAATTTTTTTAACAGATTATTTTCTTCCGGCATATTCTTCAAAAAACTTTTTTATAGAATCGGATTCTACGATTTTTACCTTTCCCTTTCTTAGATAGGCTAGCCCGCCTAAATTGCCGCTAGTATCAACTACCCCGGCCCCATAAAGATTATTATCAACTTTAGTATTAATTGCAATATTTTGGGACGTAATATAGCTTATTTCTCCTTTTTGAGAAAAAACTTTGGATTCGGTGAAATTTACCAATCTGCCAATTAAAGCGACTTCCTGTCCGTTTTTATAATCCGTAGAATTCAAATTGACTATTTTAGAATACTCGTTATCTGTTTTAATAAGAATGAGATTGCGGTTTTGGTTTTTCGCTGCCACAATCCCTTTCAAAATTTTATCATCATAAAATATCTGGTAAATAGCATTAGGTACGAAAAGATCGGCAACGGTGGCTATTAATCCGTCGGAAGAGATTATAATCCCGCTTCCTTGTTTTATCAATTTATTATTCCTAAAAACCTGAATACCAACGGAACTGAATAAAGATTCGGAAACAGTTTCTGACAATCCGGATTGTTCATAGCTTTTTTGTGATTGAGTTTCCGAAATCACCAGTTTTTTGGCTCTGTCCCAAAACTCCGAATGATCTTTAAGCTTCATCCAATACCACCATTCAGCGCCCCACAGATAAAATGTATCAAAACCGGTTTTTTCAGAAAATTTAATCATTTCATTAAATTTATCAATGCCCATCCTGGATAATTGGACTTCTAGGGGAGTATCAGTTATCGGTTTAAGCAGCCATGGCTCCGCCGAAAGTTCTATAACAATCGAGGGTTTATTGCCATAAATAATGCTTGTGATATTTTTCTTTATCCGAAAAAAGGCCGGAGTAATGGGATAGCGAAATGGGCCGATTATCCGATTCCAAACGTATAAATACATACTGGTTCCAAATACATCTCCACGCTGATAAGCCTTATACCATAGTCCAAATTCTCCGCTGTCAGTCGTTAAAATCGGCCTTACCGAATCAAGTTTTTTAACCAAAGCTATCTCATTTTTAAGAAAATCTTCATCGAACGCACCGCAAGTTTGTTTACTAAAAAACGTTAAATACGGCTCATTCTCAACCTGCCAATATTTTATATTTTCATAATTTTTATATCGATTAACAACTGTCTCGATATATCTTAAAAGTTTTTCCTGGCCTTCAGTAGTAAGTTGATTGTTGACGGTTGATAGTTGTTCCTGATTGGCCTTCAGCCAATCAGGAACATGGCATTCCGGCCAGCCGGGGAGACGACGGCCTACTGCCAAAATTACCGATGCGCCGGCTTTTTTAGCCTCTTCCATCTGAAAATCAAGCTCTTCAAAATTATATTTTCCCTCCTCGGGTTCAGTTAAGGACCAGTGGGCTGAAAATCTGAAATTCCTAACTCCCAGATCATTCAAAATGGCTAAATATGTTTCTTTCCAATCAAGCCCAAGTTCGTCCGAATGAAAACGGCTAAAAGATACGCCGTACATAAACTTTTCATGTTGTTTAAAATTTAAGGAAAGCAAAAACAAAAATAATCCCAGAATAATAGTCGCGATTATTAATCTTCTCATAGTTTATTGTTTAAAAAGCGTCAGAAGACCCGCTAAAATAAAAAGGATGCCGCTAAGTTTGAAAACTAAAATTTTCCCGTCAAGTTTTTCTTTAATGCCGCTAATTCTACCTCTTAATGCCATTGCCAGCAAGAAGGTAAACATAAATTGAAGTCCAAGCAGGGCATTAACTAAAGAAACGTTACCTAAACGAATAGAAAAATAAAGAATCAGAAAACCGACACCGGCCAGTATTTTATTAAAAATAAATAAAACCCTGGAATGGCCGGATGAATTATCATAGGAAAGCCTTATCTCTTCCCGAACATGACCGGAAAAAAGAGTTAAAAAAGCAGAACCGACAAAACCAATTCTAGTCCAAAATATGCCATTAATAAAATCTGATGAATTAAATGAAAATTTCATAAGGACATAAGATAATCCAAAAAATAAACCCGATAAAAGAGCTGTAAAGTACAAACGTTTTCCGACTTTTCCCAATATTAATATGCCCAGAACAAGCAACAAAAAAGCTCCTAATCTGTTAAAAGAGAGAAGCTCGCTTAATATGGAGACTGAAAAGAGATAGGTAAAAACAGCAGTCATTGCGCCAGTTTCAGTTGCCGCTACTGAAACGTCGCTTTTCTTGATAGCTTTATACAAAAAAGTTAAGCCGACAAAAAAACAGGCTCCCGACAATAGGGCAATTAAAAAATAGCTTAATCCGTGCCAAGAAACACCGAAGGGGATGAGGAGCAGGGAAGAGAGGCTTAATATTGAAACCCCAAAAGCATAAGCATGATACTTTGGAATAGGCGCATTAAGAAGATATTTATCTATTATAAAAACAACTGCATTTATAAAATAAGCTGTGAGTGCTAAATAAAGCCAAAGCATTTTAATATTCTAGTTGGTTATCTTTACAAATTTTAGCATATTCCCAAGCCGATGGGCGAATATGACGCTCAAAGGTCTTGTAATTTACCTCGACGAGACCGAATTTAGGAGTATAACCATGGTCCCACTCAAAATTATCCAGCAAAGACCAATATGTATATCCCCAAACATCAACCCCATCCTGAATAGCTTGCCAAACCCATTTTAAATGCTCTTTAACATATCTTTGCCTTTCGTCGTCTGGACCGGAGTAACCATTTTCAGTTATAAAAATAGGCTTTTTAAATTTTGTTAGCTGTTTAAGTACATAATAAATACCCTTGGGGTAAAGCTCCCAACTCATATCTTTCATCCACCAATCTTGTTTCGGCAGTGTTTTGTAACTACCGGGTACACGCCTATCTATTTCATAATAGTTAAGGCCCATGAAGTCATAGTAGGGGAAGGCTTCGGTCCAAAAGTACATATTTCGATAATAGTTATATAACTCCCCGATTATTTTCTCGTAGAAATTATTTCCACCAACAGACCAAGTGTTACGTATAGCCATCCCTACCTCTACATTATGCGACGCTTGACTTGGATCCCGAGGTTCGACCTCTTTTGAGATTCGAGGTCGAACCTCGTTAAATGATTCGGCGGGGGAGTATATATTTTGGATTTCTTTATACACTGCTATGTGCGACTTAACTATGTTCTTGTTGACTCTCCTCCACTCAAGTATGTTCCTATGCTGTGGTAGCCATTTACGAATAAAGTAAGAATGACTGCTGTATACATCTGTTGCCTCATTAAAAGTTATCCACAGCCTCACATTTTGGTCTTTTAGGTGTTCAACAACATATTTGACGTATCGAGTAAAATATGTTGGACTATCAATGTTTATGAACCCTCCTTTTCTGGCGAACCAGGTCGGATTTGTGAAGTGCCAAAGGGTTATCATTGGCTCAATTCCCCTATCCCGTAATGCCCTGACAACGTTGACATAATGTTGCATTTCTTTTTCGTCGAATCTCCCCTCCTTCGGCTCAATCCGCGACCACTCAATGGAAAATCGGTGAATATTCTGATTTAATTTCTTGGCAATATCAAAATCCTCTTCATATCTATTGTAGCTATCACAGGCTCTTCCGGAAATAAAATTATTAGGATCCAAACCTTTAATCTTTAAACTTTCTACTCTCAACTTAGATGTCTCCCATTCTGTCCAATCATTATGATTATTCCCCTCTATCTGATGGGCCGAAGTGGCGCTCCCCCATTTAAAATTTTCTGGAAATTTATAAAATGCCATGTATATATTATAACCTAAAACTCCGCATTCGTACGAATGCGAAGTTTTAGGTTAGTAAAAACTATTGACCTTTGGAAGTTTGGATGTCTACCAACTCTACATCAAAATAGAGCGTTGAATCTGGAGGAATAAGGCCGTTGCCGATATCACGACTGCCATAGCCAAGTTCCGGAGAAATAACTAATTTTCTTTTCCCGCCGATTTTCATCCCAAGCAAACCTAAATCCCAGCCTTTTATTACCATTCCTCCGCCGAGGACAAATGAAAACGGCTCTCCCCTGTCATAAGAATTGTCGAATTTAGTTCCATTTTCAAGCGTTCCGGCATAATGGGCAAAAACTTTGTCGCCATTTTTGGCTTCTTGGCCGGAACCAACCGTTAAATCCAAATACCCCAGCCCGTTCTCAAGCCTAATCCACCCA
>MGIZ01000018.1:20214-20855 GCA_001794015.1 Candidatus Yanofskybacteria bacterium RIFCSPHIGHO2_01_FULL_39_8b
TCGGGCAATTTATTAGTCTTATTAACAAAAAACCAGACAGCAACCGCTATTAAAACAATTAGAATTATATAGGCAAAATACTTCTTAACCATAAGATATTATTTATCGGCCGAAATCTTTTGGAGCTTTTATTGGGGGATATAAATCCGGATCTATCGTCCTGTTAAAACAAGCGTCTCCCGCTCCATGATCCCAAACATTTGAAAGTTCATTGCCGACATAGCCCCCAGCCGGAATAGGTTTTGTTAATCTCTGATTATCCACTACCTCTCCCGAAGTAGAAGTGTTAAACACTCCGCACAATTCAAACACTAAATCACCGATAACTCTATATTCATATTGCTCTGACGTTTCCGGATCAACAGGCGCGGTAAAACCGCCGATTGGATCAATCAGACTTTTTAAGTCCGGCGGAAGAACTTCTTTTCTCTGCCAATAGTTTATTATCTGCCATTGTATGTTTTGAAGATCCGAGACTCTCCTCTCATCAAGCCTGACCAATCTTTGGCTTTGAGGCGTTCCGACCACGAAAAACCCTGATACAATCCAGGCTATGACTATCGCTATCACCGTCCAGTCAAAAGGTTTTATCCAATTATGCTTTTTATCTTTTAATTCAGAGAGGTAATGAACAAAAACCG
>MGIZ01000019.1 GCA_001794015.1 Candidatus Yanofskybacteria bacterium RIFCSPHIGHO2_01_FULL_39_8b
ATAATAAAAATGAGGTAGATAATTTAGGACTGATTTCTCCAAAAAATATTAAAAAACTTAAGTTTAAACAACGGCTTGAGATAAAGCAATTAATAATGCCCCGTTATTTCGGCGTATTTTTTAACCAAAACCAAAGTAAAATACTTTCCGAGAAGAACATCCGTTTAGCTCTGGCTTACGGAACTGATAAGGAATCCATTGTCGAAACAATACTTGAGAGCCATGGGAAAATAATTCATTCGCCGATATTAACTTCATTTACAGGAGAAGAAAATGTTAAAAAATATGAATACAATAAAGATCTGGCGATTGAAACATTTCAAGCGGCGGGTTGGAATAAAAAAGATGAGGCCGGAATTCTAATGAAGGGCGAAGAAAAATTGACAATCAAACTTACAACTTCAACTTGGCCTGAACTGATTGAAGCCGCAAATGTCCTTAGGGAACAGTGGGAAGAACTAGGTGTCGATCTTCAAGTAGAAGCTCTCCCCACTCCCGATCTCCAGCAAGCGATAAAAGACCGCAATTATCAGATGCTTCTTTTTGGAGAAATAATCAATCTTGATCCTGATCCGTTTAGTTTGTGGCACTCATCCCAGAAAAAAGATCCCGGCTTGAATCTGGCTCTTTATGACAACAAAACAGCCGATACACTTCTTGAGGATGCCAGAAAAATCTTAAATCCAATCGAAAGAAGTCAAAAATATAACGATTTTCAGAAACTAGTGGCAGAAGACTTGCCGGCCCTATTTCTATATAGTCCTTATTACTTGTACGGCCAATCGAAAAATATCAAAGGGTTCGAGAACAAAATTGTTGCCGTACCGTCAGGAAGATTCGCCAATATCCAAAATTGGTATATTGAAACGAAAAGAATCTGGAAATAATACTGTTCTTGTATTTTTTAAACGGCTGTGATATAATGTATTTAACATCGTAAGTATCTCAACGTCCTCAATTACTTAACTCTTTTAATAAAAACTCGCCCTGTTGTAGAGCGAGAGATGCTTCGACTAGTTATTCAACTTTTTTTAAATTTTTAGATTTTTTAGATATTGAACGTCTTGCTAACCTTATAGTAAAACCTAATACCACTAAGAAAAGGGCTGCCAATAAAGTTAGCGACCAATGTCCTACAAAATTCATTTTTTACTCCCGTGATAAATGTTCTGATTCTGGAATTAGAATAATCAATAGTAACATTATAGTCAAGCCCCCGTGGTGGAATTGGCAGACACGTACGCTTCAGGTGCGTATGGCCTCACGGCTGTACAGGTTCAAGTCCTGTCGGGGGCACTAAAGCAAAATTAAAAATGTAAATCTCAAAGTTAAAAATTACAATGTAAAATAAAAAATTTAATTCCTTAATTACATTTTAAACTGTCATTTTCCATTTTGAGATTTCAACTTTACATTAAATGATAGGAAAAAAACCATCGTCCCAAATGAGACGACCCTTGCTTCATCAGGACGGACATTCGCCTCGCCATCAAAGTGGGCTTCAGCCTCGTGATGGCATAAGAAGTCCTCATACTCCTCAAAACCCCCATATCCGTCAGCTTGCCCATCCAGCAGGCCAACCGATGAACCAGGGTCCTCATAATCCTGACAAAAAAGATATGAAAAAACTCCAACGTTCTCAGAGGGATCGCTGGATGAAACCGGTTGTTAGACGAGTTAAGGTTCTCCGGGAAACATTCCGGAAAGAACAGCAAAGAGAAACCGGCACAGAGATCGGCGGTCTTAAAATAGTCCATTTCGGAGGCCTTGGTGAAGTTGGCCGGAATATGTCAGCCGTCCAATATGATGACGAAATAATTCTTATTGATGCCGGCGTCAGATTCGGCGATGAGAAAATGCCAGGCATTGATTTTATAATCCCCAATGCCAGTTATCTTGAGGGCAGGGAACATATGGTCAAAGCCATGTTCTTCACTCATGGTCACATGGACCATGTCGGCGCGTTGCCTTTTGTTTTGGATAAAATCGGAGACCCCGATTTTTATGCCGCTCCCCTAACCAGGGCGTTGCTTATGAAAAGAATGGATGAATTTAGAGATCGAGGACCGATAAACATAAACGTTATAAACCCAAGAGAAGAAATAAAAATATCAGACAAGCTTTCGGTTAAAGTTTTGAGAATAAACCATTCTATCCCCGATGACCTAGAAGTAATAATAAAAACCCCCATCGGTAATATTGTTCATACCTCTGATTTTAAATTTGACGATACGCCGGTAAATGACAAACCGGCCGATATTGAAGAAATGGAGCGCATGACCCGCGAAGAAGGAGTGCTGGTTCTTATGTCTGATTCCACCGGGGCCGAAAAAGAAGGCCACTCTCTTTCAGAACAAGATATTACCGAAAACCTTGATCAGATAATGAGAGAATCAACCGGAATGTTGATATTGGGTACTTTTGCTTCCCTTATTAATCGTGTTCAGCAAATAATTACCATCGCCGAAAAGTACGGCAAAAAAGTTGTCTTTGACGGTTATTCGATGAAAACGAATGTTGAGATATGTAAAAAGCTCGGTTATTTAAAAATGGCCCGCGACACCCAGATATTAATGGATGAAATAGACAATTATCCGCGGAATAAAGTAATTGCTGTTGTTACCGGCGCCCAGGGAGAGGGCAATGCCGTTTTAATGCGAATTGCTAACGGCGAGCATAAATACATAAATATATTAAAGAACGATACCATCGTATTTTCTTCATCCGTAATTCCGGGAAATGAAAAAGACGTCCAGTTCCTGAAAGATCAGCTTTATCGAAATGGGGCTAAGGTTTTAAATTATCAAATGTTGGATGTCCATGCCGGAGGACACGGTAATAAAGAAGATTTGCGTCGAATGCTCCAGCTCATGAAACCGAAGTTTTTCTTTCCCATCCACGGGCAATACTCAATGATGGTTAATCATGGAATGATGGCCCAAGAAGAAGGAGTAGTTCGGGAAAATATAATTCTTGCCGATAATGGTTCCATCACCCACATTGAGAAAGATAAGTGGTGGTTTGACCGTGAAAAAGCTCCGGCGGATTATGTTTTTGTTGACGGACTTGGCGTCGGTGATATCGGAAATGTGGTTTTACGGGACAGGCAAATTTTAGCCGAGGATGGAATGTTCGTGGTTATTGCCCTTGTTCAGCATACTACCCAGGGCCACAGACTTATGGCCAGTCCGGATATTATTTCCAGGGGCTTTATTTATCTAAAAGAAAACAAGGAAATGCTGATGTATGTTCGTAAAAAAATACGTCAAATCGTCGAAAACCAAAGAATGTATGAACCGAACTTTGCCTATCTTAAAGACCAACTCCGCAACCAGATTGGACTGTTTCTCTTCCAGAAGACGCAAAGACGTCCTATGATTTTACCTGTTGTTATAGAAGTGTAAAACACTTTGTATTTATCTTCGATGGCAAAATAGAACTCTAACTCTATGGGTATTCTATTTGACGTGGCTGGAACATGTCCTTTCTGGTGTCTGTACAATCTTTCTTTAATATCATCGTACAGTCACAACATAAAAACCATCTTTGTGGCAGGGAGAGACCAACTTTTGAGCCCTTGAAGGGTTCGGAAAAGTCTCCAAATAGATACATATACAGTCATATATTGAGACAAATGATGCCTATTCATTACTGATTACCTATCTTCCGATCCATAAATCTCGAGAACTATGAAAACCGGCATTTAAGAGACTTTTCCAAGCCCTTTCGGACTCGGTTATATTAAGAACTATTATATCTAAAGTATATCATACTACTATCGTATTGTCAACTGGATCACCAGATCACCGAAAGGTTGACCTTCTTTACCGGCATTACCGCCTTTTGGAATAACGATAGTATAACCACGGTCGAGATCTTCAGGAATACGTATTTCAATCTTTTTATTGGCTTTCATTCGTCCGGAACCAGAACAAATATGACATTCTTTTTCCGGCATTCGTCTTTTGCCTTTGCATTTCGGGCAGACACCAATTCTGGTAAAAACTCCGAAAGCGCTCCGGCTGGTTTGTCTAACTTGGCCGGTTCCTCCACAGTTTCCGCAATTGATTATTTTATAACCCTTCTCCGCGCCATTGCCCCCACAATCATCACATTTATCTAAAATATTATATTCAAAAATTTTTGTCGTCCCAAGGTCTTTTTTACTTACCCGAGCTTCCATATAAATATCCTCTCCTTTACGGGATTCCTCCTGATAACTTGGCCGGGCATATCCCCCGCCGCCCATCATATCTGAAAAAGCTTCAAAAATATCTTCAAACCCGCCACCACGTCCACCACCCCTGAATCCACCAAAAATATCAGAGAAATCGGCATATTCACCCCCGCCTTGTCCGCCCTGAAATCCGTCATTATAGGCATAACCAAAATTATCATAACTTTCACGCTTTTTCGAATCAGATAAAACCTGGTAGGCTTCATTTACCTCCTTGAATTTTTCCTCGTTCCCGCCTTGCTTATCGGGATGATATTGATGAGCCATTTTGCGATAGGCTTTCTTGATATCATCAGGCGAAGCGGTCCGAGAAACGCCTAAGGTTGTGTAATAATCTTTATTCAAGAAATTATCAATTTTCAATTTATAATTTTCAATCAATGTTTCAATGTTTTAACTTCCAAACTATTTGAAAATTAAGTCATTGAAAATTCAATGAAAATTGAGAATTGATAATTGAAAATTATATCACTATCACTTCCGCCTTAACATCTCTCTCGACAATAGTAAAAAATTTAATCTTTCTAAATATCCAGAAAATAAACATACCCAGAAAAGCGCTTAATAATACGAATATCCAGCCGACGCTCCATAATACCAGAAACAAACCAAATGCCAATGCTGGCGGAACATATTGGAAATAAGGCCGAAGAAAAGAATTAATCCGGCTAACTATTTCTCTAGCGGCTTGATTTAGAACAAGTTCTTTCTGTTCCTGGCTTGCTTCATTTAATTGAGCCTCTACTGCTTGCTCAACTATTGTTTTAACAAATATTTCACTTGAAGAAGGTAGTTGTTTAATATTTTTAAATTCCTCAATAGCCGGACTCTGATAAGCGGCAAAAGACATAAGAATAAAGAATGCAACAATAAAATTAGCCAAGCCCTTCTTAATCAATAGTCGAGAATTCATCTTTATTCTTTCTTTAACTTCACCAACCATTATATCTTGGGCATGATAAAAAAGCATAACAGCCATAAAAACACCGGCTAAATTTAAATTGCTGACTCCAAATAAAACTAAATAAAGAATGCCGATAACCAGACTGAATCCAATACTCCAAAGACGATTTTGGAAAATAATAAATCCAACGGATAAAAGCGACATAAGGATTATAAAAAGAATTGCCAGAACAATTAGATTAGCCGAGATTTGCACTTCAAATAATGATCCTTCCAACCAAGTCTGCACACTCGCCCACATCCAAAAGCTGGTAACCGCAACGAACCCGCACCACAATATAAATTTATTTCGTTTGGACACGCTTCAAATTAAAAATTAAAAATTTAAAATTTTTCAAGTGACAAAAATTTACGACGTACCCTTAATGGGTTAAGGTCGAGAGCCTACTTATCTTCCTCTTTTTTATCTTCTGGCCTAGCCTCCTCCTTGTCCGCCGAAGCTTCAGCGGAGGCGGAGGCCTTTGTTTCCTCTTTCGATTTTTCGGCTTTCTGAGCTTCGTAAAGCGAAGCTCCAACCTTTTGTGCCACTTTTGAAAGTTCTTCCGATGCTTTTTTAATATTTTCTAAGTTATTCGATCCCAGTTCGGTTTTTAAATTTTCAACTTTACTTTTTACTTCTTTAGCGTCTTCTTCCTTTATTTTATCATCATTTTCTTTAATCATCTTTTCGGTTGTGTATACCATTGTTTCGGCCAGATTCTTGGTCTCGGCCAGTTCTTTGCGCTTGGCATCTTCCGTAGCGTGCTTTTCGGCATCAGCCGTCATTTTTTTCTTTTCATCATCAGTAAGACCGGAAGATCCCTCGATCCTTACTGATTGTTCCTTGCCCGTTCCTTTATCTTTAGCTTTAACATTTAATATTCCGTTGGCATCAATATCAAAGGTAACCTCAACTTGCGGAACACCTCGCGGAGCCGGAGGAATACCGTCAAGGATAAACCTGCCAAGAGTTTTATTGTCGTGGGCCATTGCCCGCTCACCTTGCAAAACATGGATTTCAACCGATGGCTGGCTATCGACAGCTGTTGAAAAAATTTGGGATTTAGAAACCGGCACCGTAGTGTTTTTCTCAATCATTTTGGTAAATACCTGTCCAAGCGTCTCAATTCCAAGCGATAATGGCGTAACATCAAGTAATAAGACGTCGCGAACTTGGCCCTGCATGATTCCGCCCTGAATAGCGGCGCCAACGGCTACAACTTCATCTGGATTTATATCTTTGTGGGGCTCTTTGCCGAATAATTTTTTAACTTCTTCTGTAATTAAGGGCATTCTCGTCTGACCGCCAACCATCACCACTTCGTTTATATCCGACATCTTCAAACCGGCCTCTTCGACAGTTTTTTTGGTCAATTCAATCGAGCGGTCAACTAAATCTTTGACAAGGCTTTCGAGCTTGGCCCTGGTGAGAGTCATGTTAAAATGCTTGGCTCCGCCAGCATCAGCGGTTAAAAAGGGAATATTTATTTCCGTTTGCATCGTGCTTGAAAGCTCATGCTTGGCTTTCTCGGCCGCATCTTTCAATCGCTGAACAGCAAGTTGATCTTTTGAGACATCCACTCCTTGCTCTTTTTTAAATTCTTCCAACAAATACTGGATTAATTTCTGATCAATATCATCGCCGCCTAAATGAGTGTCTCCGCCGGTACTTTTTACCTCTATCGTATCGTCGCCTATTTCAAGCACCGAAATATCAAAAGTTCCTCCGCCAAAATCATAAACGACAATTTTCTCGTCCTTTTTTTTGTTCAAACCGTAGGCCAAAGCGGCCGCCGTCGGCTCATTTATTACCCTTTTTACTGTTAATCCAGCGATCTCTCCCGCATCTTTAGTCGCTTTCCTTTGAGAATCATCAAAATATGCCGGCACAGTAATTATTGCTTCGGTTATTTTTTCTCCTAATTTATCTTCAGCATCCTGTTTTAATTTTTGCAAAACCATTGCTGATATTTCAGCCGGTTTGTAATATTTAACTTGCCCTGAACCCGCCGAAGGGTCGGACATTTTAACTTCAACATCGCCATGGGCACCCTCTTTTATATCATAAGGCAATAATTTTTTATCCCTCTGGACTTCGGCATCAGAAAAACGCCGGCCGATAAGCCTTTTTACAGAATAAATAGTGTTGGCCGGATTTGTTACCGCCTGTCTCTTAGCAGTGACGCCTACATAACGCTCTCCGTTCTTGCCAATAGCAACCACAGATGGAGTTGTTCTCATCCCCTCTTTGTTCTCCAAAATTCTCGGCTGGCCAATTTCAACGACAGCCATAGCCGAATTAGTTGTGCCCAAATCGATACCCAGAATTTTTGACATAATATTTTATAAATTCGAAATTCAAAACAAATTCTAAGCTCGAATTTTCTAAATTCCAAACAGTTTCGAATTTTAGAATTTAGGATTTTCGGGCCTTGTTTCGGATTTCGGATTTGTTTTAAAATTATTTTATAATTTTGACTCGTGCCGGCCTAATGACTTTTCCATGCATCATATATCCCGGCCTTATTTCTACGATATTTTCTCCGTCTTTATCCTGAACCTCAACCGCTTCGTGGAGGAGAGGATTGAATTTCTCTCCTTTAATCTTTATTTTCTCTACTCCAAACTTTTCTAAGAATTTATCTATCTTATCAAGCGAACTGTCAAATCCATCCGTCCATTCCTTCAGTTCTTTGCTATCCGGCAGGCCTCCCTGCCGGTCAGGCAGGTTATTCCTGGCCACCCCTATTCCGTCTATTACATCGATTAATTCCATTATTATCCCCTCGGTCGAGAATTTAAGGAATTCCTCCATCCGCCTTGATTCGTCCTTTTTGTAATTTATAAAATCCGCTCTTTCTCTTCTCCAGTTACTCAAATATTCTTCGGCTTGTTTTTTACATTCTTCTAGCGCCATATTTTGTTTTT
>MGIZ01000020.1:0-551 GCA_001794015.1 Candidatus Yanofskybacteria bacterium RIFCSPHIGHO2_01_FULL_39_8b
AACTTTTCCCCGGAACTTCAAGCCTAGTAGAAAAACTAAGTAAAAAATATATTCTGGCCATTGCCTCTTCTGGAAGAAAAAATAATATTGAAAATTTATTAGATAAAAATAAAATAAAAAATCTTTTCGGTTTAGTTCTGGCTGATTCGGCCTTTACTAAAGAAGGTATGATAAAAGAAATATTAAATAAGTTCTCGGCTGCTCCTCAAGAAGCCATCATGATATCCGATACCGTCGGTGATGTTTTAATTGCCAAAGAAATAGGCCTTAAAACTATAGCCATTACCTGGGGATTTCACTCAAGAAAGCTTTTGAGTTCTGCTCAGCCGGATAATATTGTTAAAAATATGGATAAATTAAAAAAACTTATTTAATATTGTCAATATTGATTTTATAATAAAAACTTCTAGGATATTTAAAAGCTATTTTACAATAAAAGGAAGATATGGTGACTAAATTCAAATACCATCTCGCCGAAGACACTATAACCAAAGAAGATTTGCGGGCTTTGGCCGATTGGTTGACAAATAATCCAACTCCCCAGCTAACTA
>MGIZ01000020.1:582-9814 GCA_001794015.1 Candidatus Yanofskybacteria bacterium RIFCSPHIGHO2_01_FULL_39_8b
ATGGTCAAAACAGCTTGGCCGAAAATATTCAGTATCTTGTAATTCCGGTTCATCGGCAAATCTTCTTATGTCTTATGCCCTGCTTCGTTCAGGACTTTTAAGAAACAGAAAAGTTATTGTGCCAAGTTCCGCCTGGGTTACAAGTATAGCTCCCTTTATTCAGCTTGGTTTTGAACCAATCATGTGCGAAGCCGATTATGATAATTGGGGCCTTCATCTCGGATATCTTAAATCTCTTCTTGATCAACATCGCCCATCAACAGTAATGATGGTCCACGTTCTAGGAGTTCCAAACAAAATGGAATACATAATGAATCTTAAAAAACAGTACGGTTTCTTTCTCCTTGAAGATGCCTGTGCCGCAATCGGATCATCTTATAACAGCCAGAAGGTCGGAACATTTGGCGATATGGCCAGTATATCAACATATTACGGTCATCAGACTCCAACGATTGAAGGAGGAATAGTGGTTACCGATAACGAAGAACTGTTTAATATGCTCGTAATGCTTCGTAGCCATGGCTGGGTAGCTCACCTTGATTCAGCAACAAGAACCAAGGTGCTGGAACAATATGAGATAGACGATACCGGAACTCATTTTGTCTTCTGTGAACCGGGGTTTAATTTCCGTTTTACAGATTTACAAGCTTTTCTTGGTCTCCGACAGATAGATAGATTGAATTGGACAATTCAAAAAAGATTTGAGAATCATAAGCTTTACGCAAAAGAGTTGGGCAAATATTTCCTAATCCAAGTTTATAATAAATCTACGGTTTGTAGCATCCATTTCTGCGCTCTGGCCAACGACCTAAACGAAAGAAAAGCCATAATCAAAGCCCTTGAAGAAAATGGTATTGAAACCAGGCCCTTTACTTCTGGTAATCAGGGAATGCAGCCCTACTGGTTTAGGCATTACCATAAATTTTCGGCCACAATGGCAAACAGATTGTATAATTGCGGATTTTTTCTGCCTAATCATCCTTATCTAAAAATGATAGACATAGAATATATTTGTTCAGTAGTTATAAAAACAGCGCTTGATCATCGAACCACTCCGCCAAACAACCCCATTAAGGAGAACAAAAAAAATGCCTGCTAAAAAAATCCTTGTCACCGGAGCGGCTGGATATATTGGATCAATACTGATTCCCCAACTCTTAGAATCAGGTAACCGGATTATTGCTCTTGATAATTTTATGTATAACCAAACTCCCCTGCTTGACTGCTGCCACAACGGCAATTTATCCATAGTCAGGGGAGATGCCAGAAACGAAGAATTAATCAAACCATTAATCTATGATGCTGATTTTATTCTTCCCTTAGCTTGTATTGTCGGGGCTCCGGCTTGCGATTATGATCGAACCGCTGCTCAATCAGTAAATTTAGAAGCAATTCTCACCCTCCTCCGACTCAAAAATAAAAATCAGGCTATTATCTTCCCGAACACAAACAGCGGTTACGGTATCGGCCAGAAAGATATTTATTGCGACGAAACAACCCCCTTAAGACCGATTACCCTTTATGCCAGACTGAAAGTATCGGCCGAAAAAGCAATTATGGAAAACAAGGATAGCATTTCTCTCCGGCTTGCCACTGTTTTTGGATTAAGTCCCAGAATGCGTCTTGATCTTCTGGTTAATGACTTGGCCCACAAAGCCGTTACTGACGGCTATGCCATGATTTACGAACCTCATGCCAAGAGAAATTATATCCACGTCAGAGATGTAGTGAGGGCATTTATCCATTGTATTGATAAATTTGAGGATATGAAAAATGAGATTTATAATGTGGGCCTAAGTGACGCTAATTTAAGCAAATGGGAGTTATGCCAAGAGATACAGAAACAGTTGCCAAATTTTGATTTCTTTGAAGGAAAGGGTAAAGATCCGGATAAGCGAGACTATATTGTCAGCAATGAAAAGATAGAAAAAACAGGATTTAAACCTCAAATCTCTCTCCAAGAAGGAATAGCTGAATTAATTAAGGGATTTCAGATCATCAGACAAAGACATTTTTCAAATATCTAAAGAGCTAAGAAGCTCTTTTTTATTGATTTTAACCGATAAAGGTATAAAATAACTATCATTGATCTTTCAAAACTAGAGACAAATACATGATAAGAATAGGCTTCGTCCAACCAAGCAGCGATTATTTATATGATCCCTTCAGGGGCGATCCGCATACTCATTTTTATATTCTGACTATCTTAGAAGACCGTTTAGGAGACAAAATTGAAGTCCATTTAATAGATCTGCGGGGTATTAAAAAAGAATTTGCCCTATACCACATTCCCGAATGCGATATTTATCTTCATTCCGTTTATACGCTCGATTATGCTGAGCAAATATCTATTGTAAAAAATCTGCGACTTAAATACCCAAAGGCCATCCATATCGCCGGCGGACCGCATATAATATCTTTTCTGGAAGAAAATTTAAAAATATTTGACGCTCTTATTATCGGCGAAGGAGAAGAAATAATCGTTCAGGCTATTAACGATTTTATAGACGGCTCTCTTAAAATAAAATATCAGCAAGAAGGTATTATTGATATAAATCTCTATCCTTATAGCCAGAGAAAGTACCTCCCAAAAAATTCTATTGCCAGAAGTAATCTCCTCACCTTAAAAAATAAGCCCGGATCCGAGAATAAACTTGCCACTACAGCGATATTCAGCCGGGGCTGCCCTTACAGATGTTCATTTTGCGCTCTTAACTTTGCTCGTGAAACAAGCCCGGGCATACGATATAGGAACCCGAATATTATTGAACAAGAAATTGAATATTTAAAAAGAGAGTACGGCATTGATGGACTTAGCCTTCTTGACGAAATCGGCATTCCCCTTAATGAGCAGGCTGCTACAATCTATCTTGAAACTATAGCTAGAACAGGAATAATTTGGCGTGGTCAATGCCGTGTTGACGGTATTAATCACAAGTTGGCTAAACTGGCACGCGAATCAGGTTGTATTGCTATGGGCCTAGGGGTTGAAAGCATTAATCAGCTATCTTTAAATCTGATTAACAAAAAGATCGACATCAACCAAGCTAAAGAAACTATCCAAATTTTACAGTCCAACGATATTGAAGCCAGACTCTATATGATTATTGGCTTACCCGGCGAACCTGAAGATATTATCGAAAAAACATGGTCATTTATTGTGGAAACTTCGCCGTCGATTGTCTATATTTCGCTATTTACCGTAAGGCCCGGAACTGAAGTCTATACTCACCCGGAAAAATTCGGAATTAAGACTATTAAAACTGACTGGCAAAAAACGATGCATATGTACAGCCGATTCGGCGATGAACAGCCAACCCTTACCTTTGAATATGAATCTGAGACTTTATGGGGCAGAGGCATGTCTCCAGAAAAAATTGTTGCTAATTATCTTGAACTTCAAAAAAGATTGAAAGAATATAATCTTTGTTCGCTATAATCGTTACAAAACCGAATCATTTCGGTTTTTTTTATTTTTGCTAGCGAGGAGTCAAATGGAAGCTGGCTTCTATTTGATCCAGGCGAAGCAAAAAGGAGTAAATACTCCGCCGCTTGCGGCGGTATCAAGAGACGGTTTCGCCTCTTGATACCTCGCGGCTAGCCGCGAGGAGGATTTATTAAAAACCAAGAGAAGTCCCCGCTTGATTAAAATAAAATTTTATGTAATCTTAATTCCGTTCATTTACAATTTTAAGGGAAATGTATGGATCTTGGACTTGGTGGAAAAACAGCCCTCATTACTGGATCAAGCCGAGGCATTGGTCGGGCAATTGCATTATGCCTGGCTAGAGAAGGAGCTAATGTCATAATTTGCGGTAGGAAATATGATAAGCTACTGGCTCTTGAAGAAAAAATAATCAGCGAACATAATGTTATCGTCGGTTCATATAAAGTTGATGCAACTATTCCGGAAAGCATTGAAGAAATGTTCATCAATGTAAAAAGAGATATAGGCCACATAGATATTTTAGTAAATAATATCGGGGATATTGAGAAATTCGGTAATTTCTTCGATCTGGATGACAACGACTGGATTAATGCCTATAATTTAACCTTTATGAGCATGGTTCGCTTCTCAAAAAAAACCATGCCTTGGCTTAAAAAGTCTTCACAAGCCAGCATCATAAATATCTGCAGCTTGGTCGCCCATCAGCCAGGCAGGTATAACCATCATTACGTTGCCGCTAAAGCGGCCATGCTGGCCGTAAGCAAACAAATGGCCAATGATCTCGGCCCAATGGGTATAAGAGTTAATGTTATTTGCCCCAGCACCTTAAAAGACGGGGGCTGGGCCAGAAATGTTAAAGATAGGGCTAACCGGGACAATATTTCTTATACCGAAGCAGAGAGAGTAATCGAGAATGAAGCAAAAGCGAAATCACCTCTCGACAAAATAGGAACAGCTGATCATGTTGCCGCCTTGGTTGCCGTTCTGGCATCAGACATATCCGGCTTCAGTACCGGCCATTGCTATAATGTTGACGGCGGAATCACGAGGTCAATTCTGTGATAAAAAAAGTGCTCATCTGCGGTGCCAGCGGTTTTATCGGAAGAAACTTGTTGGAACATTTATCAAAAAATCCTGGCCTGGCAGTATATGGAACATACTTTAACAGTTATAAATCTGATCCCTGCCCTTATTTATCAAAAGTTGATTTTACAGATAGAAATGCCTCTGCCCAAATAGTGGCTAACGGTTTCGACTGCGTTATTAATGCTGCCGCCATAACCGACGGCTCAATAGCTATAAATAACGATCCGGCAAAATACATCGCCGGTAATGTATCGATCAATAACAATATTATCGAAACCGTCCATGCCAATAGAGTAAAGCAATTTATATTTTTAAGCTGTTCGATTCTCTATCCGGCCCATAATTTAGCGCCGGTAAAAGAAAATGAAATAGATTCATCCAAGATACATCCAGCCTACCGATACTGGGCAGAAGTAAAAATATTTTTTGAGGAAATGTGCCGATTTTATTCTGGAATTGATAGTACTGATTGGACTATTATAAGACATTCGAATATCTATGGTCCCCATGACAAATTTGATCCCAACAAGGGCCATGTATTTGCGGCCACAGTAGCTAAAATCACTGATAAGAAAAATAATATTGTAGCGGTGAGCGGAAATGGTTTTGAAAAAAGAGATTTTCTGCATGTTTTTGACTTGGCTAAAGCCATTGAGCTTGCTATTACCGTTCCCCTCTCTAAATATGAAATCTTAAACATCGGCTCGGGCACCTTAATTTCAATCCGAGAATTGGTTGAAAAAATTAAAAACATATCCGGGCAAAATATCCCAATTATCTATGACGGAAGCAAACCGACAACAGATACTTCTATTGCTTTAGATACGACAAAAGCAGAAAAAATTTTAGGCTGGAATCCTGATATTGACATTGATGAAGGAATAAGGCAAACTATTAACTGGCATAAAAAAAGAAGTGGAGAATGAAATAGTGACTGCCGAACAACTTGCAGAGGGTAAACAGTTCTATGATCGCAATGGTTATTTGGCTGTCCCTGTTTTAGAGCCAAAAGAATGTGATGGATTGCTTAGACTTCTAGAAAAATACGCCGATAAAGATTTTTCAGCTGAAATGAACCTGGACCGTAAGGTTCCTGAATTAAAAGCATTGATGAGAGATAAGCGAATTGTAAGCATTATAAGAACTCTCCAGAATAATTCGGTAATCGGTACTTTAATAAGCCAGATCTTATTCAAGAAAGCCGGAACTGTTTACGCTAATCAAGCCTGGGAGCCTCATCAGGACAACTCATACCCGCAAGCGCCTTACGGTGCCATGCTAACGGTAAATATTTTTCTGGAGGATGCAGACCGAGAGAACGGATGTATGTATGTCTGCCCCCGATCTCATGCTTACAATAAAGAATTGCTGCCCTTTGTACCGACTCCGAGTTACAAGGAAAAATCTTCCGATAACCAAGACGGATCAGGATCAAACCCGGGTAATAGGGTAGAAATCCCTCCCGGCTATCAGAAAAGAGATGTAATTGTAAAAAAAGGAACCCTGCTGGTAATGCACGGCCACATGATTCATGGTTCTTATGCTAACACTTCAACTAATCGATCTAGGCCACTATTCTCTATAACTTATTGCAATAAAAATGCGTCGTTCCTTAAGGGCAAAAATGCCAAACGGGAATGGGAGCCAGTTGAATAATCAACTCAAACCGCTCAATAACGAGCGGTTTTTTATTTTTTAGCCTTATAACTGCTCACACCCCCGCTAGCTGACAACATCATCTCGCCTAACCTCCATCGCTTTTTTGATCATGGTCCTCGCCTTCATCTCGGGATTTGAGATGATTGTGATTGTATATACTAATAATCATAGGTAACCCTCGCTTGCCTCCTCTCCGCCAGCTGGCAGATCGGCGCTCGACCTATGATTATTGGATACAATCCAATCACTCTTCTTCCCTCATTCGGCTTGTCAAATGACAAAAAAGTGATGGAGGTTAAACTATACATAGCCATACTGAACTCAAAGACTATACCCTAGGGAGGAAATTGTGGAGACCAATCGGCTTGGTTCTGCGATTGGTCGAGCACTTAGGGTGCGATTTCTCGCTGGAAGAAATCGACACCCGGTCCGAATCTGGGTATAGTCTTTGAGCTTTTAAAGCGTGAGGGATTACTAGACCTTACATTGACTTTGTCAGATAAAAATTTATAATTACGAAAAGTTCTTTAAAAGTAAACAGAATGAGTGAGCAATGAGTACTCTAAAAATACCTTTAAACCAAGATAATCATGACCTCTTGAATCCAAACGAAGCAAAAATACGTGAAATGATAGCTGAAAAGCTTAAAAAATCGGTTAAGACCCCCTGCCAAAGAATTTTATTGATTCACCCGATGCATATTAAGGAAGAAAATTTCTATCTGGACCGTGCCCTGGGCGGAAGATATTGGTCGTACCAGCCATATGGTTGCGGCATTCTGTGCCGAAACCTAGATCGGCGCGGTTATGAAACTGACATACTTGACCTTAATTTTGAGATGCTTAGCGAAGCCCACCGATTAGACCATCAATTCTCATATATGTTCTGGCAAGAAAGCCTCCTTAATAAGTTAGACCGGTTTAAGCCTGACCTTGTCGGCATTAGCTGTATGTTCTCAATGTCACATAAAGTTATTAAGGACATAGCTAAAAAAATCAAACAAGCATATCCTATCACAACGATTATTGTCGGCGGAGTTCATCCTTCCAACGCCAGCCATTTAGTTCTGGAGGATTGCGCCGATATTGATTTCCTGGGACCGCATGAAGGTGATCGCAGTTTTCCTGATTTAATTGATTTTATTAACGGCAAACTGCCGGTTCAGTCACTCGCCCAGATCGGCACCATTATTCAGGACCGCTATGTAACGCCTACATCCCAGACATCACCGGGGGTAAAAGAGATCGAATCTTCTCCGCTTTATCATTCACTTCCTATCGGAGAGTACAATGACCTTGGCCAAATAGGCTCCTACGGTTTCTTGCGCAAAGGCCGCAAAGCGGCATCGGTGCTTTCAAACCGAGGCTGTCGCGCTCATTGTAGTTTTTGCAGTGTTCCGGATTTCAACGGACCAGGAGTTAGAGGACGCAGTGCTGAAAACGTTCTTGATGAAATCGAAGAACTACATCATAGATATGGCATCCAACATATAACCTGGCTGGATGACGATTTGCTTTTTGATAAAAATAGGGCTTTAAAATTGTTTAACGGCATTAAGAGTCGCAATCTGGACATTACCTGGGACGCCTCAAACGGATTGATTGCCGCTTTTGTTACGCCGGATATAATGAAAGCCATAGCCGAATCAGGCTGTCTGGGATTTAATCTTGGAATTGAATCTGGAACACCCGAGATATTGCGCGCCGTTCATAAGCCCGGAACTCTGGAAAGTTTTCGCAAGGCTAAAAAAGTAATAGACGATTACCCCCATATTTTCGTAAGGGGTTTCTTAATGCTCGGCTTCCCGAATGAGACATTCGGCCAGATTCTAAATACGATAAATTTTTGCATCGAACTGGATCTTGATTGGTATGCGATTCAGATCTTAAATCTTTTGCCCGCCACCGATATTTATAAAAACCTTCTCGAGCAGGGCCTGATTGAAGAAAACCTGCAAACAAGCGACATCGCTTATGTTTTCGGCCCCAGTAGCCCTCAACGGAAAAAAGAACAGAAAGAAAAAAACCAAGCTAAAGATTTTTATAATCTTTTTGAGACTTGCGATCTTAATTCCATTCCTAGCAAAGATCAATTAATGGATTGCTCTTTTGTTATGGACTTTAAGGTTAACTACTGGAAGGTCAAAAACATGACCGACCCCATTAAACTGGGTAAGGCCAAAGCTATTTTGACTGACATAAGCAACCGGATTGCTCCTGAAAATCCACTGGCCCATTTATTTCTTGCTTTTGCCGAACAAAAACTCGGCAATATTCAAGAGGCAAAACATAGGGCGGGCATTGCCAGTCAAATTGTCTTGGGATCCGACACAGACAGCGGATCTGCTTACTGGCGAAAAAGATTTGAATCTTTTGATCTTTATGATACCTTGAATTTTCTCCTCAAGCTTTAGAAGGAGCCAAATATGGAACATTACTGGTTAGGTAAAAAAGTTCTCGTTGCAGGAGGAACCGGACTTATAGGAACACCGCTGGTTAATCTTCTGATGGAGTTGGGGGCAAAAGTAAGGATTGTCTCTCTTGATGACCCTTCTCGAGCCCATCGTGAAGCAGAATTCTTAAGAAAAGATCTGACTGACTACAAAAATTGCCTTAATGCTTGCCAGAAAATGGATTATGTTTTTAATCTGCTCTGTGTTAAGGGCTCACCCGATGCAACGATAAAAAGTCCGGTTCAATTTTTCGAGCCAATGATGAAGTTTAATATAAACTTGGCGAGCGCAGCTTATGAGAATGATGTCCCTGGTTATCTATTTGCGAGTTCCGTTGCCGTTTATAAACCGGCAGAAATACTATATGAAGATGACGTCTGGACAACTCAACCTTCAAAAAATGATTGGTTTGCCGGCTGGGCGAAACGAATGGGCGAACTCCAGCTTGAAGCATATAAACTTCAATACAACTGGAATACCGCTATAGTCAGGCCTTCAAATGTCTATGGTCCTCACGATAATTTCAATCCGAAAACCTCCCTATTCATGGCCTCGGTAATAAGAAAATTTGCCGACAAACAAGATCC
>MGIZ01000020.1:9875-37486 GCA_001794015.1 Candidatus Yanofskybacteria bacterium RIFCSPHIGHO2_01_FULL_39_8b
TCAAGTGCGAGATTTTATATATGCCGAAGATGCGGCCAGAGGAATGCTCCTGGCGGCAGAAAAAGGAGCCGGCCCAGTTAATCTTTGCAGTGGCAACCCGACATCCATTAAAGAGGTAATCGAGATACTAGCCAGAAATTCTGACTATAAGCCCATGATCGTATACGATACATCCAAGCCAGCCGGAGATCCAAAACGTCTTTTAGATGTAAGCCGGTTAAAAGATTTGGGATTTAAACCCAAAACTACCCTGGAAGAAGGTATCGCAAAAACAACAAAATGGTACTTAGAAAACCCTGATTCTGATTTAGGACAATATAATATATTCAAGCAAAACTAAAAAAGCGGACTTAACCCGCTTTTTATATTTTGCCTAGTCTAAAAAAATATGATATTAACATACCTAAACAAGCACTTTTAAAAAGGCCTTTATGGCCCCAAAAACAATCCCGTTGAAAATTGCAACCGAGAGTCCGCCTTATCCAATAGCCACAAAACCGCCACCCAAAACAATAAGAATCGGGCCGATCCAACTCAACAACAGTTTCTCCGGACAGTGCTATTTGCCCCTTTCGGTCGGAATGCTTCAGGCCTACGCGCAAAAACATTTGTCTTATGCCGAATATTATGAATTCTTATTGGCTATTTATGACTTCGCGCCGATCTCCGAGATCGTAGACCAACTGGGCGACGCTGATATTCTGGCCATAAGTTTATATGTTTGGAACTTTGAAAATTCAATGGCTATCGCCAAAGAATTTAAGAGACGCTATCCAAACAGATTGGTTATAGTAGGCGGACCGCATGTTCCTGACAGCAAAAAACAATTTGAGAGAATAAAGAAAACCGACCCCAAGCCGGACGAACTGAAACGCAAAAGAATGGGGATGACCGAGAAATTCCACAGGGATCATCCTTACATTGACATTGCTTGCCATGGAGAGGGTGAAAGAGTGTTCAGATACATATTGGAACAATTGGCAATTGACGGTCTGAAAGATAAGACAAAACTGCCCTCGGTAAGTTATCTTGAGCATGACGGGGCATTTTACCACAATTCCAAGCTTGAGCGAATGTTTGACTTGTCAAACACGCCTTCGCCGTATCTGAACGGAATTTTTGACCCCTTAATGAATACTCATCCTGACCAAAAATGGATCGCGATGTGGGAAACCGACCGGGGTTGCCCCTACCAGTGCACTTACTGCGATTGGGGCGGTGCCATTGAAGATAAAATAAGCCCCTTTCCTTTGGAGAGAGTGGCGCGGGAAGCCGAATGGTTCGGGAAACACAAAATACCTTATATATTTCTGGCAAACGCCAATTTTACTATTTTAAAGGTGGATGTTGAAATAGCCAGAAAACTGGCCGAGGTTAAAGCAAAATACGGTTTTCCTGAAGGCATTTCCGTTCAGAATGCTAAAAACCCCAAGCCCCACGCCTTTGAAGCCCTGACCATCCTTGAAGAAGCCGGATTGAACAAAGCCACGGTTATGTCCATTCAGTCCAAGAATTATGAAACATTGAAGGCCGTCCGCAGAGAAAATATGAAACCGGACGAATATAAACAGATCCAGATCAAATTAAGAGAAAAAGGCACCTACACAACGACCGACTACATTTTTCCGATGCCAATGGAAACATACGAGAGTTTATTGAGCGGCATCGCCACAATCATATCCGAAGGACAGCACGACCGGATCCAATTCAACAACCTTTCTATCCTGCCGAACGCAGAAATGGGCGATCCGGAGTATCAAGAATTTTATGGAATGGAAATGGTCAGAACGCCGATAACCAACATCCACGGCAGGAAAAACGCCTCCGTCAGCAGTATTGAAGAAATGCAGGATCTGGTCATCGCGACCAACACCATGCCCCGCGTGGAATGGGTCAAAGCCAGGACCTTATGCTATGTGGTCGCATTTACCTATTTTAATAAGCTTCTTCAGGTACCGATAATGATATTGAATGAAATTTACGATATTCCTTATCGGGATACCTTTGAAGCATTGATGGAAAAGCCGAAGCAAACCAACAACTTACCTGTTTTTGGGGAAATACTGGATTTCTTCTGTTCTTTTTCAAAAGATATGCAGGACGGAACACAAGAAGAATTCTTCCATTCTCCCGAATGTCTGGATATTCTATGGCCACCTGATGAGTACGCCTTAATTAAACTATGCCGAGAAAACAAGCTTGTAGAATTTTATAAAGAAGCGGAACAAATATTGACGCAACTTGTGGAACCGGACAAACCAATAGGGCCTCTGCTTGAAGCCGTGAAACTCAACCAGTCGCTTATCAAACTGCCATTTCAGACGACTGATGTGGAAATAATTCTGTCCTACAATATTTGGGAAACATACCAAGCCGCCCGCCTGGAACAGAAAATCAAACTAAAACAAGAGGGTTGTCAATATATTATTGACCGCACAACTGAACGCTGGACCACCTGGGAAGAATGGTATGAAAAGATGGTTTGGTGGTGTAATCGCCGAGGCGCCTATCTCTACGGAAATAAAAATCCTCATACGGAAATTGCCGGACATCATTAAATATATTCATTTCTTGGTTTCAGAGCCTGAAAAATGGCTCTTTTTTATTTATAAATAGACTTTCTGGGCAGTATCTTAGACAAGAATATATTTTTATATTAGGATAGCCTTATTAAGATTGCTAAATTTATGGCTAAAGTCGGCATTATAATTATTACCATGGACAGATCGGATTTTCTTATCCGCCAGCTTCGGTATTATGCTGAATTAAGATCACCACATCCAATTTACATAATAGATTCGAGCACTAAAGAAACTTTTGAAAAAAACAAAAAAATAATAGACGAATTAAAAAAATATATCTCAGTTTATTATTATCATTACCCAAAAGAAGAATTTAGCCTCCTTCAGTGCCACAAAGAAATAAGATCTAAAGTCAAAGAAAAATATATTACATTTATAGGCGATGATGATTATCAGATTCCAAACTCCCTGACAAAATGTGCCGAATTTCTTGAAAATAATCCAGATTATAGCACCGCTTCCGGCCTTGCAGTATCAATCCGTTTAATCGAGAATCGAATACATGGCTCATTGCAAAGAATATCAGACTATCCGAGACGAGAAGTTCTCTTTGATAATGCCTCCCAGAGGTTTGTTCATTTCATGGATAATTATTTTGTAAATATTTTTTCAGTAAGCAGAACCGACTTAATGCAAGAAATATTTAGCATAATCCCGCCTATAAAAGACAAGTCTCTTGAACAGGAAATCCTCCCCTGTTGTTTAATAACTATCTCGGGAAAGGCAAAATTATTAGATTGTCTGGGCTTTGTCCGCCAAATTCATGATAGCCACTACCCCTTGCCCGATGTATTTGATTGGCTATCCGGCATAAACTTCCATGAATCTTATTTACAATCACGCGATATTCTGGCTAAAGCAGTAGCTAAGAAAGATGGCATCGACTTTAGTCAAGCTCAAAAAATAGTCCGGCAAGGATTCTGGCTCTATTCCAGAAAGTCCCTTATAAAAGAATACGACCAAGTGTTTCCTGTCCCGCGACAAATACCTGGTAAGATCGGCCTGAAAACCAAAATAGGCTTAAAATTTCCATTTTTAAAAAGAGTTTATCGAGCAACCATAAGGCCCTTGATCAGTAATTCAAAGCAACTGCACTATGAAGTGCTCCAGCCAAACTCAAAATACTATAAAGATTTCCGGCCAGTCATGGATTCTTTTCTGGGCAAAAATAATTACTAATCCCACATATAGTGCTGGTTGACGATCATCTTCAAATTGATATAAAATCCGCATATAGTCTTTTTAACCACGCTCTGCCTATGAGTATCGTTAAATCAATGCTAGCTTCCGTTGAAACTAAAATTAAACTGTTATCAGACAGAGATTTTATAATAGAAATGGAAAAAATCGGCAGTCGGATGATTACATGTCTAAAATTGAGTAAAAAGATCTTAATCGCCGGTAATGGCGGTTCAGCCGCCGATGCCCAGCATTTTGCCGCAGAACTTGCCGGACAATTCGTTCATAAACGAAAAGGTCTTCCGGTTATAGCCCTAACTACTAACCCGTCAATAATTACTGCCATCGGAAATGATTTCGGTTATGAATATGTGTTTTCAAAACAAATAGAAGGTCTCGGCAATCAAGGAGATATATTTGTTGGAATTTCGACAAGCGGTAATTCTCTTAATTTAATTAATGCCATGGATATCGCTAAAAAACAGGGACTGGTAACAGTGGGCTTTTTGGGTAGGGGTGGCGGACACATGAAGAATTTCTGCGACTTAAAGCTTATTGTTCCTTCCGATAATACCCAGCATATTCAAGAAGCTCATATTATGATTATCCATGAATTGTGTTCTCTCATCGACAATGCCTTTAAAAATCATGCCCAAGAATAAACCATCCTCCAAATTTATAATCCTAGATCGTGATGGAACAATTATCGAAGATAGGGGCTATATTCACAAAATAAAAGATATGAAATTTTTACCGGGAGCAGTGAGAGGACTAAAAAAACTTCAAAATGCCGGATTTAGATTTATAATAATTACTAATCAGGCCGGCCTAGCTAGGGGCATATATAATCATGCCCAATTCAATATTTTTAATCAGGAGCTAATTAAGCGTCTTGGGACTAAAAATATAAAGATTGAAAAAACATATTACTGCCCCCATCATCCCGAATTTACAAGATCGTGTCGATGCCGAAAACCCAAAAAAGGAATGGTTCTTCAAGCAGCCAAAGAATTTGGGTTTAATATTTCCAAATGTGTTTATATCGGCGATAAAGATTCGGATATGGAATTGGGTAAAAACTGTAAAGGCATCACTGTTTTAATAGAAAATTCTCAATATCCAAACCGTATTCAGCCAGATTATAAAGCCAAAAATCTTTATCATGCATTTAAGGTTTTGGCGAAAACCAGAGTAATCTGAACCATAAGAATACTTGGTGTTAAAATTGTTGATAGACCTATTTGACACTTTTTGACACTTTTTGATACTATCAACTTAACTTGATATAAATCTTAACTCCCCCCTGGCGGAGAGTTTAGGGTTAAGAAGTTGCCAATAAACTTTTTACCAGATGAAAAACTGTAAAATAATCGTCACCGTCGGACCGGCTACACATAGTCTAGAATCTTTAACCAAGATGAAGGATTTAGACGTCGACTTCATAAGAGTCAACATGTCTCATTCTTCAATAGATCATCTGAAAGATTTCATATCCTTATCCAAACAGGCAGGCTTACAATTTATAATTGATACCCAAGGTTCGCAAATCAGAACCAGTAATCTTGCTAGATCATTTATTGAGCTTAAAGAAGGGCAATATATAAAAATTTTTAATAAGCCGAGGCAGGATAAGAGAAGCGTCCAACTTTCCCTCACGCCCACCGGCATACTAGAACAGTTAGACCCGGGCGATATTGTTCATGTTGATTTTAATAGTCTGATTCTTAGAGTTAGCGATACATCCAGCCTCTCAAGAGGCTATATTCTGGCTCAAGCTATAAGTGACGGCAAGGCAGGCAGTAACAAAGCTGTTGTTATTGATCCGGTATTTAAAAAGAATTTTAATTTGCCTCCATTTAGTCCTGTTGACTACAAAGCTATCCGGATTGGTCTTGAAGAAAAGATAAACCACATAGCCGTTTCGTTCGTCAGAAAACCGGAAGATATCGATCTGGCAAGAAAAATTACAAACAATTCCATGAAAATAATATCCAAAATCGAGTGTATCGATGCTATAAAAAATCTTGAACCGATAATTAAAAAAACCGACTATATCTTAATAGACCGGGGAGATTTAAGCAAAGAGATGCCCCTTGCAGCAATTCCGATGGCCCAAAAATTAATTTTTGAAAAAGCCAAGAAATATAAAAAGGGGGTCTTTGTTGCAACTAACCTGCTTGAAACAATGGTTAATAATAAGAAACCGACTCGAGCCGAAATGAATGATATTGCAAATACAATCTTAGACGGAGCTGCGGGATTGGCTTTGGCCGCTGAAACGGCAATCGGCAAATACCCGATTGAATCAATTATCGCTCTAAAAAAAGTTGTTAACTACACCCAGCAGCCCAAGAAAGATTTACTAATCAATAATCCGCAGATCGTTGCACCTCATGGGGGAAAATTGGTGAACCTAATCCCCGATCAATTACCAAACATGGAACATATTTCATCATTAAAAAAAATCGGCCTTGATCCTGAACGCCAAATGGATGTAGAACTTATGGGTACTGGCGTTTATAGTCCTCTGGAAGGATTTATGGCCAAAAAAGATTTGGATAGCGTTGCTAACCGAATGAAACTTGCCAATGGCACGATCTGGCCATTACCGATAATACTCGACGTTAGCAAAGAAACCGCTGATAATTTTAAAATTGGCGAAATAATCGCCCTAACTGATGAAAATGATTCGATCATGGCATTACTGCATCTTGCCCAAAAATATCCCTTTGAGAAAAAAACAGTAATTAAAAAAATATTCGGCACAAACAATATGAGCCACCCCGGCGTTAAGATAATGAGTGGGATGAATGACTATCTCCTTGGAGGCAAAATAGAATTATTAAGAAAAAGGGGGTCAGACACAAGAGAATATGAATTAACGCCAAGCCAAGTCAGAAAATTAATTGAAGAAAAGGGATGGTTGAAAGTAATCGGTTTTCACACTAGAAATGTCATCCATCGCAGTCATGAATTTATTCAGCTAGAGGCATTAAAAAAAGAGTTTGGAGACGGCTTATTCATTCACCCCGTCATTGGCAAGAAAAAACCGGGAGACTTTAATGCAAAATATATCATCCAATCCTATGAAACGATGATTAAAAATTTCTATCCCAAAGACAAGGTGGTATTTTCTGTTTTTCCAAGTTACTCCCGCTATGCCGGACCAAGAGAAGCTCTGTTTACTGCAATCTGCCGAAAGAATTACGGCTGTAGCCATTTCATGGTCGGCCGAGATCACGCGGGAGTGGGTAACTTTTATAAACCGACCGCCTCGCATGATATTTTTGATAAATTCCCCGACCTTGGGATAAGGCCGATCAAATTTAATCAAGTCTTTTATTCCCGAAAATTGAAGAGATATATTCATGAAGGGGATATTCCGAACCATGATGAAAAAGATAAATTTTATATTAGCGGCACCCAGGCAAGAAAAATGTTTTTAAACGGCAAAAGACCTCCGGATTGGTTTATGCGGCCGGAAATATCTAACTCAATCGCCGCCGCCATAAAGAGGGGCGAGGAAATTTTCGTTAAAGAAAAACTCCCGGGGAAAATAATCTGGTTTACCGGTTTAAGCGGTTCTGGAAAAAGTACAATTGCGAATAGACTCTCGGAAAAACTTACTGAATTAGGGAAAAAAGTTTATATTATTGATGGCGATAACATACGAAAAAATATCAGCAAGGATCTCGGATTTGGTCGCGAAGATATACAAGAAAATAATAGAAGAATAGCAGAATTAGCCAAACAGAAAATAAAAGAATTTGACTTTATTCTAATTCCGATAATATCGCCCTATAGAGAAGACCGCCAAATGGCTAAGTCAATAATCGGCGATCAAAAATTTATTGAATTATATGTAAATGCCCCCTTCAACGTTTGCGAAAAAAGAGATGTTAAAGGCTTATATAAAAAATATAAAGATGGCCAATTGGCATTACTAATAGGAGCAGCCCAGCAAAACCCCTACGAACCACCGCTAAAGCCGGATATTGAAATTAAAACGTATAAAAATTCAATTAATAAATCTACTAATAAAATATTGAGATGGTTAATAAAATAAAAATTGGCACACGTGTTCCTCTGGTTAAAAACCTCTTGATTGTCGAGGGTATTACGCGCGCCGGTAAATTTTTATTGGCCAACCTCATTCACGGATTTAAAGACATTGAGCCCATTCAATATTATGGCCTGCCTGAAAATCTTCCTTTTCTTGAAAAATTTGGATTTATAAACAGAAGAGCGGCCAAAGAGATATTACAATGCCAGATTGATACACATTGCTATGAAATGCTAATCGGAAGAAATTTTAATCACCGTAAATTCGATAAGTCATCAATATATAACAACCCTAGATATAAAGAATTTTTAACCCGTAGCAATGAGCCTGATAGAGAAAAATTGCTTGCAGCGTTTTATAAAAATAATAGTTATAGCTTTTTTATAATGCATGAGCTAATGCCTCATATTAAAATTTATCTTGATACCTTTTCCGATATAAAGATAGTCAGCATCCAGAGAAGCCCTATTGAACTGGTCCATTCTTGGTATAAGTGCGGACTAGGAAAAAGATGGGGCAATGACCCAACGTGGTTTCAGATAGCATTAGGAGATAATCAGGGCCCCATTCCCTGGTATGCTCATGATTGGACGCACGATTATAGGACACTACCGGAGATAGATAGAGTTATACACTCGATACAAACTCTAGATTATTTATATAAAAAATCATTTAGTAGGCTATCTTCCCGAGATAAAAACAAAATACTTTTTGTTAGATATGAAAAAATACTTTCATCTCCCCTAAAAGTTATAGATTCAATCAAAAAATTCTTAAATAAAAATACCCTGCCGGAAATTGGAAAAATCTTAAAGAAAGAAAAGTTGCCTGTAAAAAATTATGGGGCCCAGATATTAAATAAAATTAAAATAATAAAAAAAATGGCATCTGAAAAATATTTCAAGATTTTAATGGACCTAGAAAATGAATACAACCTTTAAAAAAATAAGGATAATCCCTAGACTGGATGTAAAAGGCTCCAACGTAATAAAGGGCGTCCACCTTGAATGTCTTAAAATTGTTGGTAACCCCCAAGATATGGCGACCAGATATTATAATGAAGGGGCCGATGAAATAATTTGTATGGACATTGTGGCCAGCCTATATGGACGTAAAAATTTACTTAACATTATTTCTGAAGCTGCTAAAAATATTTTTATTCCTTTAACGGCTGGCGGCGGTATCAAATCTATTAAAGACATCAAGAATATTCTCCGGGCCGGAGCCGATAAAGTGGCCATAAATACTTATGCCGTTAAAAATCCGGACTTTATTCCTAAAGCCGCTAAAGCATTTGGCAGCCAATGTATAGTAGGATCAATTGAGGCTAAACTAATCGAACCCGGCAAATGGGAGGCATTTACTGATAATGGCCGTGAAAAAACCGGCCTAGACGTGATAAAATGGGCTCAAAGGTTAGAAAAATTAGGCGCAGGAGAATTATTAATAACGTCCGTAGACAAAGAAGGCACCACCAAAGGTTACGACTTAGAACTTATGAATAAAATTACTCAAGCAGTAAAAATACCGATTATTGCTTGTGGCGGGGCCGGCAGTCCTAAAGATTTTTACAATACCGCCACCCTGGGAATAGATGCCATTGCCGCATCCCACGTATTCCATTACCAAAAGCACAATGTTAAAGAAATAAAAAAATATTTAAAAAATAAAAAAATCAATGTCCGCACCTAAAATTATAATAATTGACTACGGATTCGGAAATTTATTCAGTCTAACTAATGCTTTTAGATTTCTTGGAATCGAGCCAATCGTTACCAGCAGTATCTCAAATATCAAAACAGCTGATGCGCTTGTTTTGCCGGGAGTCGGTGCTTTCGACGATGGGATGATGGGACTAAAAAAGAAAAATCTGGTTAAGCCAATTCTAGACTTTGCCGATTCAGAAAAAAATCTGCTAGGCATATGCTTGGGAATGCAGTTTCTTTTTGACTATAGCGAAGAGTTTGGAAAGCATGAGGGTTTAAGCTTAATTTCTGGAGCTGTAAAAAGAATACCCGATCCGAAACAAAATAAAAACTACAAAATTCCCAATATTGGCTGGTCAGAATTGAATAAATCAAAGCATTTGAAAAGTTGGAAAAACACTGTATTATCATCAAGTAAAGAGGGGGTAGAAATGTATTTTGTCCATTCTTATGTCGCTTTACCAGAAAACAAGAAAAACATCTTGGCATCAATAAATTATGGAAGCAATATTATAACAGCGGTGGTACAAAAAAATAACATAACCGGCCTTCAATTCCACCCTGAAAAAAGCGGTCCCGAGGGCTTAAAAATATTAAAACAATGGGTAATTCAGATTTCCACATAAAAAAAGATAAAAATTTTAAACCGAAAGAATTATTTAAAGATATGGCTGCAATTATACAAAAACGTTTTAAAAATACGGGGGATTTTAGCATTCTCGACATCGGCTGCGCTTCCGGCGAATTACCATTTTATTTAAAAAATAGGTTTAAAACTGACGATGTGTATGGTTTTGATATTTCTCCTAAATTAATCAAAAACGCCAAAGAACGTTTCGGCGGCTCTAAAATTAATTTTACAGTCGCCAACGCGAAAAATTTTAAATTCAACAGGAAATTTGATGTAATAACCGCCGCATCCATCCTCAGCTATTTTGATAATCCTTACGAAATTTTAAATAACATTTTCAAACATCTAAACAAAAAGGGCCTGATAATAATAACCGGCATTTTCAATGACTGGAATTTAGATGTCAAACTTAAATACAAAATGGATAAAGATAAAAAATGGGGAGACAAATCTGTTATAAACCAGTTTTCAACAAAAAGAATAGGCGATTATCTGACAAAAAAGGGATACAAGTATAAATTTTCAGAGCAAATAATGCCGTTTAAAATCGTCCCCCACAAAGATCACCCGATTAGATCATGGACGATAAACTTAAATGGGAAAAGATTTATGATGAGCGGGCTGCAGTTAGCTTATAATATTAAAATTCTTCAAATATGGTAAAGACTCTAGACAAACAACTTGCACAGCTCCCAAAAGAAGTTATTTTCTGTAAAAAATGTGTTGTCTCAAACCAGCGACCAAGAACAGAATTTGATGCCGAAGGCATATGCAATGCCTGCCGTTATGTTGAAGAAAAAAACACAAAAATTGATTGGGCCAAGAGAGAAAAAGAGTTAATTAAACTTCTGAACAAGCATCGCTCCCAAGATGGCAGTTATGACGTTGTTGTCCCATCTAGCGGAGGAAAAGACAGCGGCATCGTGGCTCACCAACTGAAAACCAAATACGGTATGCACCCTTTAACTGTAACTTGGGCGCCGTTTTTATACACCGACATTGGGTGGAAAAATTATTTAAATTTTAAAGATTCTGGTTTTGATAATGTTTTATTTTACCCCAATGGTAAAATATACAGAAAGCTGGCCAGAATTGCTTTTGAATTAAAGGGTGATGCCTGGGAACCGTTCGGCTGGGGACAAAAATGTTACCCTTTTCATATTGCCGTCAGATTTAAAATTCCTTTAATTTTCTACGGAGAAAACGGCGAAGTAGAATATGGCGGATCTATGCAAAATAAGAATAAGTCCCATGAATCACCCAGAGATTGGGAAAAGTTATATTACAAAGGATCTGGAGTAGATGCGCTTGTTAAAGAGGGCTTAAAGATGGGAATCCTGACGAAAGAGGACCTTAAAGAAAGTAATTTCTCCATATTTAAATCTCCTCCATTTGCCCAAATAGAAAAACTTGGGACAGAGATGCATTGGTGGTCCTATTATCACAAATGGATTCCCCAGGAAAATTATTATTATTCGGCAGAGCACACCGGATTTGAAGCTAACCCCGAAGGAAGATCTGAAGGCACATATTCAAAGTATGCCAGCCTTGATGATAAAACCGACGGGTTCCATTGGTATCTGGGCTATATCAAATTCGGCCTCGGAAGAGCTTCCCGTGACGCTCAAATGGAAATCCGGAGCGGACATATTACACGTGAAGAAGCTATTTCTTTAGTAAAAAGATATGATGGAGAATTTCCAAAACAGTATTTTAAAGAATTCCTTCAATATCTTGGCATAACTGAAAAGCATTTCTGGGAAGTAATCGAAAGGTACAGAAGTCCCCACCTCTGGAAAAAAGTTAATGGAAGGTGGCAATTAAAATTTAAAGTAAAATGAAAAAACAAAAACCGATAATCCTCGCTTACATACCCGCTCGCGGAGGATCAAAAAGAATCCCTGGGAAAAATTTCAAAAAATTCGTAAATAAACCTCTGATCGCCCATGCTGTTGAACAAGCGCTTTCATGGCCACATACCGACCGGCTGATCGTTGATACGGATTCACCCAAAATAGCAAAAATAGCAAAAAAATATGGAGCCGAAGTCCCCTTTTTGAGACCGGCCGAATTAGCCCAAGACAAATCCATGGCAATTGATACAATCTTATACACCCTGAATCGCCTCGAGAAAGAACAAAATTACAAACCTACCCACCTGTTAATGCTGCAAGCCACATCTCCCCTACGTGAGCTTAAAGACATAGATGCCTGTTGGAAAATGATGAAAGAAACAGATGCCACTACGGTTTTAACCGTTTGCTCAACTCATCCCCGCCTTTACCACATGAACGATAAAAATGACATTATTCTAGTAAATGGCCATGAAGGAATGTCAACAAATATGCAGGCTTGGTCTCCGGCATATCTGCTAAACGGCTGTTTTGTTTATATAATAGATATTGCAACTTTGAAGAAAGAAAGGCGAGTGATAACTACCAAAACTAAAGCTGTTGTCTGTCCAAAATGGCGATCGATTGACTTAGATACTCCCGAAGAATGGGTGATGGCAGAAATTTTATATAGAAATAAAAAGAAATTAGAAAAAGAAATTAAATCAATTTAATTTAAACAAATTATTGACATCAGATGTCTTTTAGACATCAGATGTCAAAGAATTAATGCTAAAGTCTAAACTTAAATTTTTAGTTATCGGATTAGGTTCAATGGGACGAAGAAGAATCAGAAATCTTCTGGCCAATAAAATAAAAAGAGGGAACATCTTTGGCTTTGATATTTGGAAAGAGCGAGCCGAAAATGTCGGGAAAGAATATGGTATTAAAGTAACCGAAAGTTTTAAAAGGGCAATTGCAGATTTCAACCCTGATGTTTTTATAGTCTCCACTCCACCCAATGCCCACGATAAATATTTCCTTTGGGCTTTGAAGAATAACAAGCATTTCTTTGTTGAACATCCCACGACAGACAAAGGCTATAATCAGCTTCTAAATTCTAAATTAAAAATTCTAAATTCTAAATTCGGTATTGTGGGTGTCCCTTCAAACAGCTGGAGGTTTAACCCGTCCATCAAGAAAATAAAAGAGCTTATTGAACAAAACTCTATCGGCAAAGTACTGGCTTTTCAATACCATATGGGCCAATATCTGCCCGATTGGCATCCTTGGGAAGATTCCAAAAAGGTTTATTTTTCCAAAAAAGAAACTGGTGCTTGCCGAGAAATGTTTGCTTTTGAGCTGGGCTGGCTAACTTTTGCATTAGGGTTAAGCGAAATAAAAAATATCTCCGGCGTAACAAAAAAACTATCCGATCTGGATATGGATGCAGATGACTTTTATTCTGCAATTTTAAATTTCGAGAATGGAATCAGTGCGACAACGATCATAGATCTTCTGTCCAAAAAACCGATGCGAACTTTAAGAGTAGTCGGTACAAAAGGAGTTCTTGAGTGGGAGTGGCTTGATTACACGATAAAAATCCACAAATCAAGAACTGATTCTCAATTGATCCAGCTAAACAAGGGCCGAAGCGAGAAACATTATGTTTCTACCGAGGATATGTATGAAGAAGAAATCGGTCTCTTTATAAATGCCCTAGAGGGCAAGAAACCTTTTCCTTTTACTTTCAAAGAAAATCGACATTTCTTGAAGGCTTTATTTGCCCTTGAAAAAAGCAGTAAAACCGGAAAAGTAATACCCATAAAATGAATGAGGTAAAAATAGGTCACAAAATAATATCTAACAAATCGGCGGTATTCATTATTGCCGAAGCCGGCGTTAATCATAACGGCAGTTTAAAATTGGCAAAAAAACTTATAGATGTTGCCGCTGATTCCGGTGCTGATGCTGTCAAATTTCAAACTTTCAATCCTGATACATTAATAACTAAAGCCACGGCTAAAGCAAACTATCAGGCTCGTAATGAGGGCAAGGCCAAGGAAAGCCAATACGAAATGCTTAAGAGACTAATGTTGCCCAGAGAATGGCACCAGGAATTAAAACAATATGCTGAACAGAAAAAATTAATATTTTTATCCACCCCATTTTCTTTAGACGATGCCGTTTTCCTCCATAAACTTGGAGTAAAAGCCATAAAAGTCGGTTCAACCGATACTAATAACCTACCCTACCTTACTGAAATCGCTAAGTGGAAACTGCCTATAATTTTATCGACCGGGATGTCTGATTTGCCAGAAATTAAAGAAGCGGTTAGGACAATACAAAAAACCGGCCATCAGAAACTGGTTATATTGCACTGCACAACCAACTATCCAACGCCCTATCAAGAGGCCAATCTAAAAGCAATTACTGCCCTTAGAACAGAATTTAAAAATATACCCATAGGCTTTTCAGAACACACTATCGGAATAGAAATCGCCATCGCTTCAGTACCTCTTGGAATAAGAATTTTAGAAAAGCATTTTACACTTGATGGAAATTTGCCCGGCCCTGATCATCTAGCATCTTTAGAACCGGCAGAATTAAGACAGCTTGTATCTTCCATTCGTCATGTTGAAGCCGCCATGGGAACCGGTAAAAAAATGCCTTTTGCCAGCGAAAATAAAATTGCTGAAATCGCCAGAAAAAGCCTTGTGGCTGCTCACGACATAGCCGCCGGTGAAAAATTAACCGCCGTAAATATAGCCGTAAAAAGACCTGGTACTGGAATAAAACCAAAATTTCTTAATAAAATATTGGGCAAAAAAGCAAAAAGAAAAATAAAGAAAGATCAGCTATTAAGCTGGGATTTGATAACTTGACACTTAAGCCAAAATAATCTAAATTCTTTTCAGCTTTTTACAATATAAAGTCATATTGCTATGAAAAAAAGAAAAATCGCTTATATATCTGGCACAAGGGCGGATTTCGGCATAATGAAATCTATTCTTAAATCAGTAGATGTCAGCCCCAAACTTGAATTGCAAATGTATGTCACTGGGATTCATTTAACGCCCGGCTTTGGTTCGACAGTAAATGAAGTTAAGAAAATTTTCCCGGGCACCAAATCCATAGAGGCTAAATTTAACAATGATGGCTTCTCTGGCGTTGCAAGATTCACTGGAAACTTTCTAACAAAGTTAACCGAGACTTTCATTAAAAATAGACCTGATTTTGTTTTGGTCCTCGGTGATCGATCAGAAGAATTATGCGTAGCTATGGCTTGCTTATATCTTGGAATTCCAACCGGACATTTTAGGGGTGGGGAAAGAACATCTGCGTTTGATGAAATTGCCCGTCATGCGATAACGAAAATGTGTAGTCTGCATTTTGCCTCTACTCAAGAATCAGCAAACAGAATTGAAAAAATGGGAGAAGATAGGTGGAGAATTCATGTCGTCGGAGAAGCATCGTTGGATATCATTCTCAATCAGAAATTACCGACAAGAAAAGAACTCTTCGTCAAACTAGGGTTCCCTTCACCGTCTCAATTCATCCTCCTTATTCAACATTCTGTAAGCTACGAACTTGATAGAACTAAAAAACAAATCAAAGAGACATTGGCAGCCCTAAAATATCTTGAATTACCAATAATCGTTATTTATCCTAATGCCGATGCCGGCGGAAGAAAAATAGTTAAAGAAATAGAAAGAGAGAGGGGGAATCCGCTTTTTCATATTTATCAAAACCTGCCCTATGAATATTTTCTTGCCCTTGAAAGGGAAGCCGATGTTTGGGTTGGCAATTCCAGCGGAGCAATGGTTGAATCATCATCGTTCGGCACACCAGTAGTTAATATTGGCACCCGCCAGAAGAACAGACAAAGAGGCGAGAATGTAATTGACGTTGATTATAAAAAAAATGAGATTATATCAACTGTCAAAAAATCATTGAACCCTGCCTATATTGCCCGCCTAAAAACCCTGAAAAACCCATGGGGAGATGGTAAGACCGGCCCAAGAGTAGCTAAAATTTTAGAAAATCTAACCATTAATTCACAATTGCTAAATAAGCAAATATCTTATTAAAATTATGTTAAAACCGTAAAAAATCCGTTTTTTTTATACAATAATATATATCAATGTAAATATTGATGGGAAATATATAAATGGTAAAGTATATTGAGATTTTTCCCAACATAAAAAAGCATAACCATGATCAAAAAAGTAATACTCTTGGGGAGAAAAAAGGGCGCCGCACAAGCCCTAAAATGGCTGGTAGATAATAAAATCAACGTTCCTTTTGTCGTGGCCGACCAGAATGAAAACAAACCTGAATGCCTAGGCGTTACCGCAAAAAAGTTAGCAATACCAACCTATTTTGACGATCAAGTTATATATAAGATGATAGAGAATAGAGATAAAAGTCTGGAGAACATTGATCTAATTATTTCATATCTCCATCCTAGAAAAATAAAAGAGCCCCTTTTTAAACTTGGCGGGCTGGGCTGCATAAACTTCCACCCCGCTCCCCTGCCTGAATATAAAAGCCGAGCCGGATATAATACCGCCATTCTTGACCAAAAAGATAACTTTGGTGTCAGTGCTCATTTTATCAATTCTGAAAAATTTGATTCCGGACCAATAATTCAAGTTCTTAGATTTCCAATTGACCCCTTAACAGAAACCGTATTAGCTCTCGAAAAAAAATCCGGAGAAAAACTTTTTGAGCTTTTTATAGAAATAATGAAACTTTTTATGGAAGGCCGGCTGATTGAAACAAAGGAAAACCATGGTGGACTTTATCTTACAGCAAAAGATTTAGAAAATTTAAAGATAGTTAATCCGGACAAAGATTCAGCTGAAGACATAGACAGAAAAATAAGAGCATTTTTCTTCCCGCCTCATCATGGAGCAAAAATAATCCTGGCTGGAAAAGAATATACCTTGCTCAATAAAGAAATGTTGGAATATTTAGCCACCCTTATTAATAAAACATGAATAAATATCCAATCGCTAAACCATATATAACTAAAGGAGAAAAACAAGCAGTGCTTGATGTTTTAAATTCTGGGAACTTGAGTCTGGGACCATTGCATAAAGAATTTGAGAGAAAATTTGCAGAAAAAATAGGCACAAGGTATGCCTGTTCAGTTTCAAGCGGAACCGCCGGTCTGCATTTAGCTATGATTGCGGCTGGGATACAATCAGGGGACGAAGTCATTACGTCCCCTTTTTCTTTTATAGCCTCGGCAAATTGTATTCTATATGTCGGAGCCAAGCCAGTTTTTGTTGATATAGATCCCATTACATACAATATGGATCCTGGGAAAATCGAGCAGGCTATAAATAAAAAAACTAAAGCGATATTGGTGGTTCATATCTTCGGGCAATCAGCTGACATGAGTCCAATAAAAAAGATAGCCAAGAAATATAACTTAAAAATAATAGAGGATGTCTGTGAATCTATATGCGCCAAATATAGAGGAAAAACCGTAGGAACTTTCGGGGAATCAGCCGTATTCGCATTTTATCCAAATAAACAAATGACTACAGCCGAAGGCGGGATGCTGGTTACCGATAAAAAATCCATATACAAAGTGGTTAACAGTCTAAGAAACCAAGGCCGATCCGATAATATGCAGTGGCTTGATCATCAAAGACTTGGTTATAATTATAGGATGAATGAGGTAAGCGCCGCTCTTGGATTGGCCCAGTTATCCAAACTGGATTACATGATTGCCGAAAGAAAAAAAATAGCCTTACTTTATAATAAATATTTAGAAGAATATGACTCTCTGGTTCAAGTTCCTCAAATACATGAATTAAATGACCATACTTGGTTCGTATATGTAGCAAAAATTAAAAATATAAAATCCGAATCTCAGCGAAATAAAATAATTTTAGCCATGGAAAAGAAAAATATTGCCACAAAACCCTATCTTCCCGCAATCCATCTTTTTAGTTTTTACAAAAATAAATTCGGATATAAAACAGGCGATTTTCCTATTACTGAAGAAATCAGTCGATCTTCTATAGCTCTCCCTTTCTATGTAGGGTTGAAAGAAAAAGATATTAAATATATAGTGGAAAAGCTGGTAAATACTATAAAAAGTTATGTCTAATTTTTTTAAAAATAAAACCATATTGGTCACCGGCGGCACCGGTTCTATAGGCTCCAAAATAGTGAGGCAGGCTTTAGCCTATCAACCTCGCCAAATTAGAATCTTGTCTCGCAACGACAGTAAACAATATCATTTTCTGGAGAAACTTGACCATCCTAAAAATATCAGAATGCTTATAGGCGATATAAGAGATTCTAAGCGCCTTGATTTAGCCTTTGAAAATGTAGATATTGTCTTTCATGCCGCAGCCCTAAAACACGTCCCTCTTTGTGAATATAATCCGCTTGAAACTATTAAAACTAATGTTTTCGGCTCCCAAAATGTGATAGATGCTGCCTTCAAAAATAATGTGAAGAAGGTCATAGCCATATCTACCGATAAAGCAGCTAACCCGGGCAATGTTATGGGTTTATCGAAATTAATGATGGAAAAGCTTTTGACGAACACCAGCTATTTTTCCAAAGATAAAACTAAATTTTCCTGTGTCAGGTTTGGGAACGTCGCCTGGTCGGAAGCATCGGTTCTGCCGCTATGGAAAAAACAAGCCGATAAAAACGGACAAATTAATCTCACCGATAAAAACGCAACCAGATTTTTCATGTCCATAGACCAGGCAGTTAAGTTGGTGCTTAAAGCAGCCGAATTGACCCAGGGCGGTGAAGTTTTTATTCTTAAAATGCCGTCAATTAAAATGGCGGATATGGCAAAAATATTTTTAAGCAAGCACTTTGGCGGCAGAAAAGTAAAAATTAAATTAATAGATAACAGAATCGGCGATAAAACTCATGAAGAGTTATTCGATTTTAATGACAACCAGAAATTGATCCTTGAGGATGATAAAATGTTTATAATTATCCCAAAAGAAAAAACCCACTACTATTCATTCCAGCCCAGATTGTCTTTCTATAAAAATTTTTCACAGACCGATAAAAAAACCTTCTCGTCTCGAGACAGTATTGATAACGAAGCCGTCAGCTCATTGGTTTAATGTCTATGGCTATGTTTAAAGTTTATATCATTGGCGCCGGTCAGATTGGAAGTCGTCATCTTCAGGCTCTAAAAAAGACGTCATTTCCTCTTGATATCTCGGTCATCGACCCATCTCCTGAATCTCTTAAATTAGCCGCTGAAAGATATGATACGATTTCAGTTGAGAGAGAAATCCACAGGATAAGTTTTATAAAAAACATGGCCAGCGGGGAATCGATTGATTTGGCGATAGTAGCGACAACCTCTGATGTAAGAGCTGGCATTTTAAAACAATTAATTAAAAAAAATAAGGTAAAATATTTAATTCTGGAAAAAATATTGTTCAACAAAAGAAAAGATTATGAAATAATTCAAAAAATTATAACTAAGAATGAGATAAAAGCCTGGGTAAATTGTCCTATCAGGATTATGCCTTTCTATAGAAATTTAAGAGACAAATTGGGTAGCAATATATTATTTTACGCTCATAGCGGAAAACCAGTTTTAATGGGCAGCGCTATTCATTATATTGATTACATGTCCTATCTGACCAGATCATTAGATTTTAAAGTTGACACCAGCTATCTTGACCCCAGGCCAATTTCAAGCAAAAGAAAAGGATTCTTTGAAATTACTGGAACTTTGATAGTAAAATTTAAAAATAAAGGTCAGGCCATATTTAGTTTCTCCAATAAAGGAAGCAGCCCTATAATTATTGACATTTCCGACGATTCAAAATTCAGAACAATAATTAAAGACTCGGAAAATAAAGCTTGGACATCCGATAGAGAAAATAACTGGCAATGGAAAGAAACTGATATGCAATTTTTAATGCAGAGCCAAATGACCAATCTATTGGTAGAAAATATAATTGGCACGGGCAACTGTAACTTGATTACATATAAAGATTCGGCTAAATTACATCTTAGTTTTTTAGAATCATTAAGGTTATTTCTAAATAAACATTCGGGTAAAAAATATAACTATTATCCGTTTACATGATTTTACTAGTCGGCGCAGGCTACATGGGACAAGAATACGCAAAAGTTTTGAAATCTATAAATGTAGGTTTTATTGTCGTAGGAAGAAGTGAAGAATCGGCCAAACTATTTGAGGATAAGATCCAGACTTCAGTAATAACGGGGGGGCTTATAAAATGGCTAGAACCTAAGCCGCCAGTCCCCCGCTTTGCCATCATCGCCACAAATGAAGAAAACCTAGGAGCTTCAGCAAGAGAACTAATCAGATATGGAATAAAAAATATTTTGATTGAAAAGCCTGGAGGAATAAACCTGGCTGACATCAAAAAGACTCAAGCCTTAGCCAACAAGCATCGGACTAAAATTTTTATAGCTTACAACAGAAGATTTTATGCATCTGCCATGAGAGCGAAGGAAATAATTAAAAAAGATGGCGGAGCGCTATCATTCACTTTTGATTTTTCAGAAAGAAGCCACTTGATAAAAAACTTGAACAAACCAAAAATGGTAAAGAAAAATTGGCTAATTATGAATTCAAGTCATGTAATTGATATGGCATTTTTTCTTGTGGGTCATCCCAAAAAATTATATTCCCAAGTGGGGGGTAAAAATATCCTGCCTTGGCACCCCAGAGGATCAATTTATTCCGGTTACGGAATCGTAAATCCGGACATCTTATTTTCCTATCATGCCAACTGGCAATCTCCAGGAAACTGGAAAATTGAACTATTAACAAAGAAAAATAAATTAATCTTTATGCCCCTTGAAGAACTAAAGATCCAAAGGATTGGACATCCTATCGAAAACTTAAAATTAAACAATGAGTTGGATGCCAAATTTAAACCGGGACTATATGCAATGACTAAATCATTTTTGACAAACAGCCTATTCTTAAAAACTATAGAAAATCAATTGAAGGATATCGAAAAAATATATAATGTGATAGGCTCATATTAAAATGACCATTTTAAAAAAAATAAATCACGTACCTCAATATATTTACAGAAATATATTATATCCCAAGATTTTGAGCTGGAAACTAAAAAATACCTTAGAAAAAAACAGGGAACTTAAAGATAAATATGACAATAAACGTTGTTTCATACTAGGCAATGGTCCCTCTATAAAGAATCTGGGTATAACTAAATTAAAGGACGAATTTACTTTCGTAATGAATGAGTTTAATTACCACAGTCAGTACGGACTATTAAATCATAATAATCACGTCCTCTCTGACACTGCTTATTTTTCTAAAGATGAAGAAAGTTATTTTGTAAAGGAACTTAAAAATAAATCCAAATTAACCAATTCGAATACTGTTTTTTTTCTAAATATTTATGGCAAAGAAGAGGTGGAAAAGAAGAATCTTTTTCAAAAAAATAAAGTTTTATATTTTGGGACACAAGGAATAATAAGTGATAAATTTGACTTTAATATCGAACTGGATAAATTTCTGCCTTGGCCAAAAAATTCTCTATTATTATGCTTAATAATTGCGTCTTATATGGGCTTTAAAAAGATATATCTGCTTGGCTGCGAACACAACTTTTTATGTTTTAACATAAATGGCAAAACTTCTACGACTTATAATCATTTTTACGATAATACCCAACTCCTTAAAGAAGTAAGGCGCGTAAACAACTCGGATGATATATCAGATCCAGCCCTAAAAAAACGAAAAAAGTTGACTTACGAAGAAAACATCGCCAATGCGCTGCAATTGTTTAGAAACTACAGGCTTTTTTACCAAAAAATTAAAAAAACTAAGCCGGATATTGAGATATATAATGCTACTCCGGATAGTTTTTTAGATGTTTTCCCAATGATAAATTTTGAAGATATTAAATTTTAATGTTCTTTACTTTTTTAAAACTCAGATTTAATCGCAAACTTCTAAGAAGATTTGGTGTCAGAAAAACAAAAATTCTGAACTTTAGCGTCTATTATAACGATACCCGGTCATTGTTTTCAGAGTTTAAAAATATTTTCATAGACAAAATCTATCATTTTACCGCCGCCACGGAAAATCCAATTATAATCGACGGCGGCGGACACATAGGTTTATCTGCATTGTACTTCAAAAAGATCTATCCTTCTGCCAAAATCATCATATTCGAACCCGACGCTGTTTCCATTGAGTTACTCGAAAAAAATATCATTTCCAATGATCTTAATGATGTTAAAGTTATTAAATCGGGCCTATATTCCAAAGATGGCAAGGTAAATTTTATTGCCAATCAAACTGACGCAAGCAAAATTACTGAATCAGGCAACCAAGAAATTCAAGTTGAGAAATTAAGTAAACACATAACTTCTGAAGTAGATTTTATAAAACTCAATATTGAGGGTTCGGAAGTTGAGGTCCTTGGAGATCTGGAGTTAAATAACAAACTTAGAGATATTAAAGAAATGTGCATTGAATGGCACTCATTTGCAAAACAAAATCAGAACTTAGGGGAATTGCTCAATATTTTAGAAAAAAATAATTTTAAATACCTCATAAATCATTTTGATTATCGCGTAAACAAAGTACTCAAACCACCATTTAAAATATTTGATAAAACACAATATTACCTCTTAATACACGCAAAAAGAAAAGATCTCTTGGCATAATTCCTTATTACTAATTTCAAAACAATGTTAGGATTCATAAAAAGAATAATAAAAATTCAAAAAAATATCCTCAATAGAACCAGAAACAGATTAATCCCTACCGCATATATTCTTCTCTACCATAGAATAGCAGATGTTAAAGATGACCCGTTACAACTTTCTGTTAACCCTGAAAATTTCAAAAATCAACTTCTATATTTGAAGCAGAAATATAATATAGTCCCCTTAGTCCAACTCGTCATGTGGCTAAGAAAAGGCGGGCTTAAAGACAACTCGGTTGCAGTAACTTTTGATGACGGCTATGCTGACAATCTCCATAATGCCCTGCCCATATTAAAAGAGTTGAACGTCCCCGCTACAATTTTTATTACTTCTGGATATATAAGTTCCAATAAACATTTCTACTGGGACGGCAATACAAGACCCGAAGACCGAGGCCGGCCGCTTACGCATGATGAATTGATTGAACTGGCCAAATGCAATCTAATCGAAATTGGCGCTCATACCATATCCCACCCGCGCTTGTCTGCCTTGCCCTTGCCCAAACAAGAGGAGGAGATTAATGGAAGCAAAAAACAAATCGAGAAAGTATTAAACTATCCTCAAATAAGCCTTGCTTATCCCTTTGGTGATAAAGAAAGTTTCGATAAAAACGCCATTGAAATAGTAAAAAAATCCGGATTCAACTATGCCTGTTCAAACATCCACGAAAGAGTAACTAAAAATTCTAACTTATATGCTCTTCCCCGATTTGTCGTAAGGAATTGGAACGAAGAAAGATTTAAAAAAGAATTTAATAATTTTATATAATAATCCCGTTAATCGTAAAGGATGGAGGAATAAAGTTCTAAATATTTTTGGGCCATGAGTTCGAGCGAGAAATTTTGACTTGCCCCAATAGAAGAACTATTTCTCATACTTTTCAACTCATGGTCGGGAAGTGAAAGAAGGAACTCAAGACCAGCAGAAAGCTCTTCTGATTTTTTATATCCGGCAATGTAACCGGTTTTTTTATGTTCAACTAATTCAGATATTCCGCCAGTATTAAATGATAAGACCGGCAATCCGCAGGCTTGAGCCTCAAGAACAACGAGAGGACAATTATCAGCAATCGAGGGATAAAGGAGAATATCTGAAGCTGAATAATATTTTGCCATAACTTTTTCATCATTAATGTATGGTACGATCTTAAGATTTGGCATTGAATCATCTTCTTTAATGCCTCCGAGATCAATAAAACATATGTCGTTCCTGTGTTTGTATTTGTTAACTATATTCTGAAAATAATTACCGCCTTTCCAGGGATTAGATTGTCCCCTTTTAGCAACGATCAAAATTATTTTTTTATCCTGGGGTAATCCAAGTTCATCCCGAGACTGATCTTTCGACAAAGATTTAAAAATATTTGTATCAATCCCATTATAGATTACGGTTATAGGCTTATTCGCTAGTGTGCTTTGGCCGACTTTGTCTGCAAGCCATTTTGAGGGCGTAACAATATGAAAATTAGATTTTGAATATACTTGTTCTTTAATTTTCTCTAAATATTTTTCATTATGCCAAGCGATTGGCGGATAGATCTCTAAACTTGGGCAGGTAAAAAATCCGCTGTTCTTTAAAGCACCATCGAATGAGTGGGCGCAATGGGCAGTAATCGGCCACATATCGTGGAATGTCCATATTACGGGTTTTGAAGCTGAGATTTTTATCAATGTTTTTAAATTAAAATAATTTGAATGAAGATTGTGACAATGTATTATATCTGCCTTCTTAAATTCATTCATCTTTAGAATATGATCTGAATGAAAAAGATCTATATCATTAGCCAAATAATAAGTCAGTTTTTTTAAAAGCCTTCTCTTGAAATCGTTATATGGCCGAATTGGGACAACATTATCATCCAAAGAATATTTTCGAGAAACCAAAAGTACAGACCCGTGTCCCTCTTTTTCCAACTCTTTTCCGAACCGATAGGCAACCTTAGCCGCTCCCCCTCGGATATCAGCTGTATTAATTTGAAGTATATTCATATGAGTACTTCTAACGGGATTCATCCCCTATAATTAAATCATAAACCAAAAAAACGTAAAGGCGCCGAGTGGCGCCTATTGAATTATGTCTTCTATAAAATCTGCGATCCTTTCTGAATTTTTTCCGTCACATTTGAACACCTTCCCCTGAGATTCTGAGAGATCAAGAGATCCCGAAATTCCTTTCTGTAATTTTTCCATTAATTCGATTCTGTTACAAGCTATATCCGTACAACCTAAAGAAACCATCGGATAATAATTTAAACCGGTAAGTCTTCTATAAATCTTCATCCCCCTGTCTGGATAAAGAATGGCAATATTCGGCTTTCTTAAAATAGCTGCTTCAGTTAATACTGTTGAAAAAATAGAAACAACTAAATTAGATACGGATATTAGATCCCTAATATCAACCCCCGGAGCATGGGTATCAATCAAGACTCCTCTAAACTTTGCCAAAGATTCTTCCCACAATGGAAGCTCCTCGGGTGTTTCATCTTTCATCCCCGGATGAAGCCTGGGAATGAGATATACATCTTCACTTAGAGCATTTAAAGATTCTACAAGCTCTGATATCGCATGTCCAGTCTCCCACCACACTCCAGCGAATAATACTGCGGGCTTCCCGTCATCTATTTTAAATAAATCATAAATCTTATTTCTAGATCTAGCCGTATTAAAATCTGCATAAGAATCGAGGGCAGGATAGCCAGAAATAATAATCTGAGAACTTTTATATCCTCGCCAAGCATTAAAAGTTATCTCGACATCAATATTATCATTTACGAATATAAAGCTAGGCCTTGAACCTTCGGACCAATTTTTCAAACCAGCACCCCGTTGATCCTGAACAACTACCGATTTAGCAGAATTAAAAAATCTAACCGCTTCGACGCCCTGACCAGAACATGCACTAGATACTATTAAGTCTGGACACTTTATATCCTGCGGACTTTTGATGTAGCAATGCTTAATTCCCTGGGCTGAAAGAATATCTTTGCCCCCTCCATCTTCTTGTGCAACCCATTTAATTTCAAACTTTCTCTCTTGAAGAATTTTTACAACAGGAATCAAACCCCTGGTACCGCCTACATCTCTAGAAAAAACCAGAGCTTTTGGCACTTTCTATCCTCAATTTAAAATAACTGAGAATATAATACCACAAAATATATAAATATCAACTCACTGCTTAGGGATTACAATGCTTAGGGGATAGAAAAAGAATTATTAAAATCGGGTAAGAAATTAAAGAGACAAAAGCGATTAAGCTTCAAGCACTGCCGCCTCCTTAATTTTTGAGACAATTTCTTTTTCGACTTTAGGATTCTCTTTGAGATACTGGCGAGAGCCTTCAATGCCTTGGCCGAGTTTTTGATCACCATAATTAAACCAGCTTCCGGCTTTTGAAACTACATTATATCTCACTCCGGCATTGACAATATCGGCATATTTGGAGATACCTTCGTTATAGAGAATATCAAATTCACAAGTCCTGAACGGCGGAGCGACTTTATTTTTAACTACTTTTACCTTTACTCGGTTGCCGACAATTTTCTCTCCTGCCTGTATCTGGGCTGCCTTGCGAACTTCAACCCGAACCGATGAATAGAACTTCAATGCCATGCCGCCGGTAGTTGTTTCGGGGTTGCCAAACATAACACCGATTCTCATTCGCAATTGATTTATAAAAATAATGGTCGTGTTGGATTTAGCCACAATAGCAGTAAGTTTTCTCAAAGCATGGGACATTAATCGAGCCTGAAGACCCATATGCTGTTGATCCATTTCTCCTTCTATCTCCGCCCGGGGCGTAAGGGCCGCTACCGAATCAACAATAATTACATCTATGCCGCCGGATTTAACCAGCGACTCAACAATATCCAGAGCCTGTTCGCCGGTATCAGGTTGGGATATTAAAAGCTGGTCTATTTTAACACCAATTTTTTTGGCATATTCCGGGTCTAGCGCGTGTTCGGCATCAACAAAAGCCGCCACTCCGCCCATCTTTTGAGCCTCGGCCACGACGTGAAGACATAATGTGGTCTTGCCGGAACTTTCAGGACCATAAACCTCAATTATCCTGCCTCGCGGTATTCCACCAACGCCCAAAGCTAAATCAAGGGATAATGATCCGGTAGGAATTACATCTACATCAACCCTGCCAACCTCCCCCAACTTCATAATCGCCCCTTCGCCATATTTCTCCTGAATTTCTTTTACCATCATTTCGACGTTTTTCACCTTTGTTGAACTTACTGAAGATTTCTCTTCGTTTTGTTTTTTAGCCATAATATTATAAGCTAATGTCTCCCTCAAGACATTTTTACGTTTTAATAATCTATTCTATAAAATAATAATATAAAATCAAGGGATAAAAAAACAAGCTGTTTACGCTTGTTTAGATTTTTCCAAAATTTTATCCACCGCTTCCATGAGACTAAACACCCTAAAATAATAGTCATCATCAGTTAATGCTGAATTATGGGGACGATCAATTAATAAAGTCCTGCATCTAGCCGCCCGGCCAGTCTGCATATCTTGACCAGTGTCACCAATCATCCATGATTTAAATAAATCTATCCCCCATTTATCAGCCGCCGCCAGAAGCATCATGGGTGACGGCTTTTTGAATGGGCAGTTATCAGCCTTAGTATGTCTACACATTAAAACATCATCAAAGCCGAGGGTATCAACGACCTTTTTATGTATTTTACGCCAAACTTCTTCTTCCATATATCCGTGAGCTACATCCGGCTGATTTGTTACTAAGATTCTTAAGAATCCTGCTTCTTTTAACCTGCTTAATGCTAAATACGCATTTGGCAAAAATTTAAGTTCGTGTTCATGAAAAGGTGCCGTTATTTTCTTGACAAAATCCGGCCGATAGATAGCTTCAATTACC
>MGIZ01000020.1:37530-40928 GCA_001794015.1 Candidatus Yanofskybacteria bacterium RIFCSPHIGHO2_01_FULL_39_8b
CTACTTCCTTCAAATTAAAAAGTGCTACGAAGAGTTTAGCACTTACAACTGAAATTTCAACAAATTTATCAATCTTCAAAACTGAAAAACTTTTGAGCCGCTTTAGCTTGTTCTTTACTAAGAATTCCCATTTTTTTCACATCATCAGGAACTACCAAATCTGCGAATGGCAATTCGGGTATTCTTGGATCGTAAGAAACACTCGGACTGCCATCATCATTTCTCATGATTTGTAATTCCTTAAATGGTGATCTTTGGGATTCAACCTCGTCCCAAATAATTTCGGCCACAACATTGGGTTCCATAAAATTGGATGTATCGGTGTTCGTACCTTTAAATAAATCGGTTTTCATGCCTCCTGGGTGAACTAATATAGTTTTTGAACCCGGTAAATCTCTGGCAAGTTCTCTGGAAAAATTCATTGTAAAAGCAGATTCGGCCGCTTGCAAACTGCAATAAATGGCCTGATTGTCTCTGATTCTCCAAGAAGAAGTTGAGGAGATAGTTATCAGATGAAATGATTTTTCATATTCTCTATGCCAAAAAGTTAAATTACGCAGAAATTCTATTGGACCTATATGGCGAAGTGAATGAAAAATCTAATCGGCCCTATTTTACACCTCCTCATTTTCGGCTTCAGGCGTATCCGCATTAATCCCCGTTGCCACAGCTAAATTAGCCGGCTCTTGAGCAATGGTGCCATCAGGACGAATATAGACCTCGCGGGGCTTGGCACCATCGCCAGGACCGATGACACCGTTTTCTTCTAGAATATCGAGCAATCGGGCCGCCCGGGCATAACCGACTTTCAAACGACGTTGAAGAAGCGTAGCCGAGGCTTTACCGGCATGAATCACCACTTCTTTAGCATCGCCATATAACTCGTCATCGGCATCGTCTTCCGGATTGGAAGTATTTCCGCTAAAACTACCGGTAGCATTAAAATCAACCCGCAGATCAGGTTCTTCTTCGCCTAAATCTAGCTCCTCGGCTTGCGTTCTTAGAAACTTAACCACATCCTTTACCTCTTTTTCAGTAACATTGGCGCCCTGCAAACGTCTTGGCTTAGCCACGTCTCCGGCCATGAAAAGCATATCTCCCCGACCGAGCAATTTCTCCGCTCCAGACATGTCGAGAATTGTCCTTGAATCAACCTGACTGGCAACCTGAAAAGCAATCCTTGAAGTAATGTTTGCCTTGATTAGTCCGGTAATAACTTCAACCGATGGTCTTTGAGTGGATAATATTAAATGGATGCCAACCGCCCGCGACATCTGGGCCAAACGGACAATCGCCGCTTCAACATCACGGCCGTAAGAAGCCATGAGATCGGCTAATTCGTCAATAACAATAACAATAAATGACATCGGATGATCTTCTTCATTGCCCTTGTTATGCTTATCGGCAATTTTTGCATTATATGAAAAGATGTCTTTTGATGCCGATTTAGAAAGAGTATCATAACGCCTGTCCATTTCACTGACTGCCCATTTCAAAGCGCCAAGAACTTTCTTGTTATCGGTAATAACTGGAGTTATTAAGTGCGGAATATCATTGTATAAAGTAAGCTCTACTCTTTTCGGGTCAACAAGAATCAGCTTGAGCATGTCCGGAGAATGTTTATATAACATTGAGAGAAGGAGGGTATTAATAGATACTGATTTACCAGTACCAGTCGCGCCGGCAACAAGCAAGTGTGGCATCTTATCCAAACCGGCAAATACGGGAGTACCGGACACGTCGCGGCCCACCGATAAAGGAAAAAAGAATTTGGATTTTTTGTAATCCTCGCTTTCAAGCATATCCCGCAAACCGACAATTGAGACTTTTTTATTCGGCACTTCAATACCGACAAGAGATTTTCCGGGAATTGGAGCTTCAATTCTTATGGGATGGGCGGCAAGAGCCAGGGATAAATCAGAATTAAGAGTGGTTATTTTAGAAAGTTTCACTCCAACTGCCGGCCTCATCGTAAATTGGGTTACCGTCGGCCCAACCGAAACTTCGCCCATTTCCACATCAATGCCAAAATTACCCAAAGTTCTTTTAATAATATTGGCGCTGGCATTTATGTCTCCGGTAATTGCCTCATCCTGGTCGCGATGCAAAAGCTCAAGCGGAGGAAGTGTCCACTTGCCATGCTTAAGATGTTTTATAACAAATTCTCTGTCGGTGAGATCAACTTTGGCAACTTGAGCTACCAGCCTTGGTTTTGCCTGTTGAGCCCTAGCCGCTTCCTTGGCAGTATCAACTACTTCTCCCCCTTTTTTAACCACGATATTATCAACCAATGATCTTTCTTCATCTTCTTTTTTAACCAGACGATACAAAGGTACATTTAAAGTAATCAGAAGTGAAATAATTATAGTGGCTATAAGAATAATCCAGGAGGCGGTAAAGCCAACAGACTTCATGAGCGGCAAACCCATAACAATGCCCAAATAACCTCCCTGATTAACTCTTTCCGTAAAATTAACTTCACCAAAAATAAAGAAGATGGCCAGAATTGATAGAACAAAAAGCAGAGTTCCAACAAGGGCACTTAAATATATTTTTCTTGATATTGATTTTATAAAAGCAACGGCCAACAGAAAAAAGGCAAAGGGAACAATGAAAAATCCCCAACCGAAAAGGGATTTGGAAACTGAATTGAAAATTTCTCCGGCCACACCGGCTCTATTAAAAATACTTAAGGTGCTTAAAACTGCAAGAATAATAGAAATAATCCCCAGAATGCTATTTTGGGTTTCTTGAGATATATCAAATAGAGGCTCCTTTTCTCTTCTTGCTTTTTTAAGTAATTTATTATGTTTTTCCTTCTTTTTCATCATCTTAACACTATATAATAAGTATAGTATAGCTCATTTTTTATTGAAATGAAAGTCTCTCACTCTCGCCCTTCCCGTTTCTCATCCACCTCGCTCATCAACAAATTATTTGAGCAAATCAAGATTCGGACCGATAGCGCTAAGAAATGAGGGAATTACAAAAATAAGAGCGATAAATGGGATGACGAGAAAAACAACGCTTAAAATTAGAGTCCACATAAAATATTTTCTTGTTTTCTCTGCCGATTTATAAACTGCATCAACTTTTTGTTCTAATTCTGCTAGTTTTTTAAAAATTTCTTCCATATTAATATTTTACCACTTTTAATTGGTACGGTATAATAAATGCGTGGACGACCAGCCCTGTCCCCCAAATCTTGTAATCTCATTTCACTGGTATAATGGGTAAATGAACAATGCCCTGTCCCCCAAATCTTGTAATCTCATTTCACTGGTATAATGGGTAAATGAACAAAAACATTATGCCCAGAAGAATACCCATCGTTAGCCATGAAGTAAGGGATCAAATATTAAAGAGAATCCGGGAAGAAGGAGTTTCAGTAGCCCAAG
>MGIZ01000021.1:0-545 GCA_001794015.1 Candidatus Yanofskybacteria bacterium RIFCSPHIGHO2_01_FULL_39_8b
TGTCTCATTCTATTATGGGAGCACTATATAGGGGCCTTGCAATCACAGCCGCTATTTTAACTGGAATTTTTTATTTAATGGTGGATAAGCTTCCTTATATTAGTAATTTGGAAGAATTATCGGGCGGCATAGTTACGAAGATGAGCGTCTTTTGGGCTTTATTGATCGGGGTGGCTGTAGTGGCCTTGATGGTTTTAATAACTGATTTTTATACTTCAAAAAAATTCAGGCCGGTAAAGTCTATCGCTAAGGCGTCAACCACAGGCCATGGTACCAATATTATTACCGGCCTGGCTGTTTCGATGCAATCAACCGCTCTGCCGATAATTGCCATCGGCGCCGGAATTTATTTTGCTTATTTCTTTATGGGTCTTTACGGCGTGGCTCTGGCGACAATGAGCATGCTTTCTCTGACGGGTATCATCGTAGCGATAGATGCTTTCGGTCCGATTACTGATAATGCCGGCGGTATTGCCGAGATGGCCGGGTTGCCGGATTCGGTCAGAGAAGTTACCGATGCCCTTGATTCAGTTGGTAATACAACC
>MGIZ01000021.1:565-2590 GCA_001794015.1 Candidatus Yanofskybacteria bacterium RIFCSPHIGHO2_01_FULL_39_8b
GGTTACTAAAGGGTATGCGATTGCCTCGGCCGGATTAGCGGCTTTGGTATTGTTCAGCGCTTATACTCAAGAATTTATGGAATTGGGAGTCAATATATTTTTTGAATTGGCAGATGTAAGAGTGATTATCGGTTTGCTTGTCGGCGGAATGATGCCTTATCTTTTTGGTTCATTGGGGATGGAAGCAGTCGGCCGGGCCGGTTCGGCGATTGTTGACGAGGTTCGCCGGCAGTTTAAAGAAAAGCCGGGAATAATGAGCGGAACCGATAAACCTAATTATGGAGCGGCAGTTGATATAGTTACAAAGGCGGCTTTAAAAGAAATGATTTTGCCGGCACTGATACCGGTGGTTATGCCGGTGGCGGTTGGTTTTTTACTTGGTCCGCAGGCGTTGGGAGGATTGCTTGTAGGAGTTATTATTACCGGTTTGTTCGTGGCAATTTCCATGACTTCCGGCGGTGCGGCTTGGGATAATGCCAAGAAATATATTGAAGAAGGCAACTATGGCGGCAAAGGTTCCGATGCCCACAAAGCGGCGGTAACGGGAGATACGGTCGGCGATCCCTACAAAGATACAGCCGGTCCCGCAATAAATCCCATGATTAAAGTGGCTAATATTGTGGCTTTGCTTATTGCTAGATTTTTGGTATAATAGGTATAATAATTTTATGACCAATCAAGCATTAATCAAAAGTATTGAATCTCGGATTAAACAAGGCCAATCGCCGTTAGTTATCTTGTCTTTGGAAGAATGGCATCAGATAGAGGATATTATAGAGGAATTATCTTCTCCTAGGTTACTTAAGGATATTAAAAAAGCACGGGATGATTATAAAAAGAGGAAAGCGGTAGAATATAAATCGTTGAATTAAGGATGAGTTTTACTGTACTATTAAGCCCTAAAGCGGCTAAAGACCTCAATAAGTTAGAGCGCCAAGTCTTATCAAAAATAGACAAGGCGCTTTTAGGTTTAGCTAAAAATCCACATCCTCATGGAGTGAAAGTGCTCCAAGATAAAAATCTTCCTCAATATAGAATTCGCATCGGTGATTATAGGATTCTTTACGATGTTTACGTTAAAGATAGGGCGGTTTATATTCTTAAAATCGGCCATCGAAAGGATATTTATAGATAATTTTGATATATTATAGATTGTGGGTGTGGCCGAGGACTCGAGGCGCAGAGGCCGCAACCTCTGATGCGGCAGATGAAAGTTCTGCCCACCCACTTCAATTTAATTTAAACCCCGCTCTTTCTTTGAATCCGTAGAAAGAGCGGGGTTTAATGTTGGGGCGAGGGCGATTATTTCAACTGCAAAAGTTTCTCGTATCCTTCTTTGAAGATTTTCTTGAGCTCTTCCCGCTCGGAGGGAGAGAATTTGGAGAGGACCATTTTAACTACGAATTCATCCCGTTTTTTGTCTGATTGCTGGCGGGCTTTGGCAAGCGCTGGTTTGGCCAGGCCGATTCTTAAGCGGTAGAACTTTTTAGTTTTCAGGGCTCGCATTATTGATTCTATGCCCTTGTGTCCGCCGGAATTTTTGTCAAAAGATATTTTTGTATTACCAAAAGGAATATCTAAATCGTCGTGAACGACGATTAAATTTTCAATTTTCAATTTTAAATTTTTAATTAGTTTTGAAACAGCTTTGCCGGATTTGTTAACGTAAGTTTGCGGTTTGACTAGTATTACGGTTGTTTTATCTATCTTACCTTTGCCGACTATAGAATTAAAATTTTTATTGAATTCAAGATCATTGGCCTCAAGCTTTTTAGCCAAATAGTCTACCATCATAAATCCGACATTGTGCCGGGTATTTTGGTATTCTTCATCCGGGTTACCGATGCCGATAATTAGTTTGATCATAGGTTTTAGTATAAATGTTTTTTTAAAAAATTGAAATAGACATAAAATAATGTTACTATATTTTAATGCCCAGCAACACATCCAACTCCAACGAACAAAACATATTAAACTCCATTAAGGGAAATATAAATCAGAATTTCCGACAAAACAACGAATCCG
>MGIZ01000021.1:2624-3860 GCA_001794015.1 Candidatus Yanofskybacteria bacterium RIFCSPHIGHO2_01_FULL_39_8b
GGTTTGGCTGTTTGTCTGGGAGACGGCAAAAATAATAATTATCTCGCTTGCTATAATAGTCCCAATAAGATATTATCTTGTACAGCCGTTTTTTGTAAAAGGAGCATCAATGGAGGAGAATTTTCATGATGGCGACTACCTACTTATTGATGAAATAAGCTATAGATTTAAAAAGCCAAAAAGAGGCGATGTGGTTGTGTTTCGGTATCCCGAAAATCCGTCCCAGTTTTTCATAAAAAGAATTATCGGTCTTCCCGGAGAAACGGTAGAGATAAAGAATAATCAAGTTACAATCTATAACAGTAAAGTTAAGACCGGGCTTAATTTAAAAGAAATTTATTTATCCGATAACCAGCAAACAATAGGCAATGTAAATATCGGACTTGATATTGACGAATACTTTGTGATGGGGGATAACCGTTTACAGAGTTCAGATTCCCGCCGCTGGGGTTCAGTGGCAAAATCATTGATAACCGGCCGGGCGTTTTTGCGGTTGTGGCCGGTAACGAAGATAACGAAGGTGGAAGGAATTGAATATTAACCAACGACCATTAACCCATGACTAGCAACAAGATTTAAGAGTTGTTGTAAGTCGTATGTTATATGTTGTAAGTTGTTTGAGCAAGTCAAAATCATTACAAGCACCCAGGGGTATGCATGACATTCTGCCGGAAGAGCAGAGATATTGGCATTATATTTTTAAAAAGGCCGAAAGAATTATTGAAGACTATGGTTTTGAAAAAATTGATACGCCGATTGTAGAGTATACTGATTTGTTTTTACGCGGAGTCGGCGAGGGGACTGATATCGTCCAAAAAGAAATGTATAGCTTTAAAACCAGGGGCGGAGATGATTTATCTTTACGTCCCGAAGGCACAGCCGGTATTGTCAGGGCATATATAGAAAATGGTATGCAAGTCTGGCCTCATCCGGTTAAACTTTATTATGGCGGTCCAATGTTCAGACATGATCAGCCACAAGCCGGCCGGTATCGCCAGCATTGGCAGATCGGAGTCGAGACTCTTGGGGATGCTTCGGAGATAGTGGATGCCGAACTTATTTTTATGGCTTACAAAATTCTGGAAAGTTTGGGTTTAAAAAATTACAATGTTCATCTTAACAGCCTTGGCGATGCCGCCTCCCGGGCGGTTTATGCAAGAGCTCTCAAGGATTATTACCGAACTCGCCTTAAAAAGGTTTGTGGTCAATGCAAAAACCGTTTTAAAAAAAACATAT
>MGIZ01000021.1:3882-8589 GCA_001794015.1 Candidatus Yanofskybacteria bacterium RIFCSPHIGHO2_01_FULL_39_8b
AGAAGTCTGTCGGGAGACTTCAAAAAGCGTGCCGCCTATTTTAGATTTTTTGGGAGAAGAAGCCAAAAGGCATTTTAAGCGTTTAATTGAAATTTTAGACGAATCCAAGGTTCCATATATTTTAAATCAATTCTTGGTGAGGGGTCAGGATTATTATACCCATACTATTTTTGAATTGATGCCAGAAGAGAAAGTTGAAAAACAGCCAACCCCCGTAGCGCCCGTTGATGAATCTGTTTCGATACTTTCCATACTACCGCCTAACACGGGCCTTGCTCTTGGCGGCGGAGGCCGTTATGACCGTTTGATTGATATGTTTGGCGGTCCCAAAACACCGGCGGCAGGATTTGCGCTTGGTCTTGACCGGATTGTCCTTGCTTTAAAACAAAATGATATTAACGTGCCGGAGGTAGGCGTTAGGCCTAAAGTTTTTCTGGCTCAATTGGGCGATGCGGCAAAGAAAAAAAGTTTAGTTTTATTTGAAAATTTACGGAAATCAGGCATTGAAGTTAAGTCTTCGCTCGGCCGAGACAGCATAAAATCCCAGCTAAGAATTGCCCATCGGTTGGGCGTTAAATTTACGTTAATATTCGGACAGAAAGAGGCATTGGACGGAACGATTATTATTCGCGAAATGGATACGGGAATACAGGAAACAATATTACTTGATAAAATAGTGGATGCGATGAAGAAGAGACTCAAGAAATAACCGACAACCGATGACCGACAACTAATGACAACAATCAAGTCAAAGTTGTAAATCATAGATTGTAAGCCATAAGTTGATTTCAGATGTCTTTTGTAAAATAATAACCGGAAAGATTAAGGCCGACTTTGTTTATAAAGATAACGACTTTGCCGTAATTAAAGACATAAATCCCCAAGCCCCCGTTCACTTATTGATTATTCCGGTAAGGCATGCGGATTCGCTTGAAGATTTTTTGGAAGAAAAAGACAATGAATTATTGGGCAAAGCACTGATTGTTGCCCATAGGGTTGCCCACCAAGTCGGGATTGCTGAAAAAGGATATCGGTTAATAATGAATGAGGGCGAATATGGGGGCAAATTGGTCCCACATCTACATATACACTTATTAGGGGGCAAGAAATTGGGACCTAAAATAGTAAGATAAATTTGCAATTTTCAATGAATTTAAAAATTATAATATTCAATGAGAATTTTAAACTTTAAATTACCGACTAGAAGGAGGTATTTGTATGGTAGAAGTAAAACGAAAACCAAATGAATCAATCGGCAGTTTAATGCGCCGGTTTAACCGCTTTGTCCAATCAAGCGGAGTTTTAGTTAGGGCAAAAAAATCTAAATTTAGGATTAAAAAACCAACCGAAAGAAAAGAGAAGAACGCGGCGATTATGGGTATGCATTTAAGCGCCCTGCGAAAGCGGCTTGAAAAACTTGGCAAATATGACGAAGAAACGTTTGAGGAAGAGAAGCGTAAAATGAAACAGGGACTGGATCTGTAACGTATGTTAAAAGAAAAACTTCAAAACGATGTAAAAGATGCCCTCAAGTCCGGCAACGCCGAAAAGCGGCTGGTCTTAGGCTTGGTCTTAAGCGCGATTAAGTCGAGGGAATTAGAAAAAAGGAGCAAACTAAGCAAGACCGAACCTGACGTTGCCAAGCTTGAAGATGCAAGCAAGCTCAACGATGAAGAAGTGATTGAAGTTTTGTCGTCAGAAATAAAAAAAAGAAAAGATTCAATAGAACAATATAACAAAGGCGGTAGACCGGAACTTGCCGAAAAGGAACAAAACGAAATCAAAACCCTCACTGAATATATGCCCGAGCAAATGTCAAAAGAGGCCACTAAAGAAGAAGTTAAAAAAGTAATTGCTGAAACCGGCGCTTCCAGCCCTAAAGATATGGGCAAAGTTATTGGTGCGGTAATGACCAAGGTAAAAGGCAAAGCCGACGGACAAATGGTCAGCGGAATAGTAAAGGAAATATTACAAAGATAAAACCGCGGAATTAAAAAGACCGTCAATTAAGGGGGCTTGTTTTTTTATAAAAAAGAGGTATGGTAATACCGAACCTTAAAAATCACAGAAAAGGAAAAAGGCCATGGACCAGAATCAGAGTGAATCTAAAAAAGCCGTTCTTTCCAGATTGAAGGGCACCGACTTTGCGGTAATTACTATCCAAAACCCGCCAATGAATTTTCTTTCAGGCGAAGTTTTGATGCTTTTACGGTCATATTTAGAAAAAGTAAGAGAAGACGAAAAAACAAAGGCGCTTTTCATTGAAGGCAAGGGTCTTTTCTCGGCCGGAGCTGATGTCAACGATATTTGGGGCATAGCTCAAAGCGGTGATAGACAAAAAGCCCTTGAGTTGCTGGCAAAAGCAAATGAGGTCGTAAACGCGCTTGAAAATCTTGGCAAGCCGACCATTGCTCTTATTGACGGTTATTGTCTTGGCGGTGGCAATGAATTGGCGATGGCGTGTATGATGCGTATTTCAACTGAAAGAGCTAAATCCGGCCAGCCGACTCAATTCGGCCAGCCGGAAATTAATCTCGGTATTATACCCGGTATGGGAGGTACCCAGCGATTGCCTCGTCTGGTTTCTTTAGAGAAATCACTGTTTCTTCTCTTGTCAGGCGGGTTTATTCCGGCAAAAGATGCGCTTGAATCGGGATTGATAGACAAAGTAGTTCCGACACAGGATGATTTGATTCCTGAAGCGAAAACAATAGCCTGGTTTCTTCTTGAGAGACCGCGGGCTCCGGTATTTAAAATTTTGAACTTGTCCGAGATGGATTTTCTTCTTGCTTCCGACCGTTTTAAAACAATGATTCAATCCAAATCGTCGGAAGCGGTTAAGGCCGTCATACTCGCGGTGCGTGAAGGCATGATTCGTCCGTTGCCGGAAGCGTTGAATCTGGAACAGGAACTTTTTGCCGATGTAGTGTTTACCGAGCCAGCGCGCCGGGGAATGGCAAAATTACTTGGCATTAACCTCGATCATTCAAGACCAAAAGGCGGATCTTTTATCTTTTTAAAACCCGACAGTGATATTTTTACGGCATATGACTTAACCGAAGATCAAAGAATGATTCGAGACACTTTGAAAGATTTTATGGCCAATGAGGTATTGCCTCAAACCGTACGGATAGAATCAAAAGAATGGGACGTAACAAGAAATTTGCTTTTGAAACTTGGAGAATTGGGCGTATTGGGCATTGAAGTTCCCGAACAATATGGCGGGCAGAATTTGGACAAAACGACAGCCGCTATTCTGGCTGAAGAACTTGGGTGGCAAGGCTCTTTTGCGTGCACCGTTCTGGCCGATACCGGAATTGGCATGTTACCCATTGTGTTATTCGGCAATGAGGAACAGAAAAACAGGTTTTTGCCGAGTATCGTTTCCGGGAAAATAATCGGCGCTTATAGTTTGACTGAGTCGGGAGCCGGTTCGGATGCAAAAGCGATAACCACGAAAGCTGTTTTAAGAGAAGACGGAAGAGCCTATCAGCTTAATGGAGAGAAGATTTTTGTAACCAATGGCAGGTTGGCTGATTTTTATATTCTTTTTGCAAAAGTTGGCGATGACAGAGAGATTACGGCTTTTATTGTTGAACGGGAGTTTCCGGGCGTTGAAGTTGGAAATGAAGAGCATAAAATGGGAATTTTGGGATCTTCCACTACTTCCGTCAGCTTATTCAACGTCTCGGTTCCGGTCGAAAATATTCTTGGAAGGGTGGGAGAGGGTTTTAGTATAGCCATGAACACTTTGAATCTCGGAAGATTTAAGCTGGGGGCGGCTTGTCTCGGCGGTTCCAGGCAGATTTTTTATGAAGCCCTCAAATATTCACGGGAAAGAAAACAATTTCAGGTTCCAATCGACACCTTTGGCTCTATCAGAAAAAAGCTTTGTCAGATAGCGGCACTTATATATGGAATAGAATCCATGGTTTATCGTACGGCCGGGTTATTGGATAAAGCGGTGAGCGAAGTTGATCTCGGCAATTCAAGAGCAACGATGGAAGCCATCAGAGAGTACGCCGGAGAGTGCTCTATTGTTAAGGTGTGGTGTAGTGAATCTAACTACCAAAATGCCGTAGCCAACGTAGAAATACACGGCGGAAACGGATTTATGAAAGATTATTCCGCGGAGAGACACTTAAGGGATTCGGTTATTAATATGATTTTTGAAGGAACTAATTCCATTAATCGTCTGCTGCTTGTAAAAGAATTTTTGAAAAAATTTGGAATGGGACTAATAAGTGAGAAGGAGAAAATGTGGAAGGAAACAACATCTGTTTCGCCGTTCGAAGCTACAAATGACGTAGTTTTGCGACTGTGTACTCAACTGGAGGGGGCTAAAAAAGTATTTATCATAGTCTCCGGATTAATAATGAAAAAATTCGGATTTACGCTTAGTGAAAATGACAATCAGGAAGCGGTAATTTTGTTGGCCGACTGCCTAATCAATTTATATGTTTTGGACAGCGCCTTGGCGGTTTATGTCAAGCACAGAAAAGAAAAAGATCAGTATTTGACAAGATATCTGTTTCATCTGATTTTACCCGTACTTGAAAGGGACGTTATGTCATTGGTTGTTCTGGGGTCAGAAGCAGATCAGTACAGAGATGCGTTTGCTGATATTAGGCCCCTTCTTAGCTATGAACCTGAAAACGTTCTAAACTTGAATAAAAAAATAACAGAAAATTTTTAATTCTTATTTTT
>MGIZ01000021.1:8615-11893 GCA_001794015.1 Candidatus Yanofskybacteria bacterium RIFCSPHIGHO2_01_FULL_39_8b
CTTTTTTTTTATGTTTTAATTTCAATTCTTGCCTATATTTTTTTGACAAACGAGCTAATTACCGGTATTTTATAGTCAAAACGTTCTTTAACATGGGGCTTCGATGGCCACGAAAGAAGCGGCTGAAAGAAAGAATTTGATGACAGAGCAGATTAAGAAACTTGGCAAGGGCGTTCAAATAGCCGATGAGCAGGGGGATAAAAAACTCGTTGAGGGATTTATGGCTGACGCTTTTAAGGGCAAGGCTTCTTTTGATGAAGTGTTTCCCTGGCCCGAACGGTCTCTTAAAAGCGCTAAAAAGGCCGAAGAACTTTTAAAGGCGTTGGATAAATTTTTTAGGGAAAAAGTCAATCCCGACTTAACCGATGAATCAAGAGACATCCCATTTGAACTTTTCGGCGATATGGCCGATATGGGCATGTTCCGGCTTAAAATTCCCGAAGAGCTTGGCGGTTTGAGTCTTAGCCAAACCGACTACGGAAGAGTTATAAGCTATTTGACCAGCTATTACGGCCCGATGGCTATTCTTGTTTCCGCCGATAATACAATCGGCTGTAAATTTCCTGTTTGGAAGTATGGAACAAAAGAGCAGAAGGATAAATATCTGCCGGAACTGATGAGGTGGCCTTCGGGATTTTGTTTCACCGAGAGAAATGTCGGCTCCGATCCGGCCAGAATGGAAACTTACGCTTTGCGGGTAAAAGAAAACGGCAAAACCATCGGTTATTGCATAACCGGTCAAAAAGAATATACAACAAATGCCGTCTTAACTGATAATGTTCCTTTGGCTAAATTTCTTTCCGTTGTCGTCAGAATTGTTGATAACCCCAGCGAAATTCAAACGGAGAAAGATGTCAAAAAGTTTTGCTTCGGTTTGTTTATTGTTCCCACTTCGAGCAAGGGGGTGAACGTCGGCGAACGACTGGACGTCGGTTTGAGAAATGAATTTTTCGGTATGCACGGGATATACAATGCCAACCCGTTGTTTGAAAATGTTTGGGCAAATCCTGACCAGCTGATAGGCGGAGAGGGAAACGGTTTTCGTATTTCTCTTCAGGCTCTAAACACCGGCCGGATGGCCATTGCTTCAAGCTGTGTGTCTATTGCCAAGCAGTGTTTTTCGGGAAGCCAGAATTACGCCGAAAAAAGAGTTCAGTGGGGAACTCCGATAATTGACAAAGAATTAATTGGAACCGAGAAGCTGGCCAGACAGGGTCTTTGCTATATTTTTGCGATGGATGCGATGACTAATTATGCGTCTTTAAGGTTTGATTCTGGCAAAGATTCTCGTCTTGAAGCGACAAGCTCTAAGGTTTTTTCTTCCGAAAAAATGTGGATGATTGTTGACAACAATGTCCAGATTCATGGTGGCATTGGCTATGAGACTCACAAGTCGTCCTCCCGCCGGCGGAAAGTGTTTCCGGCTGACAGATTTTTCAGGGACGCCCGTCCGAATCGGATTTTTGAAGGCTCGACCCAGATTTTGAGCCAATGGCTGGTTGGCGAGGGAATGAAGTTTTTGAAACCGTTTGCTCAAATGGGGACATGGAAAGAGAAGTTTTTATTGCTGTGCGAACTGACGGTCAACAGGATTAATTTTGTCCGGATTCCGGATGTTCCTCGGCCGCTTAGAAAACATTTGAAATTTGTGAGGCGGAAAGTAAGAAAATTTTCGAATCGAGTTTTGTTTTTTGCCGCAAGGGACATGGTTTTTTTGGCGCTTCAGTCGCTGGTAGACAAAGAAGATAAGAAAAAGCTGGCCAGAGAAATGTTAACGTCCCGGCAATTGACGCTATGGCGCCTGTTCTGGATTGCCAGTTATCTTTCAGCAATGGTCGTTTCATGCTCCCGCGCGGTTCATTTCGGCGCCGACAGCGCCGTTGAGATGGCTGACGGATTTTGCAGCGAAGCAAGGCTTTGCATAGACAACCTATTCAGGGAATTTTATAGAAATAATGACAGAAAAATGAGAAGAATAGCCGACGGGCTGAAAGAGGACAGGTATGCTTGGTTTATTCATTCTGATATTCTGCCGCTGATAGACCAACTTAATTTGAAATAACTGCCTTTGGCAGTTTTTTATTGTTTCTTATTGCAATTTTTTTAATTTTTAATTTTTTAATTTCTCGTAACATAATCTCCAAAAGCTTTTTTGCCGATTAGAAATAACGGACGATTCTTGAAAAATTACATAAATTGGTGTAAATTATCATAATAGTAAAGGAAAACTTGAGTCAGCTAGAAATTGATATACGGGATTTGGTAAAATCCATACATTAATCATGCGCGCGTAGTTAAGTGGTATAACGCCAAACTGATAATTTGGAGGCCCCAGGTTCGATCCCTGGCGCGCGCACCCCGATCTGACTTTCGGAAAATTGGGGAGTCATTTGATGGGCGGCCGAAACGGCCGCCCATTGAGTTGTTGAGGAATTGTCTGAACTCTTAAGACTGCTCGGCCCGAGGTATCGAGCCTCGCGGTTGGCCAAAAGGAGGTCCGAGCCAAAGATTTCTTTGGCAATGACCTTTTTGGAGATAAGGTCATTATCTTGTGCGATTTTTGATAGGTTTTCTGCCTTTTCTATCCAGTTTTTCATGGGTTCGACCCAAGATGTTTGTTTAGTTGTAAGATTGGCTATTTTTTCTTCAAGAGTTCTCTTTTCTGAAATTAGTTTGGTTTTTTCGGCTCGGTATATTTCACGCTCAATATCTTGGTCTAAATAGCCATCGAGAAGTCGTTGGAGTTTGATAGAAATATCTTTAACCTTATTTTTTGCTTCTTCAATAAAGCCCGCCGAAGATTTAGTGCTTTTTGTCCTATCTTCTTCCAACATTTCTCTCATCCCTTCTGCCCATTCAGATTTCAAAGAAAATTTTTGAAGCAGAGATGAGATTTGTTTGTCTAATTTTTCTTGTCTTAGAAACGGTTCTCGGCACTTAACTATTTTGGATTTTCGAGTACAACGATAATATACGTATTTATGGATATTTCCATTCTTTTGTTTCTTAGTCTTAATTTCGGCGGTTATCATCATTCCGCATTTGCAGAATAATAACCCGCAGTAAGGTTGGGGTTCATTCTTTGTTTTGTAATGCGGTCTTCCTCTCTGCTTCAATACCGCCTGGACCTTATCAAAAATTTTCTTTGATATTATTGGCGTATGTTTTCCTTCGTGGATTTCTCCAGAATATCTGAATAATCCGGTATAAAATGGGTTGGATAATATAAACTTCGATCTATCGATATGAATAGGGTTGTTTTCTTTTTATTTTATACC
>MGIZ01000021.1:11904-12654 GCA_001794015.1 Candidatus Yanofskybacteria bacterium RIFCSPHIGHO2_01_FULL_39_8b
TTCTAGGCGTGAATTTCCTTCGGCATATAGTTCAAAAGCACTTCTGATAATTTTTGCTTTCTTCTTATCCACAACGACTGTTTTAGTCCTCGAATCGTTGATGTATCCAATCGGGGCAGGGCCAGGATATTCTCCTCGACGAACTTTTTGGCGTAGCCCTCTTTTTGTATTGTCGCTTAAACTATCCACATAATATTTACTTTGACCAAAAGCGATATTCAACATGAATTTCCCTTGAGATGTATTGTCGCACCAGAATGTAGGGAATTTTAATGACATGATATGCCCACAGTCCAAAAGATAAATTATCTTTCCTCCATCAACAGAATTGCGTGCCAGACGATCTGGATTCCAGGCTAAAATTCCGTTAGCTTCGCCTTTTTCTATTCTATTAAGCATGGAATTAAAAATTGGTCTGCCTGGAATTTTAGCCGATTGCTTTTCAATGAGTTCTTCAATAATTTCTAGTTTCTCTTGTCTGACATAAGCACGCAATTCTGTAATTTGAGCTTCGATAGATAAAACTTGCTTATCTTCAACATCTGTTGATTTACGGACATACAAAAAATATTTGTTCATAGTGATTTATTATATCAAAAATAATTTTTACAATACAACAAAAACAAAAAGCTCTGGCAGAAAGCCAAAGCCTTTTGGTGTGGACCGAGGGGGAGTCAAACCCCTAGAGCGGGATGACAAGTCCGCTCCCGAGAATCGCTCGGACTCGGCCCTTGATCCACGAAATAGATA
>MGIZ01000022.1:0-273 GCA_001794015.1 Candidatus Yanofskybacteria bacterium RIFCSPHIGHO2_01_FULL_39_8b
TCTTTTTCCAGAATCTTGGCTGCCTGAACGACATACTCAGCACCTGATTCCGGCATAAAAATACCTCTAAATAAAACGGTAAAAGTGAGAAATTTACTAATTTCAGAATTAAACTTAAAACTATTCTCATCCACACCCGACCAGGCAACAAATAATTTTGAATTGGGAATTTTAAAAAATCTTTTAAAAAATCGTGCCTGGGCCATAGTTTCAACCATAGTTAAATTAGCTAAATGAACCGCTAAAAAGTCAGATAACCAATAATAAACTGCC
>MGIZ01000022.1:284-4466 GCA_001794015.1 Candidatus Yanofskybacteria bacterium RIFCSPHIGHO2_01_FULL_39_8b
TCTTGACGCTAATTTTCTTGATATTATCAAACGTTCATAAACAGAACAAAGAGCATTATAAACAACCTTTTTATTGGAAAATATTTTAGCAAATGGCACAAGAGTAGGGCTGTCATAGCCAACAAAAATAAGATCCCATGACTTTCTATTTTCTAATAAATATTTAATTAAGTTAAAAAACTCATTACGGCGGACAAACATCTCATCCACCTCAACACCATTGGCCCTTAAACCCTTAATATAAACGGCGTTAACTGAACTGGTAAGTTTTGACCGGCTTAAATATAAAGCTTTCATTGTCCAGTATAGACATCACACTATGAAATCGCACTCCATAAAACAGAAAAAAATGCGAAACACTTGTTTTTCACTCGAAAAAATCCTCAATGTACTTATAGTACATCTGCGGTTTTTTTTCGCTCCAAAACGGCGTGTTTCATCAATTTTTTCTGTTTCTAAGTGCGATTTCATAGTGTGATGTCTATAAATTCTAACAAATCTAGTTCCTTTTTCCAGTTATATGCCCTCCCCCATTTATATTTTTCTCTCAACTCTCTACTTTCATGTCCGGGATGACAACCAAGTTCAATTACAGAATTTGGGTATTGATTTGCCAGCTTTTTGGCCCTATTGATGTCCTCATCGCTCAAATCACCAGCATTTACAAATCCAATAAAAAAATCGTTGCATTTCAGTCCGGAATTTTTAATCTTCTTTTTGGCTAAACCGGACAAAAGTTTAAGAACTAACAATTGTCCAATTCTTAAAAATTTGAGAATGAATTTGATTAATGAAGAATTGTATTTATAATACGATCGTGGTATAAATACAATTTCATTTACAATTCGGATATATGGAATTCGATATTCTTGGGCTACGCTGATTACAATATTCATAATTCCCGGTAATAAATGAAGATGCTGATGGCTATTTATAAAAGTAGGTTTTATCCCAGACTGTATACATTTATCCAACTGAGCTCTTAATTCCTTTTCTATGGCCGACAGTTTAATTAACCCTAAAATATATTTAATGAAAAACAATCTGTGACTTTTGGGTAGTTTGATTCCGGAAAGGGATTTTTCTTCTACTAAAACGAGATGAATCCCAATGTTTAGAGGTTCAGCTCCTAAACATTGGGCTATCGCATCATCAAAAGCTTCCCCGCTTGTCATTAATGAAGCTCCATCAATTTTATTGTTTTTTACTAAAAAAATAATCCCGTCATTAACGGACTTATGGAGACCCAAATCATCGGCTATAATTTTGAGCATCGGTTAAATATTGTGAATTCCGTATTGGCTTTGTTCGATTTTATTTTTATCTATATTCTTAGTTTCGGCAACAATGTACAAGGGCCGACCCTTTATCTCGTTAAACATCTTATAGAGATATTCTCCAACCACTCCCATAACCATAAGCTGGACACTGCCCAAACCCAAAACTAAAATAACTAGAGTAGCCCAACCCGCAATGAGTGGATTGGGATTTAGGTAGTGGTCTATAAAAACATAAGCGGCAAAACCAATGCTAATAGCAAAAACCATCATACCAACCCAAAAAGCAAGTCTCAAGGGAAAAGCAGAAAAAGAAGTTAACCCACTCATAATAAGACCAAGGAGTTTTTTAGCCGTATATTTCGGCTGACCATGTTTTCTAGCTTCAACAATATATGGAATATATTTTTTATTAAATCCAATCCACTGAACCATGCCTCTCAAGAAACGCTCTTTCTCGGGCAAGCGCTTAAGCACATTGATAACCGATCTTTTATACATGGCAAAATCTGAAACATTTTTAAATTCAAGATTGGTAACAGCACTCATAAACCTATAAAAAGTCCGCCCGGTCATTTCCCTGACAAAAGAATTCTGTCTATTGAAGAGACGTTCACCAATTACGATATCCGAACCATTTTCAGCGTGCTTTATAAACTCTGGAATGAGCCGGGGGGGATGCTGGAGATCTCCATCCATAGTCATGACTAATTCACCCCTAGCAGTATCCATACCAGCGCTAAAAGCAGCTTGGTGGCCAAAGTTTCGTGAAAAACGTAAAACCTTGATTCGACTATCTTTACTTGCCAGCTCGGCTAAAATATCAGGAGTTCGATCTGCTGAACCATCATCAACAAAAATTATTTCATAATTCTTTCCGAAAGGACTGCAGACAGAGTAAAGCTCCCCCATCAATACCGGGAGAACCTCCTCTTCATTGAAAACCGGGATTACCAACGACAAATAAACACTTTTTGAAGCTTTTTTCATTTATCCGATTATACATAAAATAGTTAAATTAGTCTAGGGCAAGAATCGACAATCAAAAATATAGGAATCCACGAATTTGTCCGTAAATTTCTTATCCAGACGGCACCTGGATATAAGCTTCCAATAATTACTTTGCTTATCTATTCCCGGAAAATCAACAATCATATAATGGCCCCTGTATTCGGTCAATTTCTTAGTATAGTCCCTGGTTGGGGCAGTATAAAACCTTGAAGTATATTTATTGCTCAAAATTAAATAATAAGCTCCTATGTCATAATAGGTAATGACTCTTTCAATATCGCTATCCGAATTAACAAATTCAATAGTTTGTTTAGCAATGCCATCAACGCCACCGAAGAAAGAACCATATAAATACTCCGAGTCAAAAAATATATTATATCCAAATCCGGTGATTAGAAATATTGCCACAAATAAATGTCTTCTAGTCATAGCGGTAAAAGATGCCAATAAAGAAAACAATGCGACCAACCAGCTTAAAACAATAAACAAAGCTGAAAAATAAAATCCAGACGGACCAGATCCGCCGGTAAATGGTATAAGGAAATTGAAATCCATAGACTTAACCTGGCTAATATAGGCTTCTTTCGGATTCAAAGGTAAAATAGAATAATGTAAATTTAGAATTAGAAACGATAACAATACAAAACCGGCACCACAAAAAATATAATTTTTTTCAGAGATGGATATGTTTTTTAAAAGACGGCCTATTGCCTCCGCGCTTATAACAATCGAGGGGATAATCAAGAACATAAAATATCTCTCGATTGTTAAAGTCGAAAAATTAAACGGAATTAAATAGAAAACAAAATTTACAAAAAGATACATAAACCAAACTCGATATTTTCTAAATAAGTCTTTTAGAAATAAACCGTATAAAACCGATAATGTCAAAACTGGCGAAAGCCAAACAAATGACTTAAATATTTTAAAAGCCAGATCCAGATAAGCTCGAGACGCCAGATCAAAAACATTGAGATGCTCAACATATTTGATTATTAAGGGGTGCTTAGGGATGTAAAGAATATATATGACAAAAAGCGGCAACCCCACAACTACAAATAAAAATATTATTCTTTTAATCTCGACTTTGGATCGGCCTTTCTCATACATAATTAATAAATGATCGGCTATAAGTGCGACAACAAATAAAATAAAACTTAGCTTAGTCATGAGGCCGCCGACAATTGCTGCCAAAAATAATATAAAAAATAGAATAAATCCCTTTTTATCCCGCCTAACCGTAAATTTTAAATAGAAATAATAAGATAATAAAATAAAAAACGGAAGCATGGCGCCATCAATGTCAATTTGAAGGTTGGCTATAAGACTATAAATATTGATAGAGAAAAGCCCGGCAGCGATAGTGGCAACTTTTTTGCTCCCGCTTAGCCGAAGAGATAAAAAATATAACAGCAAAAGATTTAATATACTAAAGGCAAACGGAACCAATCGCAAGTTGGAATAACCGAAAAGATTTCCTACCAGAGAATATGCAAACCCGGCAATTGGCGGATGAGGAGATTCAAGATTTCCAAATACAGCCGAATAGGCAATAGAAGCCCACCTATATTCGTCCTGATGATAGATTTGACCCAAACCCAAAAATCTTGTAAGAATAAAAAATCCTAGGATTATCAGAAACCAATAATTATTTTTTATCATTGCCAAAAACTTAAATTAAAAAGTAAAAATTATAATCGGAAATTATAATAACTGATTATAACATATAACAAAGCTTAAAAAGCTATTCACAAGAAGAAAATAACATGCTAAAATAATATTCAGCGTTTTATCCCACCTCTTATGACTGAAGCACAAAAACAAGCAATTCGGCTTTATCGGAATTTACCATTTTTGGATTTTTTGCATCTGCGTATCCGACTAATCAACTGTC
>MGIZ01000022.1:4492-7854 GCA_001794015.1 Candidatus Yanofskybacteria bacterium RIFCSPHIGHO2_01_FULL_39_8b
CCGCAAAAAGGAATTATCGGAGATATCGGATGTGGACATGGCCTACTATGTGCTTTGGTGGCGCTCCAAAAACCTGAATGCAAAATAATAGGAATAGATCCCGACAAACACAAGATTGAGGTGGCCCAAAAATGCCTAGCCACCATTCCAAATGTTGAATTACAAGTCGAAACCTTGGATGATCTGCCGATATTATTTGATGCAATTATCATTTGCGACGTACTCTATCTAATCCCCCTTGAACAATGGCCGGAGATTTTAGTTGCCGTCCGAAACCATCTGCGGCCCGGTGGCTATTTAATATTAAAAGAAGCCGGTACTGAACCAACTTGGAAATACAAAAAAGCCCTATTACAGGAATGGCTTATGGTAAATATCGTGCATCGAACTTATCAAAGCGGTGGACTTCACTTCCAGCCCAAGCAAAAAACCAAAAAAATGCTTGAAGACCTGGGATTCCGAGTGGACATGGCCAAAGATATAGGCCATGGATACTCAACTCCCCATATTCTATTTACCGCTATCCGTCTTTCCTAAAACAATCAGTATCGAGACCCCGAATGGAAAATCGATAAATTTTAGAAATTTCGACTCTAGATTAAAAATTAGATAGAAAAGAAAATTAGCTAATTTACCATTAATATCAAAGTCAGATTCCCTTTCTTTAATTTTAAACAATTTACTAACAAAACGCACGGCCACAATCGGAAAAAATAAAAATGTATTAAAATAACTCTTTTTCAAAACGGAAAAACTACTGCTATCAACTATTTTCAGCAACGATGATACATTATACCTCCTAAAATGATGGGCCACCTCATCCTGAACCCCCCACATCCATTGATAGGCAGGTACGGTAATTATTAAATATCCGCCGGGTTTTAGTAATCTTTCAATTTCTTTTATGGCTGATTTATCATCCTCAATATGTTCAATTACATCCATGGCCAGAATTACATCAAAATAACTATCTGAAAAATTAACCTTTACTCCGCTTTCTTGTGATAAATTATTGATCCCCCGGCCAGACCCGAACTCAATGGCTTCTTTGAAAATATCTACGCCAAAGGCATCAAATCCCTTTTCTTGAAATTCACCAACTAGGAATCCCGATCCACATCCATAATCTAATACCTTGGCATCTTTTCTGATTTTATATTTGCTGAAAATCCAGAAAATTATATTACGACGAACCCTAAACCACCAATGACTTTTTTCAACTTCAAAATATGTATTATAAAAATCTCTTTCCATAAATAATAATGTACAACATCGGATGTCATACAGGTTTAAATAATATATAAATAAACAATTGCCCCCAAGAAGTCTAAGAATAAATCTAAAATAGTATCCGGCCAAGTAACTTTATCTACATAATAATTAAATCGTCTCATTAAAAACTGCCGCAAATCGGCATTTTTATTCACCATGAATTCCCAAATTTCCCAAAGCAAACCGACCATTAAAACTCCGAAAATGATAAATAAAGAACTGTCAAAAAAATTTGAAAAAAATATGGCTACAAAAAACCCGCCCAAAAAATGAGCCGTCTCAAAAAACCAATAAAACTTATTGCCGTATTTGCTTAAGGAAATGACCAGGATATACAAAAATATCAGAAATAAAATTGATATTAATGTTGACATAATATAATTAATATTATATATTAAAAAGATCCTTGACAACTAGATTCTAGCAAAAGGGGGGCAGAAATGCCACAGACGTTAGCCTCCAAACTTTCTCTATTCGGACTGCCCATTAAAACAGCTATGGAGAGGGTAAGTGCCGCCGGTTTTGATGGCATTGAGGTTTTACTTACAAATAGATTTAGGAACTACACTCGGCGATGTCAATATTTTGCTAGAGAGCTTGGTTTAACACTCCACTTTCATCAAGCATGGAGTCCAGATGAAGATCCTACGGACTGGAAATTTAAACTTCTTGAACTAGTCGGTTATCTTCCTCGTTCTGGGTATTTGCTATCGGAAAATGTGCCATATCATTTATATAATTATAATGTTCCGACTGTAATTCAAGCGGACAGACTTAAAGAATTTTATAGATTAGAGAATATAAATGGTAACTTATGGTTCCAAACAGATTCATCCTGGAATAATTATACTAATGAACTAAAACTGGCATTCCCCAGGTTTATACAATTAGTAAACGAATATAATGTACCCGTGGTATTTGATACCCAGCATTACCTAGAGTACCGCCTTGGTAAATTCAGAAATTTGTCAGCCATCCCAACAGATAAAACAACCATGATTAAACTACTCGAGGAAGGCTGGGATATGCTTGGTAAACATGTACAGGAAATCCACCTCAACGACTGGACACCAAACGAAAGAAATGTACTCACCGGAACAGGCATAGCCCCACTTAAAGAATTTTGCGAAATGATAAAATCATCCAGCTGGGACGGTTGTGTTGTGCCGGAAATCAGTCCAAGAATTCCTATCTCCCATTCATTAGATACCTTAAAAAGATTACGAAAGAAAGTTGAATCTTATTTCGTATAGGCCTCCTCAAGGACCTATTTTTTATTTTTTAAATATTCCAGCATTTTATTAATACCGTCGCTCAATTTAATGCCAGGTTCATCTTTAAGCATCTTCTTCATAAAACTCACATCGGGAGTCCGATATTTAATTTCTCCTTTTCTTCTTGCCGGTTTTAAAATAACTTTAGCGGCTGGAAATATTCTTTTAACTTCATTAGCCAGATCTAAAATCCTTATGGATTTACCCGAACCTATATTCATCGGCCGGCCGTTTACTTTATCATTCAGAAAGGCTTGCAAAGTCAGACGAACGTTATCGCCAACATAAACAAAATCTCTTGTTTGCTCGCCATCGCCATATATTTCCAAAGGTTTTCCGGCTAAAACGTTTTTTAAAAATACCGAAACGACAAATCCGGAATCGCCAAAGTCCTGCCTCGGCCCATAAACATTAAAAAATCTTACAATCGTAACCGGAATACCGTATTTTTCATAATAAGCAGTAAAATACTGCTCCCCCAAAATTTTGACCAAACCATACGGCCACTTGCTGTTAAATGTATCATCTTCGGCGATAGGAAGCTTAACCGGTTCGCCATAAACCTCCGAAGATGAGGTAAATAGAATTTTTTTGACCTTGTATTGCCATGATAATTCAGCAATATTTTTAATTCCCTCGATATCCCTAAAAACATCCAACGGCCTTTCGCTCGTTCTTTTAACCCCAACCATAGCCGCATAATGCATTACATAATCAGGTCGTTCTTTTTTAAATACCTCACTAATCTGTTTGCGATTATTAACATCACACTTATAAAACTCGAAATTTCCATTATTTTTTAAATGTCTGACATTA
>MGIZ01000022.1:7902-10423 GCA_001794015.1 Candidatus Yanofskybacteria bacterium RIFCSPHIGHO2_01_FULL_39_8b
TTGACAAATCGTCAACACATACTACCCTAAAACCTTTGTTTATAAGCAGATCACACATATGCGACCCCAAAAATCCCGCTCCGCCGGTAATAATAAATTTGTTATTGGAAATATTCTGCAAGTTTAATATTTAAATATTATTTTTCGGCCATCTTTTTACGCGCTTTATCAATCCCATAGGCAAACATCTCATAACGACGCGGGCTAGAGTAGTGTTTCATGACCATTTTATCATTGAAGAAGCCCTTAATTGCATATCTATCATGAGACAAGAATTTGAAATTCATTTGGGCTAAGATACAAGCCCAGCCGGCCATCTCAATAAAATAGTTATCAAAAGTTCGAGTAGTATGAGACAGATATTCTACCAATTTATCCATAGTTAATTTTGTTCCATCAAATAGAATAAGTCCGCCGTTCATTATTGCTACTCTGCTATCAGCGGTTTTATACTTATTGGTAAAATATTCATCAACCCCAAGATCAAAAATAATTTGATCACTGGGCTGACGATGAACCATGCCATCATATTCAGTTCGTCCGGCAAGAAAATCCATAACTTCTACTGGTGGTTTATAAAACAAAATATCGGTATCAATAATCATTATTCTTTTAGCCTTGCTTAAAACAAAGATATCTATCAACCGATCCAAGAAAAAATGGCCTTCACGCCTGGCTTTTTTAACAATATCGGGGAGATCGTTCATGGCTAAAACCTTATCGGTCGTCTCATGTTTAAATAAAATTTCAAAATTATTTCCAAGATGCCCGCTAATTATTTTCACGGATTCACAGCCTAATGAACCGTCATCGTGGATGATAACTTTGGGCCTTAAATTCGAATGGAATAAAAATGAATGAAGCATCCAAATAAGCATAGGAATGTCTTTTTTGCAACATATTGTATGCAACTCAAAGCCAAAATCAACCGCGTAATTAAATCCGGGTATCCTAGAAATCAAATAATCTCCAAAAAATCTGTTCTTAAAATACGGCCACCAATATTTGGGTCCGTATCCCTCCTGCAGAAGACGGCGTATATAAAACAATTCAATTTTAATACTTTTTAGATTCATAGCCAAATTCTATCAGTTTTTATTGCAACCAACAAGAAGTTATAAAAAAACCACTGTAAATATACAGCGGTTTTACTTCTCTTATTACAAACGCCTATTTAAGAAAATCTACAACCTGGGGGACTAAAACATTTCTATGCGAACCAATCATGTCATGCCATGGGATTTCTTCCCTACTGAACAATCGCCCCCGCGGATTTGAATATTTGATTAAATCTGCAATCATGATATGAGCAAGATATTTTGCTCGCGGGGGATCGTGTATCTCTGCATATGCCAAAGATCTAACTCCTTGGAATATTACACCTTCTGACTCGCTAAGTCTTTTTAGGGCCTCTGATTCCAATTCTGTACTTAAATGGGTAACTCCTGTTGAGTGCCAAAGATCAGGATACGGCTCATTAGGATTTTCTTTTCTACTCGGCCTTTTCACTAAAAACAACTTACCGTCTTTTATAAGCAGTAGCTCCGTGGTAACATTTTTCTTCCCGGCAAGATGCGCTTCATAAACCACGCTTGGAAGAAGAACTCTTTTCAATTGGCAAAAAACGATTTTATTTAGTACTGAAACAGCAATTAACTTTTCCTGATCAGTCCATTCAGCACTATCCTGATTTATCATTTTGCGTCCTCCAGTCCTCCAGATTTTAACGACCTCCGCCAAAATTCTTTAGACTATGATAACAAAACTCACAAAAAAGTCAAGATTAACTTACCGACTAGTCAACTTCAAAATCTTTTTAACTGAACCAGCAATACCATTAGCTGTCAGATTGTAACGCTCTAAAAAATAATCCTGGCTACCAACACCTTTAGGAAATTCGTCGGGTATTCCCATTCTAACTAACGGCTTTGTTATTTTATTATCAGCAAGAACCTCCGCCACTGCGCTTCCGAAACCTCCAGCCAACAGGTTTTCCTCAACAGTAATAAGACCTTTTGTTTCTTTTGCCGCTTTCTTGATTTCTGCCATATCAAGCGGTTTTAAAGTATGGAAACTTAATACCCGGCATTTTATACCCTGTTCTCTTAAAATATTAGCAGCCGTTAAAGTATTTGACAATTGCCTTCCGCAAACCAAAATCGCGGCATCATTACCATCTGCAACCTTAACCGCCTTTCCAAAAATAATATTAGTATTTTTATTATGAACTATTGGTTCTCCGTTTTTAGTAATACACATATAAACCGGCCCTTGATGCTTATAGGCCGCTCGGACCAGCGATTTAACTTCATAAGCATCGCCGGGAGCGGTTACCGTCATATTTGGCAAAATGCGCATTAATGATAAATCCTCAAGAGCAAAATGAGTACAGCCGGCCGTGTTATAACTAAAAGCACTGCCAGTACCAATCAAAGTAACGGGAAGATTCTGGTAACAAATATCATTTCGGATCTGTTCAAAGGGACGCATTGTTAAGAAAGTAGTAATTGAATAAGCAAAA
>MGIZ01000023.1:0-7764 GCA_001794015.1 Candidatus Yanofskybacteria bacterium RIFCSPHIGHO2_01_FULL_39_8b
GTTTCATCTCCCCCGCCCCATATCCTTCAGCATGAATATATGACACTTCTTTGAGTTTGAGTGCCCCCTCAAGAGCAACCGGATAATTATATTTGCGCCCAAGATAAAGAAAATTATCATACTTATAATACTTCCTGGCTATTTTTTTAACTTCTTTGGCTTGGTTTAAGATAACTTTCATTTTATCGGGCAGTTTGCTTAATTCCTCGGCTATTTTCCTGCCCATTGCCAAAGACAAGGCCCTCTGTCTTCCAAAAAACAAAGACAATAGGGCCATAACCGCCACCTGAGAAACGAATGCCTTAGTCGAAGCTACTCCTATTTCCGGACCGGCATGATTATATACTCCGGCCCTAGTTTCACGGGCAATCGAAGAACCAATAACATTAACCACGCCTAAAGTTAACAGGCCCTTTCTTTTCATTTCCCTTAACGCCCCGAGAGTGTCAGCCGTTTCTCCTGACTGACTGACTGTTAAAAGAGATGTTTTTAAATTCGGACTATGGTTCTTATATCTTAATTCCGAAGCATATTCGGTTTCGACCGCTAATCCAGAACATTCCTCGAGCATATATTCACCAACCAGGCCGGCATAGTAAGCCGTTCCGCAAGCGGTAATAATAAGCCTATTTATTTTTCTCAAGTCTTTCTCAACTGCCTCAAGTCCGCCCAACTTGGCTAACCCGTCCTTAATTATAAGCCTGCCCCTAATGGCGTTTTCGACCGCTTCCGGCTCTTCATATATTTCCTTGAGCATAAAATGGGGAAATTTATTCTTTTTAGCCTGATCTTCTGACCATTCTATTTTCTCCTGATTCCGTTCAACTGCTTTTCTGTCTAAGGTTGCAATGCGAAAATCTTTAGGTGTTAAAACGGCAAATTCACCATCTTCTAAATACGCGACCTTGCGTGTATAGGGCAAAATAGCCGAGGCATCGGAAGCAACATATTTAATATCATCAGAAAAACCGACCAAGAGCGGGCTGGAATTCTTGGCGATTATCATCTTATCGGGGTGATCGGCGTGAATAATGGTAAAAGCATAGGTACCGACAATCGCCTTAAGGGCCAAACGAACTGACTCTTCAAAACTGCCGGTTTCATGAGTAAAATCTTCTATCAGATGAGCAATAACTTCCGTATCCGTATCCGAAGTAAATTTATGACCCTTTTTCAAAAGTTCAGTTTTCAACTGCCTAAAATTCTCAATAATACCGTTGTGAACCAAATATATCTTCTTGTCACAGCTGGAATGGGGATGGGAATTCTTATCGGTTGGGGCGCCGTGAGTAGCCCAACGGGTATGACCGATAGCGACGCTCGATTCAATATTCCGGCTAGTTATTCTTTCAAGTTCAGAAATTCTGCCCGACTTTTTCCGCGAAAAAACACCTCTTCTGGTTACTGCTGCAATACCCGATGAATCATAACCTCTATACTCAAGACGCTTTAAACCGTCAAGAATAGTTGGGACCGCATTTATACTGTTTTTAGACACATAGCCGAATATTCCACACATGAGTTTATTATAACAAAAAGTACCTATCAAAAGGCACTTTTTGTTATTGTTAGATTATTAATATATTTATGCCACTGGGGCCGGAGCCGGAACAGATTCTGCTGATTTAATCTCTTCTGTTTTTCCTTTTTCATTTTTACTTTTTCCTTTTTTTGGTTTCCAGCTCTGCATTTTTGGCTTATCCCAAACTTTGTAATTTACCATCAGATTATTAACCGTTGGGGATGTTTGAGCGCCTTTTGAAATCCAATATTCAATTCTGTCTTTTTTTACTTTAAACTCTTTCTGGTGGGGATTATAAGTGCCCAAAAGCTCCAAATACTTTCCCTTTGGTCTGGTAGTGTGTTCAAGAATAACCACCCTAAAATAGGCCTGTCCCCGCTTCCCGATGCGTTGTAGACGTATCATTAACATTAGTTTCTGTAGTTTATACCAAAACCCCGCGAAAGGCAATGGTTAAAAATTATTTAGAATCGTATCTAGTTTTTCTGATTTTTCGCTATCAATTTTTTGAATCATGAAATTAACATAGCTGGCAAGAATTGTTTTGAACGCTTTTCTGGATATTTCGTCCAGCTTTTCTTTGGAATAGGAAGAATTGATAGTTTCTTGAATTTCAGCAATTTTGGGATCGCTTTTATCATATTCTTTTGTAGCAACCGCTTCAGCTATCCACTTATGCTGATCTGTTGAAAATGAGTTTTGTAGCTCTTTGAGCACCTCATTGGCAAATTTTTTCTTAAACCCTTCAAGAGCTTTTTCTTTTTCATGCTCAAAAAACCCTAAAACATCAAAAATTTCCCACAATATTTTCTTATATTCTCCTTTAATCATTTCTAGTCGTTAGAAAAATCACCAAAGGCATCTTCAATTAAATCACCGGGTATAACAAGTGGAAGAGGCGGTATCTCTGCAATTAATTCCCACCCTTCATATAATCCATAATTCTCTGATTTTGATTGTGGCTTTTCTTGTGACATACTATAGAGTTTAAAATTAAAAAATCAAAATGTAAAATGACAATGTAAAATCTAAAATTTTAAGATTTTGAACTGTTATTTTGAATTTTATACTTTTCGTTTTTCATACTACCATCCTTTCTTCTGCAAAGCATCTTTAGCTGCTTCCTGTTGGGCTTCCTGTTTTGAGGGTCCCTGGCCGGAGCCGGCCATTTCTTTTTCCAGAAATACGCCTATCTTGAAATTCCGGGCATGATCGAGCCCCCACTCGTCTAGCACCTCATAAATGGGAGTAATACCAACTTTGTCTTGGGCATATTCCTGAAACAAGCTTTTCGGATCACGATAGAGCCGCTTTTCTATTATTGTCGGCAATTCCTTTAGAACAAACCGGCTTATAAATTGCTTTGATGGTTCATAACCCTGATCAAGATAAATCGCCCCTATAAGCGCCTCTATAGCATTAGCCAGTATGTATTGCCTAGCCCGCCCCGTATCCCGCGCTTCTCCCCGAGATAATAGAACAAAATCATTCAAATCAAATTCATTTGAAATCCTGGAAAGCATAACCGCATTAACCAGCGCCGCCCGCCAATTAGTCATTTCACCCTCCGGATTGGGATAATTATTATATAAATATTCCGTAACCACTAACTCAAGAACAGCATCACCCAAAAACTCTAACCGTTCATTTTGATCAAGATGCCACTTTGTATTTTCGTTCAAATACGAACGATGAGTAAGAGCTTGGAGAAGTAAGTCTTTATTTCGAAAAGTAATACCGATTTTGGCCTCAAGGCCGGAGATTTTATCCTCGAACATTAACTAAATCCGAAGCTCGAAATCCGAAATCCGAAACAAAGCCAGAAAATCCGAAATTCTAAATCTAAAACGTTTCAAATTTAGAAGATTCGAATTTGAATATTGTTTAGAATTTCGATATTCGAATTTCGATATTAAAAACCTAATTTTATAACTAGCTATACTGTATTATCGCCTTCTGTTTTAGCAATAGGATCTTCATCAGTTTTCTCTTTCGCCGGTGGCGCATCATCTTTCCCCGGTTCCCCTATCTCCCGATAAACCGTGCCTAAAACGCCGTTGACAAACTTTCCTGACGATTCTCCGCCGAATGACTTGGCAAGTTCTATGGCTTCGTTGATCGCCACTTTAGGCGGCACTTCATCACGCTTGCCAAACAATAATTCAAACAATCCTATTCTCAAGACATTCCTGTCTATAACTGCTACTTGGTTTAATGGCCATTGGGGAGCGGCTTTTTCTATTATTTTATCTATTTCATTAACATGCTTAATGGTTCCATCAATTAATTGATGAATAAAGGTGGTATCTTCAAGACCAGAGGCAAATTCCTTAATATTTCTATCAACAACAGTGGGTAATTCTTCTATTTTCCTGCCCCTAAAATCCCACTCATAGAGGGATTGCATAGCCACTGAACGTGAAAGGTGCCGTGATGCCAAGGTACAACCCCACAACTTACAACCTACGACTTACAACTTAAAAAATCGTTAGTCGTTAGTCGTTAGTCATTAGTCATTAGTTACTTCTGTCTTTTCTTAATTTTCTCTTTCTTCTTCAATTCCTTTGCTAAAACATTAACCACTTCTTTTCCTCTATAGAACCCGCAATATTTACAAACCGAATGAGGCAAAGTCTTCTTCTTGCATTGAGAACAATCGGTTAATTTTAACAGCTTAAGAGCTAAGTGACTCCGTCTTCGAAGCTGCTTGCCCTTGGCCATGTGATGTCTTGGTACTGCCATATTGATCGTATATTATCACAAAATAATATTTTTAACAAGTTTTACTAATTTTCTCCGACTTATCAACAATTTTTTCTTGTTGTCCGAATTTATACGAGTGATAAAATTAGATTATGAAATTCGTCCACCTTCACACACATAGCCACTATTCACTTCTCGACGGATTATCGCGCATAGATGAATTAGTTGCCAAAGCAAAAGAAATGAGGATGGAAGCCCTGGCAATTACCGATCATGGTGTTATGTATGGCGCCATTGAGTTTTATAAAAAAGCAAAAAAAGCGGGAATTAAACCAATTTTGGGCTGTGAACTATATGTCGCTGAAAACTCAATGCATGATAAGCGACCAAACATTGACGATAAGCGTTATCATCTGATAGTTTTGGCCGAAAACAACATCGGCTATAAAAACCTCATCAAGTTGGTAAGCGCCGCTCATCTTGAAGGATTTTATTACAAACCAAGAGTAGACAAAAATCTCTTGAAAAAACATTCCGAAGGATTAATCGGCCTTTCTGCTTGCCTCGGGGGTGAATTATCAAAAGTATTACTATCCGGACACCACCAAAAAGCTAAAAAAGTTGCCCTGGAATATGAAGATATTTTTGGAAAAGGCAATTTTTTCATAGAACTTCAGCAGCATCCCCACATCGAAGATCAAAACAAAGTTACCCCGCAACTTATCCAACTGGCAAAAGAACTTGGCATACCAATGGTAGCTACTCAAGACTCTCATTATACTCACGCCGACGATGCTCATGCCCACGATGTTCTTCTGGCGGTACAGACAGGAAATAAACTTGACGATACTGATCGTTTATCCATGAAAGAAGATAATTTCTCCCTTCTTCACAGCCAAGAAATGTATGAAAAATTTAAAACTCTTGGTGAAGATGTGGTGCGGGAAGCATTTGAAAATACTAACAAAATAGCCGAGCGGTGTAATCTGGAAATAGAGCTAGGTAAAACCAAGCTTCCACCATTTCCCCTTCCTGAAAATTATAAAGATGCCAACGAGTATCTCAAAAAACTTGTTTACGATGGACTTGCCGTCCGTTACGGAAGCACGGAAATAACAGATGAAATAAACAATCGTCTGGAATATGAATTAAAAATAATAAGCCAAACCGGATTCGCTTCTTACTTTCTGATAGTCCAGGATTTCATTAACTGGGCAAAGAAAAATGGCATTATCGTCGGGCCGGGCCGAGGTTCAGCTGCCGGAAGCATTGTAACCTATCTTCTTGGCATAACTAACATTGATCCGCTTAAATACAATCTCCTTTTTGAACGTTTTCTTAATCCCGAACGGGTATCCATGCCCGATATTGATATTGATTTTGATGATGCCCGTCGAAATGAAGTCTTGAAATATGTAGCCGATAAATACGGCCACGACCATGTTGCCCAAGTAATAACTTTTGGCACAATGGCTGCCCGAGGCAGTATCAGAGATGCCGGCCGGGCTCTTGGATATTCATATGATTTTTGCGACAAGATAGCAAAGATGATCCCCCTGAATCCAAACCAGGGTAAATCCAGCCTAAAAAAAGCCGTTGAAGTCGTGGATGAGCTTAAACAAGCCTATAATCTAAATCTCGACGTTAAAAAGCTGGTTGATGCCGCTTCCCGTCTTGAGGGAGTAGCTCGCCATTCGTCAACTCATGCCTGCGCAGTCGTAATAACTCCCGAACCCCTGACTGAATATTTGCCCCTCCAGCGCGGCACAAACGAGAACGACATTATCACTCAATACGAAATGCACGCCATCGGAGATGATCTTGGTCTTTTAAAAATGGACTTTCTCGGTTTAGCCAATCTTACAATCATCGAAAATACTCTTAAGGAAATAAAAAGAAATCATGGAATTGATATAAATATAGATTCCCTGCCCTTGGATGATAAAAAAACTTTTAAACTCCTTCAAACAGCTAAAACAACCGGGGTATTTCAGCTCGAAAGTTCGGGTATGAAGAGATATCTAAAGACCCTGAAGCCGACAACCATAGAAGATATCATCGTCATGATATCGTTATACCGTCCCGGACCGCTCGAAACCGGCATGGTTGAAGAATATATTGAACGAAAACACGGCCGAAAAAAAATTTCATATCTTCATCCGTTAATGGAGCCCATTCTAAATAACACCTACGGGATTATTGTTTATCAGGAACAGCTTATGCAGATCGCCAACATCTTGGCTAAATTTACTCTCCCCCAAGGATATACATTAATAAAAGCAGTCGGTAAGAAAATTAAATCCCTACTTGACGAACAAAGAGAAAAGTTAATTGAAGGAATGGTAAATAATAATATAAACAGAGTAACCGCCGAAAAAGTTTGGGACTTCATAGAACCGTTCGCTCGTTACGGTTTTAATAAATCCCATGCCGCCTGTTACGCCCTTATCGGTTATCAAACTGCGTATCTAAAAGCTAACTATCCGACCGAATTCATGGCCGCCTTCATGAACAGTGAAACCGGAGACGTTGAAAGAATCGCCGTTTTAATCGAAGAATGCAAAGATATGGGTATTGAGGTCCTATCCCCTTCCATAAACGAAAGCTATGAAAAATTTGCAGTAATTACCGCCAACGATAAGCCTTCTATACGATTTGGACTGACAGCCGTAAAAAATGTTGGTGAGAATGTTGTCTCAACAATAATAAGAGAGAGGGTAAATACCGGCTTATTTAAAACAGCCGAGGGTTTCGTATCAAGAATCCAAAATAAAGATCTAAATAAAAAATCCCTTGAAAGTCTTATAAAATGCGGGGCTCTGGATAGCATGGGCGAGAGAAATACTCTCTTGCATAACCTCGAACAACTGCTTAATCACGCCCGCGACAAACAAAAACATTCTTCAAACGGACAAATCAGCTTATTTGGAACTTCGACCGAAACCGAACTGCCTCCGCTAAAATTAGTTGTAGCTGAACCGGCTAAGTCTTGGGAAAAGCTATTATGGGAAAAAGAATTACTTGGCCTATATGTATCCGATCATCCGCTCAACACTTACCAGGCTGAACTAAAGCTAGAAAATGTAATACCGATTAAAAGCATTACCGTTAACACTCCAGGATCCGTTAAAATTGGCGGAGTTGTTACTAAGATTAATAAAATCGTTACTAAAACCGGAAAACCCATGATGTTTTCCTGGATAGAAGATTTGACATCAAAAATAGAGGTAGTTATTTTTCCAAACGTACTTGAGCGCAATCCCGATATTTGGAAGGAAAATAATATTGTTATTGCCAGAGGCAGAATAAACGACCGCGACGGAGTTCTTAAATTACTATGTGATGAAGTTAAGCCTTTGGCATTGTCGGTTTAACTCTCTGATATCCGAGTTGTCTAAAAATAAAGATTTAGGCCACCGCGAGCTATACTCTTGGTGGCCTTGTTGCTTCACACGTTCCAATATACCCCCCACACATTCTCCTTCTCTTTTATGACCTGCACTAGGCGATGCATGTACAGCATTTCAGCTGTCATTTGC
>MGIZ01000023.1:7850-9433 GCA_001794015.1 Candidatus Yanofskybacteria bacterium RIFCSPHIGHO2_01_FULL_39_8b
GATTCTTTGATATTCTAAATTTATCATGAGTGAAGAAAATTTAAAAAAGGACCATCGCGATATCGGCCGAGAGTTGGATCTTTTTAGTTTTCATGAAGTCGCCCCCGGTGCTCCCTTTTGGCATGCTAAGGGTATGGTTATTTTTAAGGAACTGGAAAAATTATCAAGAGAGATAAACGAACGCGACGGTTATGTTGAGATTTCCACGCCGATTTTGGTTAAGAAAGAAGTTTTTGAAAAATCCGGCCATTGGAACCATTATCGCGATAATATGTTTTATTTTATCAATCCGCGAGATGAGCAAGAATCGCTCGTCGTAAAGCCGATGAACTGTCCGGAATCAACATACGTTTACAGCTCCAGCGTCAGAAGCTATCGAGACTTACCAATACGCCTAGCTGAAATCGGCCGCTTAAACCGGAATGAGCTGTCGGGTACTCTTGGCGGATTATTCCGCGTCCGTCAAATTACTATGGACGATGCCCATATATATTTAATGCCCGAACAGGTTGAGGACGAAATTGTGAAAATTACCGACACGATCAGAACTTTTTACGAAATGTTCGGCTTTGACACGTCCTATGTTCTTGCTACGCGGCCCAAAGACGCCCTCGGCACTAAAGATGAGTGGGACAAAGCGGAAAAAGCTCTTGAAAATGCTCTCAAAAAAACAGGGGTAGAATATAAACTTGCGAAAGAAAGCGGGGCTTTTTACGGTCCCAAAATTGAAGCCCATTTAAAAGATTCGCAAGGCCGCGACTGGCAGATGGGAACCGCTCAACTGGATTTAGTTATGCTCCCAAAACAATTTGATATTTACTATATCGACGAAAGGGGTGAGAAAACTATGCCCTGGGTGGTGCATAGAGCAATCTTTGGTTCGTTCGAGAGATTTATTGGCGTATTGCTTGAACATACAAACGGTAATTTGCCAATCTGGCTTTCCCCCGTTCAGACGATGGTTTTGCCGATATCAGATAAACAAAACGAGGGTGCGGAAAAAATATACCAAGAGCTGAGAACAAACGGCATAAGAACTGAGATTGATTCCAACAATGAAACTCTCGGCAAAAAAATTAGAGCTGCTGAAATACAAAAGATACCATACCTCCTTGTTATCGGCGACAAAGAACTTAAAGCGAAAACTGTGGCTGTCCGCCAAAGAGGCAAGGGAGATATTGGCCAAATAAAATTAGAAAAGTTTATAAATCAAATTCAAAAAGAGATAAAAATAAAAAAGCCCTAGAAAACTAGGGCTTTATGTTTTTTCCGGCATTCATCGCCAGCAAAGAAACAACAATTATCAAAGCTAAGGCAATCCAACCATCACGAGTAGGCAACTCTTTAACTCTAAAATACATCATAACAACAGTCCAGGCAGTCATTGCCGCCAGATTAAGGATAACTGCAGGATATGCTTCTTTAAAATAATCTAATGACAACTTATACGCTGTAAAAATCATTACTCCGCCGGTAAAGTAAAAGGGCTGTAAAACGGCTACTGAAACAGTAATAAAAGTCCACCAACTCTCAAACTTCCATCCTATTAGCGGAGTTATATATTGACCGGCTTTTATATTACG
>MGIZ01000023.1:9439-11018 GCA_001794015.1 Candidatus Yanofskybacteria bacterium RIFCSPHIGHO2_01_FULL_39_8b
AGTATAAGTTAGAATACTGGTCCAGTGGGACATTATCACAAGAAACGGTATCAGCAAAAAACTTATCATTCTGTTCAACTCAACACCTTGCGTAGTTAAAAGAACTAATTAACTAATATATAATAAAACCATTAAAAAAACCACTAAGCAGTTTTATTTATTTTTTTAATATTTTTATAATTGCCTTTAAGATATAGCTCATAACTATAACCGATAGGATAAATAGCGCTATCCACCACCAGAAACCTATTTTTTCATATATGAAAGCCAGCAAGTAATTTTTTAAAAAATTACTTGTAAAAAGAGCTAGATAGGCTAATCTCCACTTAAGTACACGACAGACCATCAATGCAAGTATCCACCAAACAGGCAAGAGACCCATCACAAATATCAGGCTGCAAGTAAATACATATCTTAGTTCCCTTAATACGCCGACCAAGCTAACAAAAAAATTATCGTTTTTATAATTATCCTGGTCAAAATTATCTATACTGTGCTTTCTGATAAAATCCTTGATCTTCACCACAAGATAGGGATCTCCCTTTTTGGGCAGTAAGAATTTTTTCCAATCAAATTCTTTTGCGGCTTCTTTCATATTAATGACTTCGACAACGGGACCAAGATGCTGTATTTTATTTTCATAAAGCCAACCGGAAAAATAATTCCACCAACATAGCTCTATACTGGCCCAAGTACCGGTAGCAATTCTTAATCCAATTCCAGTTAATCTAAAAATACCCCTTAGAATAAATGGCGTCACAAACTCAGTATTGAGAAAACCGATCATTATGGAAATAAAAATCGGCCAATCTTTATGGTGTTTTCTTATCCAAGCAAGCCATTTTTTCAAAAGAAGCCTCTTTTAAAAGAACCTTATAATGTGTTATATGTTACCAAAAATGAAGCAAAATACAAACAAACAAAAAATTATAATTATTGCCGGTCCGACAGCTTCGGGAAAGTCTGATTTGAGTATTAAAATAGCTAAAAAATATAGCGGCGAGATACTTTCTGCTGACAGCAGACAGGTTTATCGAGGAATGGATATTGGTACCGGAAAGGCAACAAAAATGGAGAGAAAAATAGTTAAACACTATCTAATTGACGTAGTTTCACCCAAAAAACAATTTACCGCTTCTGATTTTAAAAGACTGGGAGAAAAAGCAATTAAAGAAATTCTGGCTCAAAATAAAATTCCGATTATTGTCGGCGGAACGGGATTTTACATTGATGTTCTGCTTGGACGAATAGCCATTGCCGAAGTACCGCCAAATAAAAAATTACGCATGAAACTTGAGAAACAATCCGTAAAGCAGCTTTTTAAAAAACTTTCCGCTCTCAACCCGCAATATTCGGCTAATATTGACCGCCACAATAAACGCCGTTTAATTCGGACAATTGAAATATCATACAAACTAAAGATCCCCCAACCTACAACCTATAACCTAAAGCCTATGGCCTATAGTGTTTTGTGGCTCGGACTAAATCCTAAAGACTTAAAAGAGAGAATAAAAAAACGCCTTGACCGGCGTCTTCGTCAAGGAATGATAAAAGAAATTGAACAGCTTCACAAAAAAGG
>MGIZ01000024.1:0-7748 GCA_001794015.1 Candidatus Yanofskybacteria bacterium RIFCSPHIGHO2_01_FULL_39_8b
CGGCAACGTTTGCTCACTTAGATTCAACTATTGTTTTGTCACGTCAACTAACTGAAATCGGTATTTATCCGGCAGTTGATCCTTTATCTTCTACTTCAAGCGCGTTGGATCCGAAAATTATTGGCGAAGAGCATTATCAGATTGCCCGACAAGTTCAGCAAACCCTGCAACGCTATAAAGAGTTGCAAGATATCATTGCCATTTTAGGATTAGAAGAATTATCTGATGAAGATAAGCAAGTTGTTAATCGAGCTCGAAGAATTCAGAAATTTCTTTCCCAACCGTTCTCGGTTGCGGCGGCATTTACTGGCCGGGAAGGTAAGTTTGTTTCAATCGAGCAGACAGTAAAAGATTTCAAAGTAATTATTGAAGGTAAATATGATGATAAGTCCGAGGAGTTTTTCTACATGAAAGGTTCTTTGGAATAGTTAAAAACCAAGCCATCTTCGGCACGCTTTCGGTCGGATAACTCGTTTCTGAGTTATCCGACTTCAGCTATGTTCGCCAGAAAATTATCCGATAGTGGACTTTCGCCAACCGGCTGAGTCCGATATTATACCATCGGTCAATTTCGGGGTCTCAAATGCTTCAGATGCCTCGGTTCTTAACTATTCTTTGCGATAATGAAATTACAAGTCATTTCTTTAAAAGGTCTGGAATTTGATGGCAAGATAAGCTCGCTTAATTTGAAGACGACTGCGGGGGAAATTACGGTGCTTGATAATCACCGGCCGTTGATAACCCGGCTGGCTAAAGGCCAGGCGGTAGTAATCAAAGAAAACGGCGAAAAGATGAGCTTTGAAATCGGATTGGGATTTCTTGAGGTTTCTGAACGTAATCAAGCGACTATTCTAGCAAGTCAATCTAAATTATTCTAATATTCTTGAGAATATGAGAATATAATGATGGTTGATTTTGTTTCAGCTTTAGAGTATAATATTATCCGGCACATTGAATTAAGGATAACCATGAAACAAGTCTTAAAATTCAAAAGTAAAAAAAAGCATTATAAAGCCGACGTTTGCCTGGTCTGGTGTTTTGATGATAGATTTACAGGACTGCTAGGAGAACTTAATAAATTCGGTTTTAAGAATGTTGATTTAGTTAAAGTTGCCGGTGGGGCCATGGGTTTGACCGGAAGAGGAAGTGCTGGAAATGACAACGCTATCAACTATATTGCCGATCAAGTAGAAAAATCAATAAAACTTCACGGAACACCCCTGGTAATTCTGATGGTTCATACCGACTGCGGAGCATACAAAGCGATCGGTCTCCCAGTAAAAGGAGAAAGTGAAGTGGAGTTATTAAGAGAGGACTTGAAATCAGCTAAAGAAGAATTATTTAGATATTTAGCCCGAAAAGAACATTGGCCGATGATTAAAACATACCTTGTCGATTTTGAAGGTTTGTGGGAAGTATAAAAAAACACCAAGCGTAGAGCTCGGCATTTTTTTATTTAAGATTATTTCGTTAATTTCTTTGCTTTATTTAATCCTTTAGCAACGATTTTCCACTGTTTCTTGAGTTCGGCGGTCATGTCATCAACTTCGCTTTGAGCAACTCCGGACATTTTAGAGTACTTTTCGGCGACTTGATCTACGGCTTGATAATACATTTCTTCTCCAATATCACCGGCTTTTTCCAATTGCTCAAGCAATTCTCCTTTGGCCTTAAGCATCCAGCTTTTGAGAACCTTTTTTGTTTTTGTAGCTCTTTTGCCGGTTAGAAGATAACTTCCCAAAGCGGCTCCAATTGCAGCGGCAGCAAGGCTCGCACCAAGGCCCATGGCGGCAGCAGTTTTTAATGTTTTTGCCATAATTTTAAAATTCGAAGCACGAAATCCGAAATCCTAAACCATCCTTCGTTAAAACTACGGATGACACAGCAAAGACTAATCGATATTGCTGTGCCCTCTGAAGCTTTAGCGTAAGAGGGTTTCGAATTTCGATATTCGAATTTCGAGTTTATTATCTATTTGTAATATACTCTTCCCGATATTTCTTGCAATTGTTGATAATCAACATAGAATTAAAATATGCGCTTATATCGTTTTATTGGTGATTTTCAATTTAAGGTCGGTAAATTAGAAATAAAAGACAAAGAATTATTTAGTCAATTAAGGAATGTTTTGAGATTAAAAGCGGGAGAAAAAATAATTCTTTGTGATGGAAGAATGAATGAGGCAGTGGCAGAAATAATGATATATGGAAAGGATTTTGTTGAGATAGAAATTAAAGAGATTAAAACTAATCAAAACGAACCGGAAAGACACGTTATTTTATATTGCTCAATTCTAAAGAAGGAGAATTTTGAATTAGTTGTCCAGAAAGCGACCGAGGTTGGCGTTAAAGAGATTGTTCCACTAATTACGGAGCGAACGGTTAAGCTGAATATTCGAAAAGATCGCCTTGAAAAAATTATCAAGGAAGCATCCGAACAGTCAGGAAGAGGGGTCGTCCCTGTTTTAGCAGAGCCCGTTGAATATGAAAAAGCACTAGCAATATTAAAAAATAATGACCTAAATTTGTTATTCGACCGATCCGGTGAAAATTTTAGCAACCTAGAACGTCTGGATAACCAAGGATTGATTGGCGTTTGGATCGGTCCAGAGGGTGGATGGACTGTTCAAGAACTCAAATCGGTCCAAAGGTCAAATTTTAAAATAATAAATCTAGGCAAGCTTACCTTAAGAGCTGAAACAGCTGCAATTGTGGCTACCCATGGAGTTATCCACAAATTTATTTGTCACTGACAATGCTAGTAAGGTATAATTAAATATTGTGAGTAAAATAACTAAATTATCGGTCGCATCTTTAGCTAGTTTAGGTTTGGCGTTGTCTGTTTTTGCCCAGAGTCCTTCTCCGGCTCTAACACCAGGAACGAATGTTCGAAACCAGATGAAAGATGCGAGACAGGAAATTCGCGACACAAGGCAAGAAGCTAGAAGCAATATTAAAGAGGTCAGGCAAGGAGCTAAAGACGAAATGAAAGAAATGAGACAGGCCAAAATGGATGAAATAAAACAAACCAGAATGGAATTTAAAGATCGGGTCAAAGAAAAAAGAGATGAGTTGAAAGACAAAATTGAAACAAAAAGAGCCGAATTAAAGGAACAGCTTAATAAAATCAAAGATGAGCGCAAGAAACAGGTAGTCGAAAAAATAGATAAAAGCCTCGATGCTTTGAATGAGAAAATGACTAATCACTTTGTGAATGTTCTGGATAAACTGGAGGATGTTTTGGCTAAGATTGATGAAAGGACAGATAAGGCTGAAGAAAAAGGAATCAACGTTGCATCGGTAAGAACGGCCATTGAAACAGCTAAGACGGCAATTTCTAATGTCCGAACCGCTGTAGAAGCTCAAGCCGGCAAAACATATACCGTAACTGTTAATACGGAAGAAAAACTAAAGAGCGATGTTGGAAAAGTTCGTCAGGCATTACATGCCGATTTAAAGGCTCTTCATGAAAAAGTTAAGGCATCCAGAAATGCCGTTCATGAAGCGGCTAGAGCCTTTGCTAAGGCTCATGGAAGAAACCTTTCTTCTCCATCACCAAGCCCAGCTGTAACCGTTTTTCCCACACCAACCCTCTAAATTAGTTAATAGTGATTAGTTACTAGTGGCTAGTTTTTATGACTAGAACCCAGAAACTAGAACCTAGAAACTTAAGATAGAAAATGGATCAACCAAACCAAACGCAAAATCATAACTTTTTATCGAACACGCCTCCCTCCAATCAACAAAATTCCGGACCGGTTATAGGCCATAAAGGCCATTGGGTTTTAGTAGCCGTAGTAATTATTTTACTGGTCGGATTTTTGACGACTTGGTATTATGTTCGTCAGACAAGATTTAATTTTGGAAAAGATAATAGGGGCGGAGCAATAACCTCCGAAAGACAAGAGGCAAGAGAAGATGCTATCATTAATAATGAATTAGAAGCAGTTGATATGGGTAATGTTGACCAGGAATTCCAGTCTATTGATAATGATTTGAATAGTTTGTAAGATAATTCCAATTCTCAGCTATTTTTAGATAAACCCCCCATTAGGGGGGTTTGCTACTTGTATTTTTTATTACAGATAGTAATAATAGGAGTATGATTAGTAATGGATTCTTCAACAATAGAAATCTCGTTAAGAAGAGTCCGGTAGTGATGGTTAAAACTTTTATTGTACTTCAAATGTCGGCAGTAGCCGTTTTTTTCTTGGCTGCGGTTTTAGGAGATTATGGCGAAATTTATGAACATTTACCGCTATCCCAGTCCCTTTCTTTTCATATTGTTGAAGCGGTGGGGATATTTACTTTTGAGACTATTCTTATTTTTTATATTTTTTTCAGTTGGTATAAGGAATACTATGATATTAAAAATGACAGGATAGTTTACGGAAGAGGATTAATATTTCGTAAAAAAAGAGTGGTTTCACTGGGCGGCATTAGTTCAATAAACTACCGCCAAGGTCCACTTGGCAGATTAACTAAATATGGAGATATAGAATTGGAAGATAAAATTTCAGGTAAGAATTTTATAATGGATCATATTCCCGAACCTCAAGATTATGTAGAATTTCTGGTTCATTTAAAAGATAACATTGGATTTAAAGATTTTAAAAAAGATAAACGGTCTTTGGCTGATTTACTTTCTCGCGGAGAAGAGGAGAGGCTTGAATTTAAAACATCTTTCCGTTGGGATGAACGTCAGAATAAGGTGAATAAAGCTCTTGAAAGGGCAGTAATGAAAACGGTTGTTTCTTTTTTAAATTCTGAAGGCGGCCAGTTATTAATTGGTATCAACGATTCGGGCAATGTGGTTGGTCTTGAAAATGATTATCGTTCGTTGCCAAAGCCTAACGCCGATGGTTTTCAGAATCATTTTAATAACGTCTTTCATTCTATGATCGGCTCGGAGTATAGGCAGTTTATAGAATTAAATATTGATAAAACCGATAATCAAGATTATTGTTTAGTGCGAGTATTGTCTTCAGACAAACCGGCTTATCTCAAAATCGATAATGACGAAGAATTTTATATCCGTATCGGCAACGGGACAACTTCTTTAAAACTAAGCGAAACCGCTTCCTATATTGATTCTCATTGGCGGGGGAAATTGTTATAATACCTTTGTGAGCGAATTTAACGAAGATTTTGACGGGATTAGAGTAACCGAAACCAATCAAAGCGATAATGGCTGGATTTTTTTGGTGGAACTGGGTCATGGCGAGGGATTAATAGAATATTTAGTTGATGTTGACCGAGATTTTTGGACTCGTTTGACTAATCGTACAGTTGAACCGGCAGATCTGGTTACCCACTCATTTAAATTCTTACTGGACAGAGAACCGAAAGAAGTCATTCTTAAAAAATTTAATCTTGCCGATATCTCCGGTTATTTTCCAACCTATGAGATTGAAATTAAAAAATATTTGTAATGTTTAAATATTTTCGGAAACTTTTTAACAATTTATTTTTTTTATTAATTGTTGCTTTTGGCACTTTAGCTAACTGGCAGTGGCCGTTTTATGCTTGGTTCGGCGATACGACCATAAATCGTTTCATTTGGTTGGGATTTTTTTTTATTTTTTTAGATATTTTTTTTGAAATAATTTTTAATTCAATAAAAGATATTGAACTTGTTATTGAAAATGCTAATTTTTTCAGAAACATTCATAAACTTTCCGACGGTTTTCGCTTATTGTCAAAATTAATTCTACCAAATGATCTTAAGATAGATTTTGTAGTAGTTGGTTCTTCCGGCGTCTGGGCAATTACGGTTAATGATGGAGGCGGCAATATATCTTTTAATGGCGATGAATTAATGCGGGATAATAAGATTTTGAAGGGGTTGTTTACCCAAACTCTCGAGAAATCTTATACTTTAGCCGAATTTCTTAAAAAAAATTTAAACCGAGATTTTAAAGTAGCTCCGGTTATCGCTTTTTCCAGCCCTAAAGCTAATTTAAGCTTAATACCGAAAATAGTGCGCGGCGTTTATATATCTTCGAGAAAAGACATCAATTCGCTTATTGAAAATACGGATGTTCAGCTTATTGATAAGAAAACAACCGACGAGATTTATAAAATCTTAAAATCACACAAATGAAAAAAACATCACTAGTGTTTATTTTATTTTCTATTCTAGGTGGAATTTTTGCTTATCAGAATTTTTTCTTAAATAAAGATATTAAAACAAATGATGGCTTACTGCCTGTTAAAACCGAAGCTAATGCTATTTATGTGGCTGATCAAAAACCAGGTTTGTTTATAACAATTAATATGATTAATTTGAACAAAAACGGCTATGCTGTTATTTATGAAGATAATCAGGGCGGTTTTGGTCGGATTATTGGAGGGACAAAGTTATTACCCAAGGGGGAATCAATGGGTATTTCTGCTAATTTAGTTCGCCCGGTATCAGATGGCGAAACTCTTTTTGCGGTGATTCACGAAGACAGCGGAGATGGTATTTTTTCTCCCAATCTTGACACTCCGCTCTTGGATGATGAGGGGAATATTGTTTTTACAATATTTTATACTGATCAAGATGTATCTAACATTGAAAACCTGAAAACAAAATTTGACCAACCTTTAAAAGGGTGTATCGTTACCGGTTGTTCCGGCCAAATATGTTCCGATGAAGAAGTGATAACAACCTGTGAATTTTTACCGGAGTACTCTTGCTATAAAACCGCTCGATGTGAGCGTCAGTCTGATGGCCAATGTGGCTGGACGGAAACTGCGGAATTAAAAAGCTGCCTTAATTAATAATATATGCAGGCAATTATTCTAGCCGCCGGCAAAGGAAAACGATTAAGGCCGTTAACCTTAAAAATTCCCAAGCCCCTTGTTCATTTAGCCGGCAAGCCCTTATTAGAACATACTTTTAATGAACTTCCTGATAATATTACGGAGGTGATTTTAGTTGTCGGCCATAGGGCCGATCAGATAAAAAAACATTTCGGTTCATATTTTAATGGTAAAAAAATAAAATATGTGAAACAAATGGCTCAAAAAGGGACATTTCATGCTCTTCGCGTAGCTAAAAAATTACTTGATAAGAATTTCTTGGTATTAATGGCCGATGACATCTATACCAAAAAGGATTTAGAAAGTTTAATTAACCATGATCAGGCAATTTTAGTGAAACAAATTACCGGACCGTCGGAACGTTTTGGGACCTGTGTTATTAAAAGAGGCTTATTGCGGGGAATTGCAGAAAAACAAAAAGGGATAAAATTCAAGTATGTTAATTGCGGAGCATACATATTAACTCATTCCATATTTCATGAGCCGATTGTTTATGGTTCTAATAGGGAAGAATTGTTGTCGTATATGGTTGGCACTTTAGGTCAAAAAGAATTGGTTAAGGCCATCAAGGCAACCCGCTGGTTTCCCATAGCCAGTGTTGAGGACCTAAAAGAAGCTGAAAAGTATATTTAATTTATAATAAACCCCCCCTTATTCGGGGGGCTTAGATTTTATTTCAAGGACAGTAAGGATGTCATTGGTAAAGTAATCGACCATTTCTTGCTCATCCATTCAGGTCGTATTTACTAATCGGATATTGAGATTATAAGCCGAGTGGGTATTATAGGCTTGCCGTCAAATTTTTATTTTCTGTTCAATGCTTCTCTGGGTAGTTGTTTCGCGGGGTCTTTTACTGACAGCAACTCGAAGTTCTCTGGCTAGAGCAACTTCCGGATCGCATATCATGAAATAAACAAGGTCAAGATTTTCGGTAAATTGTCG
>MGIZ01000024.1:7758-10780 GCA_001794015.1 Candidatus Yanofskybacteria bacterium RIFCSPHIGHO2_01_FULL_39_8b
AATACATCATAAAGAGCCCTATCAAAAAGAATGATATCGTATTTGTGGCCAAAGCTCTCAGACTTTGAATCCGAGAGGACGTAAAAAGTCATATAATTCTTTAATAGTCGTTGATTTGCCGGCTGAAGGGGGTCCAGTGAACTCTATCATGAATGGGCGAGGCAGGAAGCCATTCCCATAGCGGAGTCGGCTTTTTAAGTATGCAAGTATGCTTTTTGCTTTTTGTTCGAATAGTTGCTCAATATCTTTCCGTTCTTTCATTATTTCTCTATTTGTAAAAGTTCGATGTTTTGTTTACTATAAAAGACAACATGAATAAGTTCAATATTGACCCCGTCCTTAAAAATGATTCTATTTTTAAAAGTGGGGCAAACAAAAAACCGGTGATCGGTTTTGATATGGACGGAGTGATTTTAGATAATGCTGACGCAAAAATTAAGATAGCCAAGAAACATGGCTTTGAAATTAAATTACATCATACGCCTACGGAGATAATTAGAACCGTGCTCCCGCAGATTATATTAGAAAAACTTCAGAAAGTTCTTTATGGGGATCATCCGATAGCTATGTCTACTCCTTTAATGCGCGGAGTTAGAACGGTATTGGCGGAAGTAAAAAGAAGAAAAATTCTTTATTTTCTAATTTCGCGCCGAAAAATACCGGAAGTTGCGGTTAAACTGTTAAAAAAACGCGCTATTTGGCCCGATTATTTTAACTTCGAAAACTCTTTTTTTGTTGCTGAACCGGTGGATAAGGATAAAAAGGCGGCTGAATTGGGCATTACCCATTATATTGATGACGAGCAGAAAATTATAAATATTTTATCAAGTGTTCCAAACAAATTTTTATTTGACCGATTTAATGTTTTTAAGAAAACCGATTATTATATAAAAATTAAGTCGTGGTCGGAATTTAAAAAACATATATGGAAATAATAAAATACGACGATTTTAAAAAACTAGATTTACGGGTGGCAAAGATACTTAAAGCAGAAAGATTTGAAGAGTCGGAGAAGTTGGTTAAATTGCAGATTGATGTAGGGGAGTTGGGAAGGCGTCAGCTGGTTGCCGGTATCGGCACTGTCTATGAGCCGGAAATATTAATTAACAAACAGATTGTGATTGTTGTTAATCTTGAATCCAAAAAGTTGATGGGAATTGAATCAAATGGAATGCTTTTGGCGGCATCAGATGCAATGGGTCCAGTGTTGCTTTGTCCCGAATCAGAAGTTGCTCCGGGAACCACAATTAAGTAGTCGCTTTTAGTCTATCATTTTTTCAACCACTGCTCCGGGTTAGACAAAGAATAGTATTAAAACTCCCGGAATCCTTCGGGAATTCTTTCATCTCTTAAAATTGTTATGTTTATAATATGTCCGATCGGACATATTATAAACATAACTTTTTAGAATTTAATCAGTTTCGAGGCGATTTCTGACGAGTTCCTCGGCGGGAACCTTCGCCCAGCAGGCAAAATTGAGGCTAAATAAATTTTTTGTCAATACATACACTTCCTAAAAATTTATGCCTACTCTTACTAAAAAAGTTTACAAAATTGTCAAAAATATTGCAAGAGGTGATATAATAGAAGAATGCATCGTTACCAGATAGCCTTATTATTTTTTGCTTTAGGTATTTTTGTTGTTACTTCGTTTTTTATTTTTTGGGCAAAAAAAGTTGATGAGCAAAGTCTAATATTGAAGAGTATCGAATCGGAATATGATTCAATTTTTGTATTTTTCTCCAATAACATAATGGCTTCTGAAGTATCGGATTGTAATGTTACTTATCCGGTTAGGAGAGACGTAAATCTGACCACTGAAGTTGAGAATAGCCGTGGCCATCTCGGAGAACTGGTTTACCGGTCTTTGTCAGAACTTTTAAAAGGGCCGGATGATGTTGAAAAGGACCTTGGTTATTTTACTTCCCTAAACGAAGATTCAAAAGTCCAAAAAATTTCAATCGAAAATGGAGTTGCTACTATTGATTTTTCCGCTAAACTAAATGAGGGTGTAACCAGTTCTTGTAGAATTCAGGCTATACGTTCTCAAATAACCAAGACCCTAAAACAGTTTCCGGAGATTAAAGAAGTGATAATATTAATTAACGGCGAATTGAAAGAAATACTTCAGCCCTAAATCCGAAGCACGAAATCCTAAATCCGAAACAAAGCCCGAAAATCCGAAATTCTAAATTTTCAAACCGTTTGGAATTTGTTTCGTATTTCGGTATTCGAATTTCGAATTTTCTTTGAAAGAACTCCGTATCCTACTTGTTGGTGGCGGATCCGGCGGACACGTATATCCGCTTATTGCCGTTGCCAGGGCTTTAAATATTCAGGCTGCTGAAAAAAATATTAACTTAAAATTAATGATGCTGGGAGAGGGTAAATTTATTAAGCGAGCCGCGGAAGATGAAAAAATTCCTTATAAAATCATATCATCTGGAAAATTAAGAAGATATTTTAGTTTTAAAATTCTTCTGGACTTTATAAAAATTCCGGTCAGTTTTATTCAATCATTTTGGCATGTTTTTTGGTTTATGCCGGATATCGTTTTCTCTAAGGGCGGATATGATTCGATAGCGCCAATTATTACCGCAAAAATTTATTTTATCCCGGTATTTATTCATGAATCTGATTCTGTGCCGGGTCTTGCCAATAGTATTCTCGGTAAAATAGCTGACAAACTTTTTATTTCTTTCAAAACGGCAGATAAATATTTTGAAGGCAAGGAGATAATTTTTACTGGCAATCCGGTGCGCAAAGAATTGGCTAACGGCAGCAAGGAAGAAGCTTGGAAATTTTTTGATTTTCATGAGCCGAAGCCGACAGTCCTGATTTTGGGCGGCAGTCAGGGCGCTAAGGCAATAAACGATGTTATATTGAGCAGTCTGGTTGTTATGACTCAAAAATTTAATGTCATTCATCAATGCGGAGAAAGCCAATTTAAGCCAGTAAGGGCTGGCTTGGATGCGGTATTAAGGGAAGGTACTCGTCAATATTCTGAACCGGTCAGCAGATA
>MGIZ01000024.1:10825-11266 GCA_001794015.1 Candidatus Yanofskybacteria bacterium RIFCSPHIGHO2_01_FULL_39_8b
CAGATATTATCGGCTTTACTCTTTTTTTGACGAAAACCAACTTGCCATGGCCTATGCCATAGCTGATTTGGTAGTTTCCAGGGCTGGAGCGGGATCTCTCTTTGAAATCGCCAAATTTGGAAAACCGGCTATAATTGTGCCAATTGCCCAATCGCCGGGCAACCATCAATATCTGAATGCTTTTGAATTTAGCTTGTACGGCGGCTACTTAATAGAAGAAAAAAATTTAAATCGGGAGACTTTAATCAGGGAAATAGAATCTATATTAAAACCGGAAAATTATGCTAAGATAAACGAGAAAATAAAAACATTTTCCACGCCAGAAGCGGCGGATAAAATTGCTGAAGAAATATTTAAATATTTAAGCATTTAAATATGCGGATTATCGGTCACGAAAAACAAAAAAAATATTTCAATAATTTAATTGCCAACAGCATGCTT
>MGIZ01000024.1:11278-14610 GCA_001794015.1 Candidatus Yanofskybacteria bacterium RIFCSPHIGHO2_01_FULL_39_8b
TTATTTACCGGACCGGAAATGATCGGTAAAAAAACATTTGCCCTGGAATTAGCAAAAACTATTTTAGGTGAAAATAGTAGCCAGAATCCCGATTTTAAATTAATTGCCCCGAAGGTAGAAGACGGAGAATCAAAAATATATATAGAAGATGTCCGTGATTTGAAGAAGTTTCTATCTTTTAAAAGCTATGGCAGGGGACAAAGAACAGTTATATTCGACGATGCTCACTGTTTAACTCCCGAAGCGGCCAATGCTTTTCTTAAGGCCTTAGAAGAGCCACCGGCCGGATCATTTATTGTTCTTGTCAGTTCAATTCCTGGCTTAATTCTGCCGACTATCATATCGAGATGTGAAGAAATTAGATTTATAGTAGCCAATGAAAAAGAGGCAGATTATTATATGTCATATAAGAAGTTAAAGCAGGAAGATAAAGAATTTCTAATAAAACTGGCCGGAGGCCGTATCGGTTTAATGGAACGGCTGATAAATGAAGACGGCATATCTGAAGCCAGGAAAGCCGTTGACGACCTTCGTAAGTTATTAAATTCGAGAGTATTTGAAAAAATGAATTATGCTAAAAAGATTCATGAAAAGACCCTTCGACACAACTCGGGGCAGGGCGGTTATCAACCATTGATTGATTATTGGCTCAATTGGGTTTCAGCCCATGTGGCAAGTTCTCCAAAAAATGAAAAAATTGTCAAAAATCTTCTCTCGCTCCACCGACTCATCTCTCAACCTCAATTCAATCATCGACTGGCTCTGGAGAATTTTTTATTGAATTTATAAAATTTTTCTCAAATAAAAAATCCGGCCTTATTGGCGGCCGGCAACCATTAAATATAGTGCTTATTTAGTAGCTTAGAAAGTTTTTGATGGACAAAAATAAGAAAAATAAGGCAAAAAAACCATTAACCGCTCTCCAGAATTTACCGTGATGTTTAGTGAAATAAATTACGCAGAATATAAACATCAGCAACATGGCTAGTCCCGTATAATAGCCTGGCATCAGTTGTTCTTTTAATATACAAAGCGTGATTGTGAATGAAAAAACTGCATAAAGCAATAATAGTCGTGTTTCTGTCCAGATTGCCATTTGTATTTCCTCTTATTTGATATTGGTTTGATATTGATAAGGTACTTTTATTAATCTATCATTTTATTAGCAATTAATCAAATTATATGTAATAAAAATGAGAAAATAATAAAGAATATTTTTATAAATATGAATAGTTTTTGGCAAAGACTAAATAAACCCTTCACTGTTCTGGCCCCCATGGCTAATGTAACGGATTGGGCATTTAGGCAGGCGGTAATCGAGGCTGGCGCTTCAGCTGGGCTAAGCGTAGACAGGCCCGATGTATTTTTTACCGAATTTATTTCAGCGGATGGAATCTGTGCGATTGGTCGTGAGAAATTTAAAAGTGAATTGTATTTCACTGAAAATGAAAGACCGATCGTGGCCCAGTTTTTCGGTGCTAATCCGGAGCATATGTTTAAATGTGCTCAACTGGCGCAGGAACTAGGATTTGACGGAATAGATATTAACATGGGTTGTCCTGATAAATCAGTTGAGAAACAGGGCGGGGGAGCGGCGCTTATGAAAAATCATGAACTGGCGGCAAGGGTTATAAAAGAAACTATTCGTGGCGCCGAAAAGCTGCCTGTTTCCGTCAAAACTCGCCTTGGTTACATCAAAGTAGATCATGACTGGTTCAGACACCTTCTTGATACTGATATCGTTGCCTTGATCATTCATGGACGGACAAGGAAAGAAATGTCCAAAGTTCCGGCCCGATGGGATGAGATAGGGGAGATTGTTGAGTTGGCAAGAGGTAGTGGCAAGTTAATTATCGGCAATGGTGATGTAAAAAACATGGAAGATGTTTATGAAAAGGCTAAAAAGTATAACCTTGACGGCATTATGGTTGGTCGAGGAATATTCCAAAATCCATGGTTCTTTTCAGACCGAGAAATCGACGATCCTAAAGAAAGAATTAACTTATTACTGAAACATCTCGATAACTTTGAGAAACTCTGGGGGCCAAATAAAAATTTTAATGTTATGAAGCGTTTTATAAAAATTTATATCAACGGCTGGCCAGGCGCTAAAGATTTAAGGTCAAAACTTATGACCACAAAGAACAAGAATCAGGCTGTTGATTTTATTTCTAAAGGTGGGGTGGTATAATTACAAGTATGCCAGGGACAAAAATTATAAATGTTTTAAAAGACGATAAACTGGAGGATATTCTTCATATTTTTAAGCAGATGTCGGCCGAAGAAGTTATCTTGGTTTTGCCAAGAAAATCGCCGGTTTTTTCAGATGAGAATAGTTATGCTGTTTTGGCCGATGCATCCCAGGAACTTGGTAAAAATATTCTTATTTTAAGCGAAAACCGGGAAATGAATATTCTGGCGGCAAAGTATGATTTTGGAATTCTGCAAAGCGAGAAAAAAGAAAGAAAAAACAATAAGGAGAAAGTTCAGCTTCTTGAAAGTGATGAGGGGCCAGAACAAGAATCAGATGAAGGAGGGCAACAACAACTGGAACCGGATTGGGAACAAACCAGCTATGCTTCGACGAAGGCAGAGCATGAAGAAGAATCAGCTTTCAATGATTTTTCTTCCGAGACAGTTTTAACGGCTACTTCGAAACCGCCTAAATTCATGAACGACATTTTTAATCCGGACATGGCTGATTCAGTAAATGTTAAAATCAATAAAAATATTGAACGTCCGGCAAAAATTGAAATTAAAAAAACTATTCCCAAGCGTCAATTTAGTCAAGATACCCTAGAAAAAACGGCAATTGATGAAATTCAAAATGTTTGGCAAAGAAGACAGCCGATAGTAAAAAAACCACTTTCTTTTCCTATCTCTCGAAGAACCCCTTCATTTAGTTGGTTTTTTTCAAATTTATTTAAAAAAACCTTCCTTTTGTATGGTTTGGCGGTAGTTGTGATATTCGGCCTTGTTCTTTACATTTCAATGGGAAAGGCAGAGATAAATATAAAACCACGGGCTCATTCTCTGGACCTCACCATAAAAGTAACTGCATCGGGTGAATTTACTGATGTTGATCACGAACTTAAGAGAATCCCGGGCCAGTTACTATCAGTTGATAAAAAAGTCGAGGAAATCTTTCCTGCTACGGGAGAAAAAGATGTTGTTCAAAAAGCTAGGGGGAGAATAACTGTTTACAATGAATATGGCACCTCACCCCAAATTTTAATAGCAACAACACGATTTGAATCAGAAAACGGTTTAATATTTAGGACATTAAAAACAATTACCGTTCCCGGCACTACGGTTAAAAACGGCCAGATTAC
>MGIZ01000025.1:0-1894 GCA_001794015.1 Candidatus Yanofskybacteria bacterium RIFCSPHIGHO2_01_FULL_39_8b
TTGACTTAGCCGCTTTTGGACTCTAAATCCTTTCTAGAACCTTAATTCCAAGCAGGTTTAGCCCTCTCTTCAAAACAGTAGCGGTTGCCTCTATTAACAAAAGTCTGGCATTGCGACGTTTAATATTTTTATCTTGAATAACTCTGACTTTCTCATAAAATTGATTAGAGGCGCTAGCTAATTCATACAAATATAAAGCCAAGGCATTCAAGGTATACAACCTGGAACACTCAATAACAACATCCGGAAAATCTAAAAGTTTTTTCATGATTTTTATTTCTGTCGGTTCAATAAGCAAACCAGTATCGCCATCGTCAATCTTATCAACTTGCCTAATAATGCTCATAAGCCGAGCATAGGTATATTGTAAGTACGGGCCGCTATTGCCGCGAAAATCAAGCATAGCATCCCAGTCAAATGTAATATCGGAATAAGGGTGTTGAGAGAGGTCATTGTATTTAAGCGCGGCGATACCGACAGCTTTGGCAATCTCTCGCGCCTGATCATCATTAAACTCTTCGTTTACCAATTTAACCTGTTTAACCAAACCTCGCGCCTTTTCTTGAATTTTATTAACCACGTCTAAAAGCGGAACTACTTTCCCTTCGCGGGTGGCTAATTTCTTCCCATCTTCCCCCAATACCATTCCAAATTTAACGTGGACTAATTCTGGATCGTTAAAATTCAACTTATGAGCAACCGCGAATAACTGTTGAAAATGCAATGTTTGCTGATTGGCGACTACATAAAGAATTTTTGCCGGATTATAGTTTTTAACACGATCTTCAAGACTTGCAATATCACGAGTCATGTATAGAGTTGCTCCGTCAGATTTACGCAAAAGAGCAGGTTGTAAATTTTCTAATTCAATAATTAATGCCCCTTCGCTTTCTTTGGCAATTCCTTTACTGATTAAACCGTCAATCAACGATTTCAATTCCGGCTCGTAATCACTTTCCCCTTTAAATTCCATATTTTTTGAATCAACTCCGATGCTTGGATAAATTAATATGCCTAATTCTTGAAGGGATATTTTTCTTATCTTCTTCCAGAGATCAACATTCTCTTTATTGCCATTCTCTAGTTTTTTAAATTCCACCCTTGCCTTGTCGTCATCTTGATAAACCTCGTGATACCTAACATAATTACCCATCATACCCAGCGTAGTATCGCTTCCAAAAAATTGTTCATCAGCCCCATCCTTTCCAATGCGATCTTTTAAATCCTTATAGGCTACTATAAGCTTACCGATCGCCGTGCCCCAATCTCCAACATAATTCCAACGTATTACCTTATATCCAAGTTCTTCATAGACATTAGCCAGCGCATCTCCAATAATTGTCGAGCGGAGGTGGCCAATATGCATTGGCTTTGCAATATTAGGCGATGAATATTCAACTATTATCGTTTTTCCATTGCCCTCTTTAGACTTGCCAAATAAGTCACGATTCCTGTGAATTTCTAACAACTGTTTCCACAAAAACTCATCTGCCAAATAAAAATTAATAAACCCGCTACCGGCAAATTCAATTTTTGAGAAGTATTGCTGAAACTCCTTATCTTGAGTCAATTTTTTTATTATTTCTTTGCCCATATCAAGCGGATTTTTTTTGTTCTTTTTTGCCAGCACAAAAGGAAGATTAACCGAATAATCCCCCAATCTCTCATCCGGCGGCATCAAAACATCGAAATCAACGTCCGGATAGAACTCTTTTATTTTGTTTCCTAACCAGTTTTTCATAAACTCATATTACCGCAAAAATAAAACGGCGTTAAGCCGTTTAAATCTTTTTTTGTTTTTTAATAATATCTTTTATCTTTTTACGGTCTCTTAAAAAATCATTTTTGTCATAGTGTGCGTCCATAAGCTTAAGTTTTTTTACTTCTGATAAAC
>MGIZ01000025.1:1907-11150 GCA_001794015.1 Candidatus Yanofskybacteria bacterium RIFCSPHIGHO2_01_FULL_39_8b
CTACCCTTCATAGAAAACCAGAAAAATTGGATAAAGTCAGCTAATCTTAATCTTTCAACCCAATCTATCAGCTCTTTTTGGGTTCGTTCGACTTTATTTTTGTGGGCAAGACATACACCGGCCGTAGAATGAAAAACAAATTTAGTTCCCGCAATGGCAGCCCTCCATGCACCACCTTGGGTTAGCGTAAAGCAACCTGAAGCAACATAACCGTGGGCTACGCATCCAACCGAACTTGGAGAGTTAACAATATCGTTAATCATAGAAAATGTAGACCACGGATCCCCGCCGGGACCCCGGATATAAAGAACAATAGGAACGACTTCAAGTCTATTTAACTTATTAATTATCTTCCCGAAGCTAGAAGCCATTTTTTCAGTTATTGTCCCATCTATCCATATAATCCTGTTTTTATAATCAACGACTAATATCGACTTTTCTTTAACCATCAATATACCCGATGTTAATGTTCTTATCTAATTAGAATATAACTAATACTAAATATCTGGCAAGCTTATACTAGATAAAACCGCCACAATTTATCCTTCCATTTACCAGCATAGTCCACACCAATTCTTTTTCCTTTTTTGATATTTTTAACGGCTTCCCCCCCATCTTCAACCCACAACTCCTTGCTTTTAGTTATATCGATTCCGTTGAATTTCTTATCTATCTTTAGTTCCCGACAAAGTTTCCCGGGACCATTTAGTTTAAAATTCGAATATCGAATATCGAAATTCGAAACAAATTTCAAATTCGAATTCTCAAAATTCCAAACAATTTCGGATTTAGAATTTCCGATTTTCGGGCTTTGTTTCGGATTTATAATCTCCGCTCTTCTTATGAGTACGGCCGACGGATTACCCTCTTTTTCCGTAACTATATTTAAACAATGGTACATCCCATAAATCATATAGACATAGGTATGCCCGGGTGGTCCAAACATTATTTTTGTTCTTGGCGTAAGGCCCTTTGAAGCATGGCAAGCTTTGTCTTTTGTCCCACAATAAGCTTCGGTTTCGGTAATCTTAGCTCGAATAGTCTGATCTTTTATTGTCCGACATAAATACTTGCCCAGTAGTTCTCTGGCTACAACAATAGTATTTCTATTAAAAAATTTGCGTTTAATCTTCATTTTTATTAAAATAAGATTATGAATAGTTTAGATTACGATAAATTAACAATTGATTCGGTCAAAAAGGTCGCCCCATCAGTTGTCAGTATTGTTATATCAAAACACATGCCTAAAGTCAGGGGACTTTATGGCGCTCCATTTATGGGTCCTTTTGTATTTGGCGATGTTGATCCTAACCAAACTGAAAAAGTAAAAATCGGTGGCGGTTCCGGATTTATTGTCCATCCCGACGGCCTCGTTCTTACCAATAAACACGTCGTATTTGATCCTGATGCTGAATATACTGTAATTACAACGGATAATAAAGAATATACCGGCAAAGTTGTTTCCCGAGACCCTATCAACGATATTGCAGTTGTTAAAATAAACGCCAAGGAGCTTCCCCCTGTTCAGCTTGGCAACTCTTCAAAACTGGAACCGGGCCAAACCGTAATTGCTATTGGCAATGCGTTGGGCTTATTTTCAAATACTGTTTCTAAAGGAATAATCTCTGGTTTATCAAGAAAAATATCGGCTTCATTAGGTACCGAGGGCCAGATGGAACACTTACGAGGCGTTCTTCAAACTGATGTTGCGATCAATCAAGGTAATTCCGGCGGTCCACTTATCAATTTGGATGGCGAAGTGGTCGGTATTAATACAGCTATAATTTACGGCGCCCAGAATATCGGTTTCTCAATTCCTATAAATTGGGCCAAACAAGATTTGGAGGATATTATAAAATATGGCCGGATTATCAAACCGTTTATTGGCCTTCAATATGTAATGTTAAACAAAGAATTAAGGAGTAAATATTCCCTACCCGTTGATTACGGTGCGCTTGTCGTCAGAGACCACATCCCCCATTCCGTCGCTGTCGTGCCAGATTCCCCGGCTGATAAAGCGGGAGTAAAAGAAAACGATATCATCACCACCCTTAATGGGGAAGATTTAACCGAGGAAAAAGATCTTCAGGATCTGATCCAGCATTGCTCTGTCGGCGATGAAATAGAACTCAAAGTCATTCGTAAAAATGATAAGCTTAATCTCAAGACAAAATTAGTGGAAAGAAAATAGCGTATGACAGAATACGCATCTAATCCAAAAGCGGGATTTGATTATGAGATCCTTGAAACAATCGAGGCTGGAATTGTTTTAGAGGGACATGAAGTTAAAGCCATAAAGACCGGTAAGGCATCAATTAAGGGTTCTTATGCTAAGATTCTAAATGGTGAAGCATTTCTTGTCGGCGCCATAATGTCTCCCTACCAACCGGCAAATACTCCCAAAGATTATGACCCTCAACGCTCCCGAAAACTTTTACTCTCAAAAAGAGAAATTTCCAAACTAATTGACCTCTCACAATCACAAGGCCTAACCATCGTGCCGCTAAAATTTTACGGTAAAAAAGGTAAAATAAAGCTCCTAATCGGCATTGCTAAGGGCAAGAAAAAATATGATAAACGGGAGACAATAAAAAAGAAAGACGCCGCCAGAGCTCATCAACGAGGAATCGAGGAATAAAATTTAAAAATTAGAACAACTCCAGATTTTGTTTCCAAACATCAATTAAATCAACCGAGCGTTGATTATCGGTCCGACTAAAACTTTTTAATTTTTTAATATCCCCAACCCACTTCTCGCCATCCCAATGCTCTAAACCGTTAAAAGCCGTTTTATAAAGCGCTTTTTCGCCATAGACCGTACCGACATAAAAAAAGTCAGCTCCCCTTTTCTTTGCATTTTCGGCGCTATCAAGCATCAACCACATGCCCAAGGAACGGTGAATATAGTCAAGATCATAAAAAGAAAACCAAAAATGAGTCGTTTTATTGTCGGAAACTTCAAACACATAAGCTTTGGGTTTATCATCCTCTGTATATTTTACAATATGAGTTACCGGTCCTGATTCTAAAATATAATTTAAGCGTTTTTTGGGCATTACTGACGAACCGTGCCTTTTGGCAAAATATTCTAAACAAAAAGACAAAAACTTTTTGTCTTTAACATTAAAATTTTCTATCGGAATAGATTCACGTAAAAACTTACCTTTAAATTTACCGGCCACCCTGCGGTTTTCGCTAGTATACCGGAATACCGCCAAGGGAACACGAGCGCTCCGAGCCATATAAAATACATTTTTAACATTAGAACTGCCGGAGTAAGGCAAATGACCTGAAGCATAAATCTCCGACAGTAAGTCTTCTCTCTCCCTCAAACAATAATTAGCATATCCAAAAGAATAGCTTTTATAATTATGTCCGAATTCGCTTGATATTTTCTTCATGCTCGAAACTAAATTATATCTAAAACAAGATAGTCCGTAAAGAATAAATAATGTTGGTTTTAATTTTCGCTTTGGTTTGCCGGTATGGCTCGAAAAAAAAAATAAAAGCAAGCCCATGGGCTAGCTTTTATTTTAATTTTACGGTGTGGAGATGGAGGGATTGAACCCTCGTCCAAAGTTATATCAAACTATACTCTACAAGTTTAGCTAGTTTATTATTGTCCGACTTTAAAGCTAGCAAAAACATCGGACCAGCATTCTAGCTAAATTCCCGCTCATGGCTTAGAACACACCAAGACCCCATAAACGGTATCCCGCTAATGTCGTTCTTCTTAAGTAGCGAGAATCCTTAAGAGAACGTGGCCAGCTAAGCTGGCCGGGCGCTCAAGCGAAAGCTAAGGCGCCTGAATAATTGTTTTTGGCAATTATAAATTTAGGCAGTGATTAAAGCGGTGATACCCATCCGCTACTTGCATGTAATTTGAAACGAACCCTGTCGAAACTTACATCCCCATGACAAGGATTATAACACATAAATCATAAAATTACAAATTTAAGAATTTTTCCCATTCTTTTGGATAATCTATTTTTATGGTTTTTACTTCTCTCGCCTTGCCGAAGCCTACGGCGGAGTACGGGTCGGTTGTGGCCGTTTTGAATATAATTTCCGTCGCGCAAAGGGCGATGGATTTATCCGATAATTTTTTAGATGCCCCATACTTTATATCCCCCGCTATCGGATAACCAATATAAGAAAATTGAGCGCGAATTTGATGAAATCTTCCAGTTTTTAATTCTATTTTAACTAAAGAATAAAAATTTGAATTTGTATCCATATCACGATCGTGATATGGATACAAATCTGTTTTTGCTGTTTTTACTGTTTTCGTTACTTTCATTGTTCGGTATGTCAGTTCAGCTTTGCTATAACCATTTTGGGGTAATTGTGAGGCTATAGCGATCATTTTATTCTCATCTTTTTTCAAATAATGGGTCAGACTGCCACGGCTTGGTTTAACTTTCCCCTCGACAATGGCATAATATATTTTCTTGATTTCATTATTTCTAAATTGTTCCGATAATCTAGCGGCGCCCTTGGATGTTTTACCGAGCAGAACAATTCCGGAAACATTACGGTCAAGCCGATGAACAAGCCCCAAAAAAACATTTCCCGGCTTTTTATATTTCTCTTTAAGATATTTCTTAACTTCGTCCATTAAACTGTCTCCGCCTGGCAAATCTGGTTGAACTAAAATACCCGCCGGTTTATAGACAGCGATAATGTGGTTGTCTTCATAAAGAATTTTTAGAGACATGGAAATTATGGTACCGCCGGTGAGATATTTTGAGAAGTCTTTTTCTTAATGTTTTTCCAGATCAGAAATCCGATAAGTCCTAAAGCTACTGGTAGAAAGAGCCAAAAAGACAATAGCCTCTTCAAAAAACTATCGCCAACCTTAAGTTCTGCCGGCTGGTTTATTTTCTCAAACACCCCGTCATTATTAGCATAAACGATGACAGAATATTCGCCATTCTCAAGATCGGAAACTTGAGCGCTATTTGATCCTTTAGAAACGAGGATGATCTTAACTAAATTCCCATTTTTATCAAAAATATCAACCCGATAACCGTTACTCGGCTCTACCCCGACCGGTAATTCCCACCGGATAACATTGATGTTTCCACCTTCACCATTGGGAGAATTTTGAGATGATACTGAAATCTCTTGAAATTGTTGGTTAGATTGATTGTTTTGATTTGCTGGTTGGTTAGGTGGGGATATTATGGACGGTAAGGTGCTAAAACTGATACTGGCTTTAGACGTATTTCCCACCGCGTCGTTTGAGGTAATCGTGGCAACATAATTAACATTGGCGCCAAGCCCGCTCTTAATTTTTAAAAGGTGTTCTAACTCAAGAGTTGAATCCGAAGTGTCCGTAATCGTAATGAAAAATGGAGTACTGATTAAAAGATGAGAATTAGCAATTTCATCAGTCGTCCAGGCCACATCAATTGATCTGTCGTTTATATTCGTCCTAATATTAGAAATGGCCGGCGGCGTATTATCCGGCGGAGAGGACTGATTTGGGGAGCGTATTATAGCCGTTGAGCTTGGAATTGGCGATCCGGTTGGAGAATTTGCGGGTGTTTGAGTTGGTGATAATGAAGGAGTTGTCGAAGGTTCTAGGCTTGTCAAAGGAGTCGGAGTCAGCCCTTGGCCGGAATTAAAGGTTCCGCTTGACTGGCTTTGGTTGCCCCAGGAATCTTTAACCGTCAGGATGTATTGATAGTTAATATTGGGAGAAACGGAAACCATAAAATTGCAGGCTGCTATTCCTAAAACACAAAAATGATATTCGTTCGTAAAGCCAATGCTTTGAGGGTATCCTTGGCCAGCAGGACCATATTCTATCTTATAATCTACCGGCTCGTTGGCGTTAAAATCGACTCTCATTTGATCCGGTGAAATAACCGTCCAGGCAACATTTGATAAGATCGGGGCTGAAGTTTCTGTTGTTTCGTAAAGAGCATACTTAAAACTAAATTCCTGCTCTTCCTCGCCAAGTTTACCCACTCCGGTAATATACTCTGAAGCAATGGGAGCATTATGGGCAACCACTTTAACCCGATTGCTGTAGTAAAGCCGTAGTTCCGGCATTGAACTGGTCGCCTTGATACTGTACTTCTGGTTGCCTAAAACAGAAATTTGGGAATTAAGATCAATATGAAATCTCGTTCCATCGCTAGTCTCAACGATATTGCCGATAGCAACAGTTTTAGTGGCAATGACATTTTCCTGTTCATTAAGTAAGTCAAAAACGGCCGTTCCGCTTGATCCCGGATTAGCAAGCCAAACGTCAAACCCTCCCAAAAAATCACTTTGAGGAAAAAATACCTGCGATGGAGTTGCGCCATCAGCAATTTTTAGAGAAGAGGTTGTGTCGGGATTAAATTCCAGATAGCGAGTGCCATGAGCAAAAACAAAGAAAGGCATCCCAAATATAGTTAAAATAATTCCCGTCAACAAACACTTCATAACTCAAATTATAACACAAAATCCCCTATGGGGATTTTGTGTTATAAAGCTTATAACTTCTATCTTGATACTTCTATCGTTTCGTTAAGTTCTGCTTTTGTCGCTCTGACATGAATTCTGCCTCCGCTATCCTGCCAAATATGATATCCTGTCGACGCAACTGCTCCACCGGATGGATCAAACGGAATTGAGACGACATATGTTGGCGAGACACAAGCTTCGAGATAAACTGAACCGCTAGTACCATCGCCTACATTTGTCGCCGATGATGGAATAGTAACGGTTTCAGAACCGCAAGTTGAACTCCAAAGACCCTTGTTGTCAACCATTCTCTGGGAAACGGAATTCAAAATAGTATTAACGTTTGATGAACGTTGGCTGTTTCTGGCTTGGGCAAATTGCCTGGCCGGATTCAGGGCCACGATAACTACTGCCGCTAAAATGGCAATGATGCCTATGACAACTAAAATTTCGATAAGGGTAAATCCGCCTTGTTTATTATATTTTTTCATAAATCTAAAAATTATCTTTAAATATTTTATTATATCCGTCCAAGCGCTTCGGGACAGATAAATCGACCATTTTTCTATTTTAACACTAAGAAAATCAGCCTAAAAATAACTTATCCACACCATACACAGTTATTTTATTTGTTCCCAAGATATTAATTCATAATAACTGCCGATAAATGGAAATCCCGGGGGAGGATTATACAAAAGATTGGAATCATAAACTATATCCCTTTGCTGATAGCCGCTACCATCAGAGTAGGCAAAGCCATAGCCTTTTTGAGTGGCGATCATACCATTAAGAAATATTTTCTGGCGGTTATTATAGGGAGAACAATTCGGTTTTGAAGTTGCCGGTTTATAATAATACCTTCCGACCATTCCATTTTGGGCGACTACGGCCGCATCTATTCTCAAATCTTCTTCACTGGCCATACCGACAAGAACGTTGCCCTGACTGATTAAACCGATAACGTCCTGGCCGTCATAATTCGTATATAAAATATCCTTGTTAACGGTAATATTTTTATACTTATTGGGCTCAAAAGGAAACTTTCCCGCCGCAATAGTAACTCTGGCGGTATTAATTTTACCATCCACCCAGACATGATCCTCAACAAAAATTATCCCATTGGCCGGAATTGGATAATTGCCGACTAATTGCTCGCTCCCGCTGCCGGTTTTAATACTCCAAACCTTCCAACCCTTCTGTTTCAATGAGTTCTTGCAACTCTTGTCCGGTTTTTTCATAATTTTTTTAACTTTATAAATATCGAAGGTGTCATTTTCTTTAAGGACAATATGATATCCTTTAGCGTTTGACTTATTAAAATATCGTCCTCCCGACTGGGCCATTGATTTTATCTGGGCCAGAGTTTCGGTTAAACCGTTAAAGTCAACTCGCGATACCGGAAATTCCCTGCCGGCATAAAAAACATCGGCTCTTACCGGTAAACTTGCCGGCGGCGAAGGATCAACCGGAACCGTATGGGTATGGACTGCGTATTCGTCTCCACCCGAATGATCGGGATCATTATAGGTAGTTTTGGCGCTAGTCACGATATTTTCTGCGATACCGTCAAACCTGATTCCCCCGTTGGAATGAACCGGGCCGACAATTTTTGTCCCCAGCTCAAATCTAATATCACTGTTGGACAAAACGGCATATTTTACAACTGAAGGAATGCCCATCTTAACCTGGATAATTCTTTCTACATTTGAATCGGACAATACTTTTCCGGTTGATTTTATTGTAACAACCGAACTGTTGGCCAATGGCGGAGTAATTTCTAAAGTAAAATTTCCGACTACAATTCCATTTTTATCCCTATATTCATGAATATAAGGCCCCGGTCCGCCCGTTCCATCTTTAAAATCTTTAGGGGCATGGGCCAAATGCCACCGGTAATATTCTATGCCGGCTTCGGCAACCATAAAAGCCGTTTTCTGGCTTGAGTATCTGAAAACAGATCGGTAATTAGAATCAACCCAAATTATCAAACCGGAAATAATAATAATAGCGACTGTCCCCAACAATAAAACCGCTAAAGAAAGCTGACCATTCTCGCTTTTTTTAAATTTTAAAAATTCTATCATATTTTTAAACTGCGGATATTTATAAAAGCATCGATAGAAGATGGCAGGGGTGGCAAGGTTATGTTCCTGTCTGCCATTAAATTAACCTTAACCGACCTGATAACAGAAACTTTTACCGGCTGTTCAAGTTGGGATCCGGCGCTGCCTTCGTATATTTTGTCATAATAATAAAAAATATTATCGGAGATTATGTTATTAGCCAAAGTAGTAATTTTCTCGTCAGACGGATCATAAACAATCGGATTAATAGAGGGTTTAATAACGCCCTTTTTAAAAGTAGCTCCTTCTAAATAATATCTTATTCTCTCGACTAAAATGTCGCCGTCAATATTGCTATAAAAACTGAATGAGCTCGAAGATGCAAAAACAATCGCATAACTGCCGTTGCTCGAATCTGCGATAGATCGTATTTCCGGCACAATTATGTTTAATGCCTCTTCAATCTCTTCTTCCACTTCCAGGTTGTCGCCTATGGAAAACTGGGCTTTAAAAATATCAATAGCAAACAATGTCACCGTAAAAGTCACAATAGTCAAGATACTTACCGCAATTAAAACCTCGATCAATGTGAAACCTTTTTGCATAAATTCGAAATTCGAATATCGAAATTCGAAACAAATTCCAAATTCGAATTTCCAAAATTCCAAACGGTTTAGGATTTAGAATTTCGAATTTCGAATTTTCGGACTTTGTTTCGGAT
>MGIZ01000026.1 GCA_001794015.1 Candidatus Yanofskybacteria bacterium RIFCSPHIGHO2_01_FULL_39_8b
GGGGGAAAACCAATGGGCGGCACTTCGTGCCGCCCACCGATTCGTCGGTCAAAAATCGGAAAGTCTAATCCTGGAGCGGGAGACGGGATTCGAACCCGCGATCTCCTCTTTGGAAGAGAGGCATTCTACCGCTGAACTACTCCCGCACTCAATTAGATATTAAACATTTTATCATAATATTTTTTTGTTTTCCACGTCCCAGAAATTTATTAATAAAATTAACCCCGCTCTTTCTTTCCAGTCTTGGAAAGAGCGGGGTTTTCATTACCGATCCCCAACCCTAAAATGCGGTTTATAGTAATTATTATAAAATGCCATCCCAAAATAAAATTAGATTTTAAATAAAACCACAATAATTTTAACCGATTGCGGCCAATCCTTCCGCCGTCAAGAGAAAGATTGGTTTTTGGAACCGGCATAGTTTTTCTTAGCCAGCCGTCATGAGCAAGCCTCATCAACAATTCTCTGGCCGTCAAAAGACCAAGCGCCATTTTACCCGGTACGGCCGTATAAAGATTTTCAATACCGTCTTTACGGTGATGCCATATTACCGGCCGGTCGGTATCAATAAAATACTTTGGCTTAATTCGCCAGCCATGTTTCAAAATTTGAGGTGACGGGAGAGGATAACCCTTTTCTAAAGTATAAGTTAAAGTTTTTCTAAGGCAATTCAAATCATTCTCGGCCGTTCCTGGGTTATTCGGCAAACCCTGAAAAGAATTGTTCGTCGGCCCAACCTGCAAATAACCCTTTTCCTGAAGACAAATAATATACTTTCCGTCCTCTCCAAAAGTTATCAGCCCGGAATCAGATTGAAAATAATGTCCCAAAAATTTCGCCTGAATCCCAAGCTTTAATTCTGTTCCAAATTTTATTCCTAAATCCTTAAGCGTCTCTTCAATCCACGGTCCGGTAGTATTTATTATAACCAAGGGCCCGGAATGGCTGATTTTTATTATTTTACCGCTGTTATTCTCAATCGAGATACTTTCAATATAAGAATTGTTGATCGTAAACCCGGCAATCTTTTTTATCGGCAATCTTCTTGAAAATGAAGACATAATTACCGCTTCGTCATGGACCTTTTTTAAGAGGGCATCGGGATCAGTCGTCCAAAGCCAGAATAAAACGGCAGAATCAAAGTAACCTCCCCTTCTAAGATTCGGCTCCATTCGTTCAAGAAGCGAAGATGAAATAATGCAATGTTTATCTGGCAACTGATTGATCCGTAAACGGGCTACTTTCTCATAAATTTTAAAAAGAGAATCGAATAAAAAAGAGCCGTGAGGTGTCAGGGGTCCGATTGGGAGTAAAAACCGCTTCGGCTTTATTATCCAAGATTGATAGGGAAAACCATTCTGCCACTCGATAATTTGTTTGGCCGTCTCAACTACCGAGTCAAGATCTCTTGTCAAATGATCGGCTCTTGCGTCTAGAATGCCCGTAGCGGCATGGGTCGTCCCCGGTTGACCGTTATCAAGAACTATCGACTCAATTTCCAGTTTTGCCGCTTCGTGGGCCAGAGAATAGCCGGTAATTCCGCCGCCGATAATTATAAGCTTGATCCTGTTTGATAAGTAAGAATTGGGGGGCATGCCCAACCTGATTTTAAAAGTTCTTTGGCTAAATCTTAAACAAAATTAAAAAGCTCCGCAAGCAGAGCATTGATAATATATATTATACTGACACATACATTTCCTCGAGTTCGGGTAAAGCATCTTGAAATGCTCTGGCTCCTATGTTTATGGCATTAACCATATTATCGCGAGTAAAACCTGCAAAATGGATTGGTGGCAACGGTTCCGATTTAATTATGCAAAATTTTATTACTTTTTTATGATAATATGTAAGTTTTCTATATGACTCTTCCTGATCCCTGATAAAAGTTCTGATTTTTTCTTGAGCCTCTGAATTTATATCTATAGTATCAAGCACATCTTCAAGTTTTTTTAAATTTTCTTGTTGTTTCTTAAGCTCTTTAAGGTCATGATTCACTCTAAACCAACCACAAATCGTCTTGCGAGTATTTTTGGCAACAATTAAATCGTTGGCCCTGAATGTTATTTGAAATAAAGATTCAAACTGCTGATTTGTCGGCCCTTCGGTCGAACGATTATAGTAGAAAAGGGCTATTTTATCGTAGCCTTCATTAATGGCGGCATGGTATGGGACATTGTTTAAGGCGCCGGTATCAACAACAAAGTCTCCATCTTCCGTCCGGCCGGCATCAAATATGCTCCAGATTCTTGTTCCGTTGACAACTCCCTTTACAAACTCAAGATTTCTGACATTTTCCGGTAAATTGAGATCTTTGGGTCTAAAATTTGTCTTACTAACCCAGCCCCTTTCATCACCGCCGATTACATAGGGAGGAGTGCTTTTCAAAATATCATTAATTGTCCAGCCGGCTTTATTAATATTAACTGAAAGCAGTTCAAGTTTTATTTTAGAACTAAATATTCTTTCAAAGCCCGTTTTATCATCATCCGGACTTCTTGCGCCTAGCTTTTTCATCAACAGATCAATTAAATTGTCGTAGACTAAAAAGGATTCAGAGTGAAAAAGCGTATCAACAACAAATTTTTTCTGGGCCCAGAGAGCCGTTCCGGTTACCCCGGCCATAGCCAAATACCTTAATATTCTGCCGAGTTTAGGCTGTTTGGGAAATAATTGCTCAATCTGTTGAGTTGGCATAAACATACTGCAAGTGGCAAGTATTGTTAACATCGCCCGGTTTTTTATTTTAGGATTCAAACTGACAAATTGTCTTTTTCTAAGATTGATCATCACCTCGCCCATATCTTTTAACGTGGGCTCATGCCATTGAACCGCAAATGAACCGACAATGCCTCCGGCAGAACTTGTACAAATATAACCGGGAGGCACAAAATCACTTTGCTGCCAAGCGGTCATAGCTCCTACATGGGCCGGCATGCTTGAAAAACCACCAGCTAAACAAGCAACTATGTCTTTCATAATGATTCCTTATTAATGAGCTATTAATTTTTATATACGCCTAATAAAAAAAATTGTCCACCCATAAATAAAAACCTAAAAACCCCGCTATCGGGGTTTTTAGGTTAGTGTTAATACTTTGGATCCAAAATATTACTCTACTGCATTTTAACCGCTTCTTTGAGAAACTTGCCGGCGGTAAATCTCGGTTTCTTTGAAGCTGCAATATGGATTTTTTCTCCGGTCTTAGGATTGATACCTTCCCTGGCTTTTCTGTCTGATACCTTAAAAATACCAAAGCCGGTAATGTTGACCTTATCTCCAGTTCTTAAAACCTTGGTAATTTCTTCGGTAAAAGCATCAAGCCATTCCAGGCCCTGCTTCTTGGAAACACCGAATCTTTCGGCTAATCTTTGGGCTAATTCCGCCTTTTTTACTGGCATTTAAATAGTGACTAGTGATTAGTGGCTAGTGATTAGTGAAATAATAACTAGTCATTTATCTTTTTGTCCTTATTTATAAAATTCACCCGAATAATTCTAATCGACCCTTAGAATCTAACTAACCTTTCAATTATATAGGTTTTATGAGGAAAAAGCAATAGAGAGTGTGGATAATATTTTGATCAACCTGATTTAAACCCCTCAAAATACTTAAGTTTTTGAGAGATATTGACAAATATTACCATATACTTATAATATAGAAAGTTGTCGATAGGCTCTTTAAAAAAGGAGGGGGTTATTGTGCTGGGATTAAAGTTGAATAAAATTGTTGTCGCCGATGTATTAACAACTGTTTCATTTACTCCGGCCGCATTGATGAAAAATCGGCTTTTAACCTATTTGAAAGATAATAGTTTAGAAATTTTTCCATATGACGAGATGACATCATATCTTAATGGCCAATTTGAAATCAGCGGATCGGGCAGATATCAAAATCAAACATGGGGATGGAGACCATTGAGAGCTTACGATATCGGTAAAAGCGATTTGGTTGATTGGTCGCATAGAAGAAAAACGGCTAACGGAAAATATGTATTTGAGACCCCATACCAAGCCCCGATACCAGGCCATATTCTTGAGATAGTAAGAGATATTTCTAAAACGGTATCCTGTGTTTATTTCTTTGTTTCTGATGTCCCGAAAATGAAAAAAATAAGAGAAAGGGTGAGGCCTGATCCGTTTCTTGCCGCCACTTGTTCCGGCCTTAAAGAGATGATTATTGTTGCCGCTTTTCGGACAACCTAATATCGTCCCCAACCATCTCCTTTTTACCCGTCCGTAACTTTAGTGAAGGAGGGCCTTACAATATTTTCTAAAAGTGGTATAAGTCCTGAATTTTTGCGGTTCCGACTTTCTCCTTAAACAGGTCTTGCCAATTGGCAAGGCTTTTTTCTTTTACCTGGCGTACTCCACTGCCCTCGTTTCCCGAATAACATTTACCTTTATTTCCCCAGGGTATTTCATTTCTTCTTCTATCTTCTTGGCAATATCTTTGGCCATTTTAAGAGCGCCGAGGTCGTCAATTTGATTTGGTGTAACGAATATTCTCAATTCCCTGCCAGCTTGAATAGCATACGATTTTTCAACGCCATCAAAGGAGGTGGCAATTCTTTCCAGTTCTTCCAAGCGCTTCAAATAAATCTCAACTGTGTCTTTTCTTGCTCCGGGCCTAGCGCCGGATATCGCATCAGCCGTCTGAACAATCCTTGATTCGAGCGTCGCATACGGATATTCCTCATGATGAGCTTCCATGGCTTTAATAACCTTTTCATCCATGCTGAATTTTTGAAGAATCTTGCGTCCTATCTCAACATGAGTTCCCTGGATCTCGTGGTCAACGGCTTTTCCAATATCGTGGAATAAGGCACCTTTTTTAGCGACATTTACATCAGCGCCTAATTCTGCGGCTATCATTCCTGAAATATGCGACATTTCAATTGAGTGCAAAAGCACATTTTGCCCAAAACTGGTTCGGAAAGCAAGACGGCCGAGAAAATACGTTAACCGAGGGTCAACTGCCCCGATACCGACTTCAAACAATGCCGCCTCCCCCGCTTCTTTGATTTTATCGTTTATTTCGTTCCGGGCTTTTTCCACCATTTCTTCAATTTTTGCCGGATGAATTCTGCCGTCAGCGATCAATTTATCAAGGGCTAATTTGGCAACTTGTCTGCGAACGGGATCAAAACCAGATATAACCAAAGCTTCGGGAGTATCATCAATAATAATATCAACGCCGGTTAAACGTTCAATTGTTTTAATATTTCTTCCTTCTTTTCCGATTATCTTGCCCTTAATTTCATCGGAGGGGAGACTAACTACGGTACTCACTGCATCAGCTATCTGGGAAGCGGCATATCTTTGGATGGAAATTGTAACAATCTCTTTGGCTTTTTTATCTAATTCGTCTCTGTTCTCTTGCTCAAGCTTGATCATTTTTCGATAAAGTTCATCTTTGGCATCTTCTTCCACCTTGGTAAAAAGTTCGCCCTTGGCTTGTTCCCTTGTTAAACTTGCCACTCTTTCCAATTCTTCAATCTGTTTCTGTCTGTTTTTCTCAAGATCAGACCTTAAACTGACTACTTCTTGGGCTTTTGTTATTAAAGTTTCTTTCTCATTTTTTAATTCTTTTGCCTTTAATTCCAGCTCGTTTTCTTTCTTGGTTAAAATATTTTCTATGCGAGAAAGTTGAGCATTTCGCTCTTTTTCTTCCCTTTTCCCCTCTTCTAAAGTTTCGAGAGCTCTGTTCTTGGCCTCAAGAAGTATATCTTGGGCCTTTGATTTTGAATCGGCGAGAATATTTTGAGCCTTTGATTCGGCTTGACTGGCGCTCCGGCTAGATATTACATGCCGGGCGAGATAACCTATAATTATACCAGGGATTAACGCCGAAACTGCCGCTATTAGCGGACTTAAACTTGAAAACATTGTTATATATCGCTTCGCTCATAATATAATGCTAATCTACAAATTTATACGAATGCCACAAATAATGCTGGCAATAGTAGCGTTCGGATATCATCGATGGTTTGCATTATAGTAATTACTAAAACTTAATTAATATTTAAATACAACCATATTGTATCAGAGGCTGGGTTTTTACGCAAGATAATGTATAATTCTTCTGTCAGCTTCTAGTTTCTATATTCTAGTTTCTGGTCCTTAGACTAGCCACTAGCCACTAGTTACTAGCCACTATTAGTTGCGACCCGTAGTACTAACAATTCTTGATGGCTGGGGATATTCAACCCAGAAAGTCGGCAATGCGATTTTGAACGCCCGAACGCCAAATATGGATTTTATTATGGCCAACTATCCTGGCTTGCTACTGCAAGCTTCCGGTAAAGCCGTCGGCCTTACATGGGGAGAAACGGGCAATAGCGAAGTTGGCCACCTAACCATCGGTGCCGGCCGAGTCATATCCCAATATTTAAGCCGAATTAATAAAGCCGTGGAAGGGGGAGAATTTTTTTCTAACTCAAGCTTAATGCAAGCTGTCGATCATGTCCGCCAGAATAATTCAAAACTTCATATTGCCGGCTTGCTTACTTCCGGTTCGGTTCATGCCTATTTCGACCATATCTTAGCTTTAATGGATTTGGCAAATCGAAACAATTTAAGCAGTACAAAGCTTCATCTTTTTACCGATGGAAAAGATTCGGGCCTAAAAGAAGGGGTTAAACTTTTAACAAAATTACAAGTTTATATCAATAATTATCCGAATGTTAAAATAGCGACGATTATGGGCAGAGATTTCCCGATGGATCGAAATAATAACTGGGGTTTAACTCAAATTGCCTATAACTTGCTTGTTAACGGGGATGGCGAAAAAACAGATCGGCCGATTCAAAAAATAGAAGAATATTACAGCCGGGGCGTCCACGATAACAAAATACCCCCATTATCTATAGATTCGTCTGGAAATATTGAAGACGGCGATGCGATTATATTCTTCAACTTCCGAGAAGACAGTATGCGCCAGATAGTCCGCGCATTTTTAGAAGAAGATTTTAAATTTTTTCCGAGAAAACAATATGCTAATTTATTTACTGCCGGAATGATTCCTTATGTAGAACATCCGAAATTAGGAATCGTTTTTCCCGCTCCCGGCATAAGCAACGGATTAGCCGAGATTCTAAGCTCTTCCGGCAAAAAACAACTTCACATGGCAGAAACTGAAAAATATGCCCATGCCACTTTCTTTTTTAACGGCTTAAAAAATGAGCCGCTTCCCGGCGAATCGGATATTTTTATAAAATCAGTGAGGAAAGCAGAGAATGAACCGGAAATGATGGCTAACGAAATAACGGCAAAAACAATAGAAGAATTACAAAAAGATATTTATGATTTTACTGTTATCAATCTGGCCAATGCCGATATAGTGGCCCATTCTGGAAATCTTGAGAAAACCATCAGAGGAGTTGAGACAATCGATGTCTGTATCGGTAAATTAAAAGATGCCATATTCGTTAAA
>MGIZ01000027.1 GCA_001794015.1 Candidatus Yanofskybacteria bacterium RIFCSPHIGHO2_01_FULL_39_8b
TCAAAATTACACCGTCAAAGACTTTGCCATTTTATATCGAACCCACGCTCAATCCCGCGCCCTTGAAGAAGTTCTTATTATGAGCGGTTTCCCTTATCAAATAATCGGCGGTTTGAAATTTTATGAAAGAAAAGAAATAAAAGATATTCTGGCCTACTTAAAATTAATTGTTAATCCTTCAGACTCATTAGCCCTTGAAAGAATATACAATGTGCCGCCGAGGGGAATAGGGAAGGCTCTGCTGGGCAAATTAAAAATTAACAAGTCGGAATTAAAATTATCAGAAAATAATATACTAAAAGCCCTGGAGACAACGATCGTGGCCAAAGATCTGCCAGCAAAACAAATGGAGTCAGTCTCTGATTTTCATAAAACCCTGGCCGATATAACCGCCACGGCAGAAAAGAAAAATCTCCACGAGATCATTAAATACATCATCAAAAAAATAAAATATGCAGACTACCTTAAGGAGTTTAGTCTGGCCAAGCAAAATGACTACGAAAATTTTGAAGACAGACTGGAAAACTTAAAAGAACTTCAGACAGTTGCTTCAAAATACAATGAGCTGGAGGGTAAAGAGGGGATTGGGCGATTTCTCGAAGAAATTGCTCTCCTCCAACATACAGACAAACTACGGGAGAATCCAAATAAAATTACTCTTATGACTATTCATGCCTCAAAGGGGTTAGAATTTCCAGTTGTATTCGTAGTCGGCATGGAAGAAGGACTTTTCCCTCATAGCCGAACAACCTACAATCCACATGAGCTAGAAGAAGAACGCCGTCTCTGCTATGTCGCCGTTACCAGAGCCAAAGAGCATCTTATCCTAACTTACGCCAAATATCGGCAAATATTCGGCTCTACCTCGACAACCCTGCCCTCAAGATTTATCGGAGAAATACCAACAAGATTAGTTCATTATCAATTGCTTGACTGGGACGATAATGATGGTGACGTTATAAATTACTAAGCCGCTTTTTTTTGTTTAAACAATCTTCATGGCAAATAAAAAAATAATCAATTTAAACTTAAAATATTTTTTAAAGCTGCTTTTTGCTCGTTCAAAATTCGTGGTCCAGGCCGGCGATTCTAAGTTTCTGGCGAGACCGCGAACTTTTGATTTATATACCATAAATGAAGTGTTTAAAACAAAGTTTTATTTGCCGACTTTGATTAAAAACACGGAAATAAAAACCATAATTGATATCGGGGCTAATATCGGCGCTTTTACTGTTTGGGCCAACCGATTGTTTAACCCGGAAATTATCGTTTGCCTTGAACCGGAAATCGAAAATTTTAATCTGCTCCGGCAAAATGTAAAACTGAATAATTTGCCGACAAAAACAAGATTATTAAATCTGGCGGCATATGATGAAGAAACCGAAATAGGGATGTTTAAATATCCGGTAATCACCTTAATGCACAAAATTGATAAGGAATCCGGCAAAAATATCGTCAAAACTGTAACCCTGGAAAAGCTTCTGGAAAATCTACGCATCAATTACGCGGATTATCTAAAAATAGATATTGAGGGCGCTGAACAGTTTCTTCTTACTCCGAAAAATGAAAAAATATTTAAAAACCGGGTAGGCTATATAAATATGGAATTGCATAGCCTTATGGGTTATGACCGCTTCAAAGGAATTGATTATTTTGAAAAACTCGGATTTAAAACAAAATACTCTGAACCGACCATTCTTCCAAGGGTGGGACGTCTCGAAGCTTTAAACCCCGGGTCTCCGTCTAAAAATATTTCCTAAATCAATGAATAAAATTAACAAATATAACGGCTTCCGGAAACAAGGCTTCTGGAAAAAAGAGCTGGGACAAAATTTATTAATTAACCCGCGCATAATAAACAAAATAATTCTGGCGGCGGAAATCGCAAAAAACGACCTTGTAATCGAAGTCGGCCCCGGAACCGGCAACCTGACAAAAAAACTTGCGGAAAAAGCTGGTAAAGTTATTGCTATTGAGAAAGATAGCCGCCTTATCCCGTCCCTCAAAGAAACTTTCAAGGATTATTCAAGTGTTAAAATAATAGAAGGAGACATTTTAAAATTGAATATTGAAACATTGATTGAAAATTATAAATTGAAAATTGAAAATTCCCGCTATAAGGTAGTCGCAAACATCCCTTACTATATCACTTCAAACCTTCTTCGCACCATATTCGAAAAATGGCCCCGACCCGAACTGATTGTCTTAACCGTCCAGAAAGAGGTTGCTCAAAGAATTATGGCCAAGCCGCCGCATATGAATTTACTGGCTTTGTCGGTTCAGTATTATTCAAAACCAGAAATAATAAGTTATATTTCTAAAAATAATTTTAGGCCCGTCCCCAAGGTAGATTCAGCAATCATTAGACTCAAACCAAAGCACGAAGCACGAAGCACGAAGCACGAAAAAGCATTATTTGATTTAATGCGAATTGGGTTTTCGGAAAAGAGAAAACAGCTCGCCAGCGTTCTTTTGAAAAAACTCAAGATAGATAAGAATGAAATAATTAAAACTTTTCAAAAATTAGGCATCAGCCCAACCGCCCGAGCCGAGAATTTATCGCTTGAAGAATGGAAAAATCTTGGTTTGTATTTTTAACCATATACCGCTTTGCCGTTTTGAACTATATAATCAAGAAATATATAGTTTTTTGCTGTACTAAATTCTTCAGGAGTATATCCGATAGCTTCTATCGGAGCCCGATTAAAACGAGTGGCCAATGACAAAAATTCTAATCTTTCAAGCGGTTTCATTTTGGCAAATTCAGGGGATATAACAACAAGATCTATATCGCTTCCGGCATGAGGCTGACCATAAGCAAAAGAGCCGTATAAAATTACTTTTGTTACGGTTATTTTTTTTTCTAGTTCCTGAATATATTGTGAAATTATTCCAGATACTTGTTCTTTAACCATGTTATTATTTCTAAAGCATTTTTAATATAATTTTGAGTTGCCTCTTCGGTATATTGTTCTTTTAGTTTTTCCAGTTCTTCTGGATATCTGGTCGGAATATAATGTGGAGCGAGCAATAAAATTTTATTCTCTATTTCTTGGGAGAAAAATACTCCGGAAGCTTCCATAAGAATATTGAAATTGTGAGTATAGGGAGGAATTTGATCAGTTAATTCTTGGACTAATGCTTTAAGATATTTTTCTATCGTCTGATGGCACATATAGACAGCATGGGCATAGTGTTTATCTTTAAAATTATCTTTAGCAACCGCAAAATCATCATCTGCAATTTTTATCCATGATAATGTTTTTGATTTCATTACTATACTATACTGGATTATTTAAAAATTAACAAATTCAACTCAATCGCCCGGGCCGAGAATTTATCGCTTGAAGAATGGCGAGAATTAAGGTCTTTGTTATAATGTCTAAATGAACCGAAATGTTTTAATTCTAGTCGTTATAATGCCTGTTTTTAGTTTTTTTGCCCCATTAATCTTTTCAACCAGCTCCGCTCAAACTATCCAGCCGACTCCGGACGCCGCAACAATTGAAAAAGCTAAGAACGAATACCTGGCAAAAATTTGCTCCGGCCATGGGGGAGTGAACTGTTCAATTGTAAATTCGGACGCCACAGTCGTCTGTAATGATGGAACAATTGACCAATCCCTGTCCACCATTTATGCCGTTCCGGAATGTCAGAAAACCCTGGAAGAGATGGCTACTAAAGAATCGGACTTTATGGCCGAAAGCGGGTGCTTCCCGCCGTCTGAAATGACTTGTATTAACGAGCAATCTTACCAAAACTTATACAAACATCTTGCCTCTTCCGGTTTGGCTAATTCGGAACTTGGCAAAAGCGAATTGAGCCAATGCCGTCAACAAATAACAGACTATATATTTAAGGACCAAAATTATCGTCGGTGTCTTACCAACAACGGTCAAGCTAATTTTAATCTTTCCGGAAAAGCCGGTTTACCAATATTAAAGGCAATATTTTGTCCTATTTTTTACGGCAATAATGTCTCTTATGGTTATGACACAGATCTATGTGTATGCGATAATGGCTATTTTATGTCTAATAAACAATGTGTTAATGCTAATAAAATATGCCAATCAAAATATGGTGATAGTTCCTTTGCTCAAAATGGAAACTGTTATAAGCCCTCACTCAGTCCAACTTCTACTACGCCTATATTAACAAGCTCTCCTCTTGTACCCTCCATTCCTAGAGCAAAAGTTACCTTACCTCGCCAAGAAGAATCATTTCCCTTAATAAGGTCAACCACATCTTCGCCACTAGCTCAAATTTTACCAAATCAAATTAAACTTGAAAACAATTCTACAGATACCAGTAAAAACTTTCTACTGATAATTTTCCACAAAATTTCATCCGGTATTAAGAATATAATAAGATTATTCTGATGAATAAAAAATCAATCATTATATTTATTTTTCTTATAGTGCTTGCCTTAGCAGCATATATACCTGCCCAAGCCCTAAGTTTTACAAGCATAATTAACGTTGTTAAAACTATTACCGGTTTTATGAAGTCAATAAATAAATTTGGTAATGCACTTGATGGATATATACCTCATAATTTCTCCTTTGGGGGCCATATCACATCGAGCGAACGTGCATGTTCACTAAAAGGTTGGATCTGGTACGTCGGACCTCCTTTATTTATTCCGACTCCATGTCCTAATTGCTTTTATTGGCCCTTTGCTCCCTTTGGTGGTCGAGCAATCAAAGTTGGCCCACCAATTGCTTCTCCTGGTAAGGTAATCGTATTCCCCTGGATTTCAGATGTATACAGAAATAAGCAAGAACATAGAGTCGGTCCATGGGCACTTGGCCTTGGATTCACTCCTTTCCCTCTCCATGAAATAAATGATGCCCTGGGATCAATTCCACCAATTCCCTACGGAGCAGGCTGGATAGACCACCTACACATAGATTGCCAAGCCTCCGGAGAAAAAGATTTGGAAGGTAACGATATTTATAAAGTCATTAGAAAACTTGGAACGGGTCCATAAATTATTTTATCCACCTTTAACCGTTTGATTGCCTTTATTTAATAATATATACTGGAAGTAAGAGTATTTATCACTTCCGTCAAACATATTACCGTGGATAGCCTAATTGCCAAACTATACCAGTCCTCCAAAACTATCCTTACCACAAAGGATTTGGTTTTGATTTGGGAAGAGACTAATCAAAATAATCTAAAGGCGAAAATTGCCTATTATGCTAAACAAGGAGCATTGATTCGCCTAACTCGAGGAGTTTTTGCGAAAGACAAAAACTATAATCCCAAAGAGCTGGCAACCAGTATTTATACCCCCTCCTACATCAGCTTTGAAACGGTCCTTCGAGAAGCCGGTGTTATCTTCCAGCATTATGATACGGTTTTTGTTGCCGGTCCATGGCCAAAAACAATGACCGTCAATAAAATAACTATTACTTTCAGAAAACTGAAAGACACTGTGCTGTTTAGTCCGGCCGGAGTGGAAAATAAGGGAAACTACAGCATCGCTACTCCTGAACGCGCCTTTTTAGATATGATCTATCTCTTCCCTAAATATTATTTCGACAATCTTGATTCAATTAACTGGGAAAAATGTTTTGAACTGGCCGCAATATATCACAATCAGCAGTTAATTAAGCGGTTAAAAAAATATCAGAAAAACTATGCTCAATAGAGAAAAACACCAACTTATTATGGGGCGCATTCTGCAAAACGTTTATGCAGATGCTTCCATCGCTCCGCTTTTGGGTTTTAAGGGTGGTACCTGCGCCTTTTTTTTCTATGGCCTGCCCAGATTTTCGGTAGACTTAGATTTTGATTTGCTAAAAGCTAATGACGATTCAAGTCAAAAACTTGTATTTGATACAGTAAAAAGGATCCTTGGAAAATACGGCGAAATCAAAAAAAGCCGTATTAAGCACTATACGATTTTCTTTCTGCTTTCTTACGGCGATGTCGATCACAATATTAAATTTGAAATAAATATCAGGCTCTTAGCGCCGGATATAAAAATTCACTATGAACTGAGAGAATATCTGGGTATTTCAATGCTGATCGGAAAAAAAGATTACCTTTTTGCCAGCAAACTAGCCGCTTTAACGCTCCGAAAAGAGATTGCAATGCGTGATATATATGACATTTGGTATTTTGCTGAAAACAACTGGGATATCAATGCTGACATTATCAAAGCAAGGACAAATAAAACAATCGGGGAATATTTGGCCGATTGTATTCCAAGCGTTGAGCAGGTAAAAGACAACCTAATCCTAAAAGGATTAGGGGAACTACTAACGAGCGAGAAAGAGAAAGCGTGGGTTAAAACCCATTTGAGGAAAGAGGTTGTCTTTTTGCTCAAAAACTATATGTCGGTTTTGAAATAACAAAGACTTATTTTCTCCATACAAAGGGCATCTTTGCGATCGCAAAGATGCCCTTTGTATTTACTAAAAGATATACACAGCTATTCGATATTTTATTGGCTTTTTCTGTACTATAATTAAGGGGTCGGCTTTCAAAATAAGCCGGTTTGTCTATGACGCATAAAATTAAATTATTTTTTGTATTTCTGGCTGTTTCAGCCGTTGTTTCGGTTATGTCTTTTTTTGATGTCTTTCATGGTGTCCGCTCGGCAAAATTATTTGATTCGGTGCAACCCCTGCCCATAGACACAACACAAGACGCCGACCAAGACGGCCTTTCGGATTCAGATGAATCTTATTGGGATACCGATTTTCAGAATCCAGATACAGATAGTGACGGGTTCTTAGACGGAGAAGAGGTAGCTTCCGGTCGAGATCCAAATCAAGCCGGCCCAGATGACCAACTCTTGAATATAAATATAACCAAGAGAATGGCGGATATTGCCGTAGCCGGACTAGCTGAAGGTTCTTTACAGCCAGATAATCCTCTATATAGCCAATCTCTTAACGACCTGACAGATACGATTTTAGACGATGGATTGCGGAGTCTAAATCCATCCGATCCATCTCATATTACTATCGTTGATTCATCAAAAGACAACCAGCAACAATACGTATCTTACTCTGAAAAAATATGGGAGATGTTTTTAAAATCGCTTGGGGAAGAAATAGAGAGCATAGGCCAAAATCTTGAATTATCTAATAACGGCGGTTTTAATAACTCTGAATATATATCTTATTTCAACTCAAAAGTTATTGAATTTCAAAATATAACAAATCGGCTTGAAGAAGTAAAAGTACCTCAAAATTGGAAAGAAGACCACATAGATTTTTACCACCTTATATCTCAAATGGTGATAGTAAATAAAGCTCTTACCGATGCAAAAAACGACTCCATAAAAGCTATGATGTCATTTAATCTTCTTTCGGACATTACCGATATCCTGCCTCAACTTATATATAACTATGCCCAAAAGATCAAGACAGAGAGTTTAAGCGGTAATTACTTATTCGACTAAAATAAAAT
>MGIZ01000028.1:0-7223 GCA_001794015.1 Candidatus Yanofskybacteria bacterium RIFCSPHIGHO2_01_FULL_39_8b
TTGGCGATAAAAGCAGAATCGATTGCTTATTCTGCAGGTGCCGACGACCGAGTTCGTAGCAAGCGACGATTTCGCACGCTTTCGCGCTTCCAAGACCAAATGTGTTTTTCAATTCTTTAGCCGACGCTTTGGTCAAACCAACGCCACTGAATTTCCTTAAAATCTTACTGGATAATTCCACAACATTGATTCCTTTACTTCCGGTGCGTAAAAGAATCGCCAAAAGTTCGGAATCAGAAAGCCGTTCGGGTCCGTATTTTTCGAGTTTTTCTCTTGGTCTATCAATTTTTGGCAAATCTTTTATTTTCATAAATTTATTTGTGAATCACCCTATACTCTCCCTTGTTGCCCCTACCCACCTGTCCGGTAAGCATCACAGGCAGGCGCCAACCCGGACGTAATCGGCGATTTCACTTAGACGTAGTTCGATAAGCTGGTTCGATAAACTCACCATAAATATTACTTGAATTTGAACTGGCGTTTATTCGCCTCTTGCAAAATCTTTAAGGTTGCTTGTACCGAGAGATTGTCGGAAGGCAATAACACCAGCCGTTCACCCAATCGTTCAAAAAGAGGGCTCAAAAATTCATCCGCCCATGAGGGCGATAATGTAAATACGCCAAAAAAATCTATTTCAAGTTCTTCGTCCTTAGGCAGTACACGCAAAGTTGGCTGAAATGCTTTAAATGCTTCACTGCCCAATTCTCGCGATATTAATGTTTTACCAAATTTTTCTAATTGTAGTTTCATATTTTTTTTAAGTTTATTTGAACTCAATTTTTGCTAAACATCCTCGCACAATACGCTCTCCACGCGTAACACGAAATACTTTGTTTGGTCCTTGCATGCGTACTTCGGCATCACCGCTGGTAAAAAATAAGTCGATGGCCTGCTCCATGACTTCGGCGGCCTCAAGAACCAACGTGAGAGCAACGTCTTTTGGATTATGAAACTGCTTCCAGTCTCTCTCATTTCGGAAAGCGATAATTCGTTTTGTTAAATCTTTAATATTTTTCATAAAATTTATTTTTTGATCACCTTATACTCTCCCTCGTTACCGCCAACCCGGACATAATCGGCGATTTCTTTTGGCATAAATTATTTTTGTTCTTCGGGGTCATTCAAAGACTCCTCTCCAATCTTCCAAACGCCCTTTTCTAAAAATGCCTCAATTGTTTGACGAGTCGCCTTATTGATAAGGTTGGAATGAGAGATTTTATTGCTCTTTGCATAATCGGAAAGCATGACAATTTTTTTGCCTTCTAAATATGCCAAGCGTTTGTGATAGCTATTGGTAAGGGCTTTACCAACGATCCCCTCCATAATTCCGGTCGCACCTTTTTCATCAAATTCTTTGAAGGCGTCGTAGTATTTCTTTCTATCGATGAACTTGATGTTTATTGGCACAAAACCTTCTCGTATGAGCAGATAGTTATTGATCACGCGTCCAATACGACCATTACCATCATTAAATGGGTGGAGATACTCAAAGGCGAGATGAAGCCGGGCGATACGTTTGATGATATTTTCATGACTTGTCGCATTGTATTCCGAAAGCATTTTTTCAAGACTCCCGTTTATTTCTTTTGGAGCGGGAGCGATATGACTTCCGACACGAACATACTCGTCATCTTTGCGAAATCTTCCGGCAATTTCATCGCGGATATTCGACAGGAGCATTTTATGGAGCGATAAGATAACGTCAAAGCCAAGCTCTTGTTCTTTAGCTCTTTTATCTATGTACGATACGACTCGGGCAAGGTTTTTTGCCTCGAATATTTCCCGTTCAGAAATATACCGGTCCAGATCAATCTGGAGGAGTATCTTTTCTGTCTCTTCGAGACTCAATGTGCTGTTCTCGATCGCATTCGAGTTGTATACCTGATCGGCAATTTCCGCCTCACTTACAAGTTTAATAAGCGCATCTTTTCCTATCGATGCCTTATAGAATCTTTCCCTTAGTAAGTTGATCTTATTAAAAACCGCGGGTGTTTTTGCCATATATGTTTAAGTATAGTCTTTTTCACGATTTTGTCAACTACAATCGTGAAAATCTATCTTTTTTCTTATATTTTCACGATTTTGAACATATAGCCCACTCTGCGTTTCCGTAATATGACAAAAGTGTCTCATATCGGAAAAGCGTACTGGAAGTCGCCTTTGGGCACTCTCCAGTCTATAATGTAAACAAAGTAGGCCAGTTTGTTTACATCTTGAAGAGCAATGTAAACAAACCCAAAAGAGTGATAAAATAAATTCAACAGTTAAATAAACGCCTCACGAGGCAACCTGAAAGGTATTCCGAGTTTGAGGGCTCGCGATCCGCTATCACGTTTTGTGGTAACCGATTGCGAGCCTTTTTGTTTGACTGACAATGAATATGAAAATAAAAAAAGCCGTTATAAAAACAAAATAAAAAAACCACTAACTTTTCGTTAGTGGTTTTTTTATGGCTCCCCACTACGGTCTAGAACCCCGCATCAACAAGCTTTCAGGGGTCTTTCCAGAAGACGCTTTAACGGGAGTCGGTCGCCTTTAAAAACAAGCGAGAACTAAAAAATTTTTTAAAATAAAATTTCCAAATAGCCCAATGGAGGAATAAATGAAAAATTATCGCGACAATTAACACTTCACCCGATACAACATGCCAAAATTTCACATCCAGATGAAACAACTTCACGTCAAATATTAAAAAAATTCCCAATACCGCATTTGCCAAAAAAATAAAACCTAAAACAAAATTATTAAATTTATTAATTGCCTGTCTTGCGCCATTTTTAATCTTAATAAAGGCGAAAAGCAAAAACATCATGATTAATAATGATACGATTATTGGTAAAAAATAATATTTACCAAATTTATCTTCTTTATCCGTCTTTACATTGGCGGGTATTTCATTGACTACCCGATCCTTGGAGTCAATTTTTAGTTTGGGGTTCTGATTGGCAAAAATCCCCATCAATTCATCAATTTTTGCCTGTTGTTCTCCATTGATTTGCCCGGAAATTTTGATCTCAATTTTTGTTTCGGGAACTTTTTGTCCCTCCTGCGCATAAAGCGGTAATAATGGAATCATCAGAATAATAAAAACTATTACTAATATTATTGGTTTTTCTTTAAACATATTGATTAAATATTTTTTTAATAAAATAAGCCATCTACTCCGAGGGTGGGACTCGAACCCACAACCTCCGCCTGAGGCGGATCAGCCTCTGGCTGAAATTGCACAATAAAAAAAATTTCAGGCCTCCGAGGGTGGGACTCGAACCCACAACCAATTGATTAACAGTCAACTGCTCTGCCAATTGAGCTACCTCGGAAGTCTGAAATTTTTAATAATATTACTTTTTTAAAATCTGGTCTAAAAATTTTCTTCCTTGACCTGATTTTAAAAATTTTTCTCTTTTTATGGCTTCAGTTTTTGTTTGATATTCTTCTTGATATACAAATTGAAATGGACCATTGTTTCTCGTCCAAGAACTATTTCCACTATTATGTTCGGCTAATCGTATATCTAACTTCTTGCTTGTATATCCAATATACCTTTTTTCATTCTTTAAACTTTTCAAAACATACACAGTAAACATATTAGCGCATTTTTGAGCTTCAGCCAAAGGCTGATCTCCTCCAAAGGCGGACGTAGCGCCTCTGGCGGAACCTCGGAATGTTTGGAAATAATAAAAAAATTATACGCTAAACAGCATAAAATGTCAATCTCCTTAATAATCTCTCAATTTTGAAATATGATGGTGCTTTCCTATTTTTTCCAAAGACTTTGCTTCAATTTGCCTAATTCTTTCGCGAGTGACATCAAACTCTTTTCCCACTTCTTCAAGCGTGTGGGAGACTCCATCTATAAGGCCGAATCGCATCTCAAGGATTTTTTGTTCTCGGGGCGTGAGATCTTTAATAATATCCTTCACATAATCTTTTAAAAGCTGGAGAGCCGCCATTCTGTCGGGAGAGACTGTCTTTACGTCTTCGATAAAATCTTCAAGCGTTGAGTCTTCCTCGTCTTCGCCAACTGATGTTTCAATGGAGATGGTGTCTTGGCTTATCTTTATAATATGGTGCACCTTATCCAATGGCTCGCCCATTTCCGCGCCAATCTCTTCGGGTAACGGCTCACGTCCGAGATCTTGAATGAGTTGGCGCTCGGCCTGCTTGAATCGGTTGATAGTCTCAACCATATGCACGGGAATTCGAATGGTCCTTGATTGATCCGCTAATGCTCGAGTTATTGCCTGTCGTATCCACCACGTCGCGTATGTTGAAAACTTGTACCCTTTGCGATAATCAAATTTTTCCACCGCGCGAAAAAGCCCGATATTTCCCTCTTGTATGAGATCTAAAAGCGAGAGGCTCTTGCCGGTAAAACGCTTGGCAATGGAAACCACAAGACGGAGATTCGCCTTAATGAGCTTTGCCTTGGCCTCGGCGTCATTTTTTTCCGAGCGTTTTGCAAGCGCGATTTCTTCATCCGCCTTAAGAAGAGGCACTTTGCCGATTTCACGCAAATACATCTGTATCGAGTCGGCCGAAATGTCCCCCGCCTCCAACACCTTTTTCTGCTCTCGCGCAGAGACCTTACCCATAATCTCCTTATTGTGCTTGTCTCGATCCAAAATATTTTGCGGAACTTCTATGATTTGGATGCCAATAGTATCAAGCGTATGGAGGAGCTTTTCATATTCAAATAAATACTGCTCTACCTCCGGCATAACGTGGAGAATTTCCTGCTCCGTCACAAAACCGCGCATTTTTCCCTTTTTAATCATCGCCTCCACTGCCTCGGGCGAAAATTCCCGCTCCGCCCTTTCCTGGTCTTTCTTGTCTTTTACAGCCCTCTCTAATACTTTTTTCTTTTTTTGAAATCTTTTGAGCTTTGCGTCTTTTTTGTTATAGTGACTTTTATATTTTTTGGCCATAAAAAAATATTATACACGAGAAAATCCCTGCATATATATGCAGAAATCTTATAGGCTTAAGAGACTAATTTCATCGGTAGTTCGGCTAAATTGTTTTGATAACTCTTTGATCTTCTCAATGTCGCCAAGCTTTTCTGCTTCTTCAAGCTGCCTCTTAATAGATTGCAGCTCAAGGCGGAGATGATAAGAATATAAAAAAGAAATGATGTTCTGAAGCTCTTCTTTTATCCGAATCGCATCGTAATCAAAATAATCCTTTTCAGCAAGCAATATAAGCGTGTCGGAAAGTTTCTGATGGTTGTTTTCATCACTCATGTCTTCGCCGGAAAGAAAATCATAAAAATTATTGAGTTGAAATTCTTCCGAACGCTCATGATCTATGAATTTAGTATAATAAATAATCAACTTTTTGTAAAGCGCGTTAAGCTTGGTGTCTTTTATATACTCTGGACCGCAATGATCTATTATAAATGGCACATAGTGCGGATATTTTAGAGCAATAGCCAAAAGCATCTCTTCAAGCTGTATGCTCCTCTCCTTTGGCAGTGCGCGGGCTTGCTTTTTTTCCTCTATGGCTCCGTGCGTTGAGTAATTATTTTTTTGCAAAAATCCCCGCATTGCCTCCCGCAAAACATTGTCCGAAATATCAATAACAGAAGAGAGCTTTTTGAGCCAATGCGCCTGCTCCACGATATTCGATATCTTCGCGATAAAGGGCAAAAGCTTTGTCGTGATGTTTTTTTTATCTTCCGCGCCCATGGAAGGATATTTTTTTAAAGTAACATTAAGCATATATTCCATAAAAGGCTCGGGAGCGCTTGTGGCGCGCCGCCAGTCTTCGGGATTTTTCTGGATGCATTCATCGGGATCTTTTCCAGAAGGTATGGAGATCGCCTTGAGATTCATATCCGCCCCCAATATGAGATCTGTTCCGCGGAAAGACGCCTTCTGCCCCGCCTCGTCAGCGTCAAACGCTATGGCGATATTATTGGAGAATCTTTTGACTATGCGGATATGGTCTTGTGTGATCGCGGTGCCTGATATCGCAACGACATTTTTTACTCCCGCCTGATTGGAAGAAATAACATCCATATATCCTTCCACCATAATAGTAAGATCTTTTTCTTTAATGGCGCTTTTTGCATTATCCAAATTAAAAACAATACTGCTTTTATTATAAATAGGCGTTTGCGGGGAGTTGATATATTTTGCCGACTTCTCGTCTCCTCCGCCAAGCGCGCGTCCGCCAAACCCGACGCAGGTCCCGTGCGAGTCGCGTATGGGAAAAATTATCCTGTTTCTAAACCTGTCGTAGAATCCATCACCGCGCTCTTTTTTTATGGCAAGCCCCGCAAGAAATATATCTTGGGGTTTAAATCCCCTCTCGTGCAAAAACTTCATCGTCGTATCCCATGAGTCAGGCGCGAATCCAATCATATAATCTTCAATAGACTCCTGCGAAATATTCCTTGAGCGAAGATACTCTCGCGCGTGCTCTGCTTGGCTTGAAGATAAAAGGATCTTGTGCCAAAATTTTGCCGTAAGATCGTTTATGGCAAGCAAAAGATTTTTTTGATTTAATTTTTTTGGATCTTCGCGCACAAGCTCAACTCCCGCCTTCTGGGCTAAGATCTTGAGCGCCTCGGGGAAATCAATATTTTCGTGTTTCATGACAAAGCTAAACATATCCCCGCCTTCCGCGCATCCAAAACAGTGCCACAACTGACGCTCACGAGAAACAATGAACGAGGGCGACTTTTCAGCGTGAAACGGGCACAGCGCGCGAAAGCTCACGCCCGCGGGCTTGAGCTGGATATATTCCGAAATTACATCAACAACATCAAGCCGAGATTTTATATCATCCACTTGAGACATAAAAAAATTAAAATATTAAAAATCAAAAATTAAAATGCAACATCGTAGAATCCATACGCTTTGTATCAATAATTGTACTACCAAAGGGGTAAAAAGCAAAGAATTGACTTTCACTTTTTTTTCTGGTTTAATAAAGGAATATTCTCTATATGGAGAGGTCGCCCCGTCATTCGACATGGCAGGCATAGTGGCCTAGTGTCACCTTTGGATGATCAGCAGTAGTTCTACATAATACAGATGAATTTAAAATAAATTAATTTTATTAAATGTGGAGAGGTCGCATAGTGGCCTAGTGCGCTTGCTTGGAAAGCAAGTATACCGAAAGGTATCGCGGGTTCAAATCCCGCCCTCTCCGCCATCGGTTCGCTGAAGCGGACCTACGGCGTGACGAAGTCCGCCAGTAGGTTTGCAAAGGAGACC
>MGIZ01000028.1:7289-9626 GCA_001794015.1 Candidatus Yanofskybacteria bacterium RIFCSPHIGHO2_01_FULL_39_8b
GCGTAAGCGACCATCTATCTTTTTAAAAAAAGCTCATATTTATGTACTACGTTTACAGCTTAAAATGTAAAGACGGTTATTATATTGGCTGTACCGATGATCTTAAAGATAGGTTTGATAGGCATCAAAAAGGATATGTGCCAGCCACCAAAGATAGGTTGCCGGTAAAACTTGAATTTTATTTCGCAGTCCAAGATAAATATAAAGCATTTTCCTTCGAAAAATATTTTAAATCCGGATCTGGTAGAGCGTTCATAAACAAGCATTTAATTTAGAGGTGCTTGAGCCCCAAAGGATTCAAGCTCGATAAAAATATGAAAATAGACTTAAAAAAATTAATAAATTTTGTAACCGAAGCCAATAAAGCTGGGTATGCTTCTGGTCAAGATAACATTTGGAAGAAGCAACCAGATGGTTCTACAATATAATCAATAAACTTTAACATGGCAAACGACAATGTAATTTTACGATTTTCAGAGGTGAGCTTTGAATACGAACATGATAAAAAGCTTTTAGATGAAGCGAGTTTTTCCGTGCGTACGGGAAGCCGTGTTACCCTTATGGGGCAAAATGGCGCCGGAAAAAGCTCTCTATTCAAGCTTATTACCGGAGAGCTTGAGCCCACAAGTGGAAAAGTATTTAAAACTCCCTCCGATGCCACCATTGCTATTGCTCGCCAAGTAATGCCCAAGGAATTATCAAACCTTTCCATCCAAGAATACTTCGCCACCGCCTTTGAAGAAAAAAAATATAACCTTGACAAGCTTATCGGGGATGTTTTTGAAATAGTTCATCTTGACCTGCCGTTTGATAAAAAAATAAAAGAATTTTCCGGCGGACAGCAAGCGCGCTTGCTTTTGGCGCACGCGCTTATCCAAAATCCCGATATTCTCCTGCTTGACGAGCCAACAAACAATTTGGATCAGCACGGTATTGAGCATCTCACGGGATTTTTAATGATGTACGAAAAAACGTGCATGGTTATTTCTCATGACGCGGATTTCCTCAACGCCTTTTCAGATTCCGTGCTGTATCTGGATGTGTTCACGCGCAAGGTGGAGCAGTATATTGGTAATTACAGCGATGTGGTGGAGGAGATAAAAAATCGGATAGAGCGTGAAAATCTGCAAAACGCGCGAATGCAGACGCAGATCAAGGAAAAACGCGCGCAAGCCGAGGTCTTCGCGCACAAGGGAGGAAAGCTTCGCTCCGTTGCCAAACGCATGCGCGATGTGGCGGAAAAAGCCGAGGAAAATATTGTTGAGGTGAGAAAAGAGGATAAGACCATCCGTGATTTTGCCATCCCCGCTCAAGAATTTCCTCCGTACTTTAATGGAAAAATTATCCAGTTCGCTTCAACAGTAGCTATTAAAAATAATAAGACAGTAAAGAAAAAAAGCGATATTGTGGTTCGCAAAGATACGCATCTTCTTATCGCAGGCCCAAACGGCATTGGCAAGAGCACGCTCTTGGAAAAACTCGCGTCTCGCGCTTCGGATACTTTCACTATTGCCCAAGATGTAGTGATCGGATATTATAAGCAAGATTTTAGCAATTTAGATTTTGACCAAAAAGCTTTTGACGCGCTCAAAGCCGTAATGGCACAATACGACGAACACGTCTTACGCTCCTCTGCTGCGGGATTTTTGCTTGATGGAAAGCTCCTTGCCAGCCCCATCAAAGCATTGTCTGAAGGACAAAAGGGCCTATTGTCTTTTTGCAGGCTTGCTCTCCTGCGCCCGGGACTTCTTATTTTAGATGAGCCGACCAACCATATCAATTTCCGGCATCTGCCGATTATCGCAAAGGCTTTAGACGAATACAAGGGAGCAATGGTCATCGTGTCCCATCTTCCGGACTTTCTTTCAAAGATTCGCATTGACGAAACCATTGACCTAAGCTCTTAGGTTTTGGATTTTACATTCACTCATTAATTGCTTGCTTTCGGACTTGGCTGATTTTGCGCCTGCTCGAGCACAGCAGGCCGTATCTGTATTGACTGTGCCGTAAGGCTTCCATCCTGATTTGCTTTGCCGTTAACGCTCACGGTTTTGCCAATCTCAAGATCATCTTTATTCCCCGAGACAAACTTGCTCACCTCAACGCTTTCCGGAAAAAAAACAATTTTTGATCCGCCGTCCCGAAGCTTAAGCGTTATGCTTTTGTCATCTTTTGAGAGGATCTCACCGAAAGACACACTATCCCCCGCCTGCCCGCCTCCGGTACGCCCGCCCCGAAATCCCCCTCCGTATACTCCCATCTCCTGGAGGCGTGTCTGTCGCTCTTCGGGCGAGAGGTTGCGGAGATTTTGTCCGCCAATGGCGGATCCGCCTCGAG
>MGIZ01000029.1 GCA_001794015.1 Candidatus Yanofskybacteria bacterium RIFCSPHIGHO2_01_FULL_39_8b
AGATTTTGAGTAAGCAAAACGATAAAGAAATCACCGACAGAACTAAAATCTACGAGATGCAACATCAATCGGTAGTTGAAACACAGAAAGAGCTGGATAGCTTAACTCGTATGAGATACGAAGAGCTTATAGACGACGCTACTTTTATTAAAGAACGGGACATTCTCGCAACAAGCATTATGAAGCTAAAAGAAAAACTCCGAGAAACTGAAAACCGAGCAGAGCGTTGGATAGAGCTTACTGAAAAAACTTTTCACTTTGCCACTTATGCTCGCAAAGCGTTTGTGTCTGGCTCTCTGGACCAGAAGCAAGAGATACTAACAGCACTTGGCTGGAACTTTTCCATCAATGGCAAGAAATTGAGCATTTCTACACACAAATGGTTCGTTCCTATTGAAAACAACTATCCAGAGCTTGAAAGAGAATATAAACGGCTGGAACTGGATAAAACACTAACAAACACTGAACGAAATGCGGCTTTCGCCACACTCCGTCTACGATGGCAGCGCCAACCGGATTTGAACCGGTGTTACATGAATGAGAATCATGTGTCCTAGACCGGGCTAGACGATGGCGCCAAAAATTTAATTATTCAACCATTTTTTGCCTTGTCTGACAAGAAGTTCTTTTTTCCTTTCCGGTTCGGCCATTATTTCTTCAACAATTTTTTCCATTCTCATCCCTTGTGAGCCTTTCACTAAAATTAAATCCCCTTCTTGAATAAGTTCCTGAATTTTTATTTTAGCCAAATTTGATGTCGGAAAACTGAAAATGCTATCGGTTGACATTTGATTTTCTGCCGCATGGGCCAGAATCTTGCCACGAAGCCCAACCGTTACCAGAACATCGGCAATTCCACCGGCTAAAGTGCCCATCTCTTGATGAGCTTCAATGGTATATTTACCCAATTCCAGCATATCACCGATAATCGCCACCTTTCTTTTGGCTGGTAAAGATTTTAATGTCTCAAAAGCCAAGTGCATCGCCGCCGGAGAAGAATTATATGTATCATCAATAATTACTGAATTTTTAATGCCTTTTAAAATTTTTAAACGTCCACTGGGTCCTTTATAGTCGGCCAGGGCTTGGCTTATTTGTATCAAATTCATGCCGTATATTATTCCAATAGCTGCTGCCGCTCCAGCCGCCAAAGCTTGAGACTTGCCCAATACGCCATGAAGAACCACCGGCACAAAAGAGGCATTGTTTCCGTAATGAAATTTAAACCCCACACCTGATGGCTTGTCGTCGGAATCCAAACGAATATCAAAATTGGAAAGCTTAACTGTCTCTTTATCAAAATTCATACTTTCCTCGGTTCTATTGTCGTTTGTATCTTGAAAATGAGCTGTGAATCCATAGCTCATAATTTTAGCCCTGGTCTTCTCTCTCATGTCATACACGGCCGGATCATCGTGGTTTAAAATTGCATAATCAGCCGGTTTCAGAATTGAAACAAGTTTTGATTTTTCTTTAGCCAAGTGATCCGGATCCTGAAAATATTCAACATGAACGGGGATTTCCCCCACGGCCGTAACAACGCCAATGTGAGGCTTGAATTTATCAGCAAGCTTTTTAATATCTCCTGGCCGATCAGCGCCATATTCAAGAATAAGAACTTCCAGATAATTTTGACCAACGACTAACGACCAACAGCTGACGATAAGAACCTTTAGCCAAAACCAAAAACTATTACCGGTTTCATAGTACTGATTGGCCCAATCACCTATTATTGTCAAAGGCACGCCAAATTCATTGTTTAAATTCCCCTTTCCGGATCTGACTTTCTTAATACTGCCTAAAACTGCCGTAATTGCCTCTTTGGTTGATGTTTTGCCGACATTGCCGGTAATGGCGATAATAGTGGGCTTATATCGCCAAATATAAAGTTCGGCAACCATATTAAGTGCAAATTGTAATAACAGCTTCATAATTTAAAATTTATGAGTCGGATTTTAATTTTTAATTTTACATTGTCATTTTTCATTTTGATTTTTACATTTTAAATTTTATTGACGAGTGGGGGGTATATTATAATAATTTAACAGAAACGCCGCAATTTCTTTAAATGTGGGGGATAAACTATCGGCCGCAAATTGTATTCCCTTGGGCTTGTCCATTTTAATCAAAATAGCAAATTTTGCATTATGGGCCGGGGCAAAACCGACAAAGTTGTGAATAAATTCATGTTCAGAATATCCTCCTTTGCCGTCAGGAATCTGGGCGGTCCCGGTTTTACCGGCTATGTCATAACCCTTTATCCGAGCCTTATCAAAACCGTTGTCAACTACGCTAACCAACATAGATTGGAGTTTTATGGCAGTTTTTTCTGAAATAGGAATACCTACAATTTCCGGTTTTGAAATAATTTCCTGACCCCTTTCTTTAATGATTTTATCTACTATATATGGCCTCATCAGTTTACCTCCATTAGCAATAGTAGAGTAAGCGTTTAAGAGTTGAAGCGGAGTTACGGCTATTCCCTGGCCAAATGCGGCAGTAAGGTAATTTATTTTTCTACCGCTATAAAGATTGGTAATATTGCCACTAACTTCTCCCGGTAAATCAATACCCGTATTCTGGCCAAATCCCATATTAACAACGTAGTTAAGAAAATTTTCATCGCCGATTAAATTCTCAACAAACATCGTTCCCGTGTTAATTGATTTCTCCAAAACTTCAGACATAGTTCGTCTTCCAAAAACTTTTTCGCTAAAATTACGGATTGTATAGCCGGCAATACTGACAAATCCAGTGTCTTCATAGATCGTCTGCGGCGTTATCTTGGAAAGATCCAACCCGGCAGCCATTATTATCGGTTTGAATGAAGAACCGGGCTCATACATTCCTTGAATGCTTTGATTAAGAAACAGCTCCGGATTTACGGTAGAATAACTATTGGGATTAAAGGAGGGCCAATCGGCTATGGCAATTATTTTTCCTGATTCTGGTTCTTGAACAATAATCGTTCCGCCTGCCGCCTGCCATTTTTCCATAAGAGATTTTAGCTTATCTTCAATAAACATTTGGGCATTTTTATCCACAGTAAGGACTAAATCAGATGGCCTGTCGAAATTAGGTTCTGATTTAACAGATTCTTTTTCAAAAAAACTGCCCAAGAGCTTAAAAACAAAAGATGGATTAACTAAATTAAATAAGCTGGCAATATTCGGCTCACGGCCCGATAAATCTTCATCATAAAAACCTTCAAGGCCATACTGGCCGGCTCGACGGCCTTCAACATCATAGCCTAAAAAACCTATAACATCAGCGGCCAAACTATCGCCGGAATAATATCTGTCAGACTCATATGAAACATTAACGCCTTTTATTTTAAAATTCTTGATTTGCTCAACCTGTTCGTTATTAATTCTTCTGGCAATGATTTTAAGGGATTTGGAACCGGAATTTATTTTTATCGTTAAATCATCTTTATTTAATCCGAGAGTCAAGGCTAGTTTTTCTGCGGCTTCATTTTTTTTATCGGACCTGATGTCGCTAGGCACAATGTGAGCAAGGGGAAATTTCTTGTTGGTTGCCGCCAAAAAGACATCCCCATCCTTGTCAGATAAATAAATGTTGCCTCGAGCCAGAATATTATTTATATTTTCACTTTGAGCTTGGGCAGTTCTTGAATAAGCAGCGTGCTTCACAACGGATAAAATAAAAAGCCGGTATAAAACCAGCCCCGACAAGAGAATAACGACTATTAAAAAGAAATTAATACGGAAATTAACATAACTTTTCATGCTTAGTGATTATCTCTGGGCTACATTCTTCCCTTCAAAAATATATGAGACGTTCTTGACTTCAACAAGTTGTTGAACATGGGCAAAACTAAGAAGAGTGGCCGGATTTTCAAGTATAAGTTTTTTTGACATAAGAATGCTGTTAATTTCCGTCAAAGATTCTATTTTATCTTGCAAAATTTGGGTGCGATAATTTTTCGATGCTATCGAATTAGCTATCATTACATAATAAAACAAAAGTAACAAGATAACTCCGGCTAGGGAAACATTAACCCATATAACCACATCGCGTTCATGAATTTTAATATTATGTTGCCGCATATTTAAATGTTTAAATATTTAAACTTTCTCAATGGTCTTCATCTTGGCACTCCTAGCTCTAGGATTATTTTTTATTTCTTCCCATTTTGGTTTTATCGTTCTCTTGATGACCCATTTGATAATCCCCTCTTTAGCTTTAATTTTAAATATTTCTCGCACTATTTTATCTTCCAGGCCATGAAAGGATATGACCACCAATCTGCCTCCGCTTTTCAAAACATCGATTGCCGCAAAAATTCCTTTTTCAATATTATCCAGTTCATTATTGACAGCTATTCTTAAAGCTTGGAACGTTTTTGTGGCCGGATGGATTTTTTTCTTCTGATACCATCCCGGAACCGATGCCCTGATAATACTGACTAAATCTGTTGTCGTGGTTACCGGTTTTACTCTTCTTTTATTTATAGCCCCTTTTGAAATTTCTCCGGCAAACTTCTCTTCGCCATAGTCATTTAAAATTTTGGCTAATTCTTCTTGACTGGCCGTATTTACAATATCAGCAGCGGTTATATCGTTGACTTTCGGATTAAATCTCATATCCAACGGCTCATCCTTCATAAAGGAAAACCCCTTACCGCTTTTCTCATAATGTAGCGACGATACGCCTAGATCGAATACAATCCCATCGGGTTGAAAATCATTCGCCTCGATAATATTTTTTAAATTTACATAACTGTCATTTACGGCAATAATATTTTTTGCAATACTGCCTGCCTGAAATTCTTGAAAAATATCCGGATCCCACTCAACCCCAAGGACTTGAGCGGTAGGATATTTTTCAAGAATTCCCCGGGTATGGCCTCCGCCATTCAGGGTTGCGTCAACAATCTTACTTCCTGGCCCTACGTTCAGGTACTCAATTACTTCATTTAACATTACGGATTTATGGCTCATATGATTCCTAGCTCTCCAAGCTTTTCAGCAATACTGTCGGAATTTTTTTCAAGATCAGTTTTATAATTATTCCAACGATCTTCGTCCCATATTTCCAATCTGTTAAAAAGTCCGGCTATAACAACTGACTTGGCCAGATAAGCATACTCTTTTAAAACATCGGGTATTAATATTCTGCCCAGCGAATCAAACTCTACTTCAATCGCTCCGGATAAAAATAAACGACTGAAAGACCTTGTGTCTTTTTTAGCCATAGATAATCCGGCCAGCATTTCCGCAAACGGTTTCCATGATTGTGAAGGAAAAACAAACAGACAATTATCAAGACCCCTGGTAAGAACTGCTCCTTCGCCCAATTCTTTTCTAAACTTTGACGGTATTGATAAGCGTTTTTTGGGATCCAGATTGTGCTTGTATTCGCCTATTAACATGTATTTTAATGTGGGTTTATCCACAAGATAACCCACTTTTACCCACTATTTAACACTATAACTTCATTATATGCCGGCAGTTGCTACTCTGCAATCAAAATTGTGGATAATTAATAAGTAAATAAAAGCCCCGTTTTATCGGGGTTCTTTAAGAAGTTCATATAAAAAATATAGATTTTCTATAGTCTTAGGTTTGTCAGGCATTACTTCAGCATGAAAAGATTCTAGAACATCTCTTATCGATTCTACCGCTGCTTCTTTGTGTAGACGAACAGTTGTTCCCATCGCTTCACTGCGAAAGCCCCTTAATCCATTTGGTAAAACAGTAAAGCCACCGTATCCTTCTTTATAATTAGGAACTAAAACCGGTTTATCCCCCGAAACATTCACGACTGCTTCATAATGTTTTTGCAACTCTTCTTTTGTATAAAGCCTAATTTGTGAAGATACTTTGTCTGATGGCCCAAGAAAAGCATCCAACGAACCCAGCTTGGACTTAAAGACTTCATCATGCAAAAATACATTACCCTAAATGCAAGATAGCTGGAACGAGCCGTTACAATATCCTGGGATTGATGCAATTCACCAACTCTCGATGCAAGTGATATCCAAATTCCGCTCTCTGGCGCCTGCCAACATAGACGTGCTTCATATTCAAAATATTTTTCAAGATTAAAACCAACGAGATTAAAAATATCATCACTCAATCCCGAGGCAAAAACAAAATCAAAATCCCAGATAATGTAGACTTTCCTGCCCTGTCTCTTTAAGGATTTAATTTTTTCTTCTGTTTCTTTAACCAGATTTTCGGCTTTAGAAATTTCTTCAGACGAACTCTTCATATTGTCATCCTTTTTGTTCAGGTTTGTTTAAGAACTTGGCTATATATAAACACTAGTGGTGGGATAGGTCAATCAAAAAACCGAGTTGCCTCGGTTTTATTTAAACTGTCTCTCTACAATATTGTCAGGATGGTTTTTATTAAATAATATATAGCTCCTATCCAGTAAATAAACATCTCTGATACCGGCCTCAATCATTGCATCCCAGCACGATTTACAACACCACCAATGACCCCAGAGATATAAATCGGCTCCTCTAGCATCTAATAAACCCCGACTTTGAACATCCTTTATTGCCTTTGCCTCGCTATGATTCTTGGGATGGCATCCTTCGCAAAGTTCATAACCCTCGCCGGTTTTACAACCCAGCACAACTCTTTGACACTGATTATTGGTATGATAATCACTGCCGTTGGCTCCCCAGCCGATAACTTGATAATCCTTTACAATTACAGCCGCCACAAGTATTGTTTTATCGAGAGAATGTTGCCGAGCTAAAATTGAAGCAAAAAACATAAAAATGTTTCCTTTATAAACATAATCGATAGATCTGTCTTCCGGTAGATAGGGATACTCGATCTTTTCTGACATTATTCCCTCATTTTCTTATTAATAAGAGCTAGAAACTATTGTAGTAAAAAATAAGGAACTTGCAATGTTCCAGACCGTCCGACAACTCATTCTTGGATCATAGGCATGCTGGCCGTCATTAGAGTAGTTTTGTTCAATAAATGAAAGGTCCATCTTATCTACCGAGTGGCTTATCAGCTTGGCCAGATGATCTTTGGCTATTTTAGATTCAATATCCTGGGGCAACAGTTGTAACTGATGTTGATTGTATTCTTTGAACTTAGGCATAATTATATGTTTTTTTGTCTGTCACTAACAAAAAATTAAGGTTTTAATACCTTAATTTTATCATTTTATGAAGCTGTGTCCTATCGAATATTTAGCGGT
>MGIZ01000030.1:0-1851 GCA_001794015.1 Candidatus Yanofskybacteria bacterium RIFCSPHIGHO2_01_FULL_39_8b
CTAAGGATTTTGGCGGCGAAGTAGCAACATCAGGCGAGATAGGCAACTGGCCGGGCGATGGAATGACTGACGGTATTACTTTGACAGATAAATTTAAGAAACACCTTGAGCAGTACAAGGTTGATATCGAGGAGGGGATTTATGTAGAAAAGATTACCAAACAGGAGGATGGGACTTTTTGCATTTCTACTCAAAAAGGCAACGGAATTGGTATGGCGGCTGATAAAATGCCTGATGGCAAACCCGACTCTTTAAAATGTGATTATATTGCCAAGGCGGTTATCGTTGCTACCGGCGTTCATCCTCGCGAGCTTGGTATTCCCGGCGAAAAAGAATTCCGCAATAAGGGCGTTAGCTACTGTTCAACTTGTGATATGCCGTTATTTACCGGTAAGACAGTAACGGTTATTGGTGGCGGAAATTCAGCCCTTGAGTCGGCTTTAATGGGTGTTGATATCGCCAAAAAAGTCTATGTCATTAATAAAAATGCTTTTTTTAAGGGCGATGATGTTTTGATAAAAAAACTTACTTCCCAGCCGAAAGACAAAGTTGAAATTTTTTATGAGACTGGTACCAAGGAATTTGTAGGTGATAAATTTATAACCGGTGCGAAATATACAGATAAGGAAGGAAAAGAATTTGAACTCAAAACCGACGGGATCATGGTTCATATCGGAATGGTGCCAAATTCAGATATTGTTCCTGATAATGTTGAGAAGAATCCGTTTGGTGAGATTAAAGTGAATATAAGATGTGAAACAAATGTGCCGGGCCTATATGCGGCCGGTGATGTTTCTGATGTACCTTTCAAGCAGATTGTGATTGCAGCTGGGCAAGGTTGTACGGCGACTTTGAGCGCAGTGCAGTATTTGAATAGCAGATAGATGAGAAAAACAATAAAAAGTATATTGATGTTTGTGTGTAGCTTATTTTTGGGTGGAATCGTTTTTGCAATTTCGGCATTAGTTTTAACAATAATGAATTTATATCTAGTCGGTCATAGTAATATAAGAATATTATCCACTGACCTACCAATAATCGGATGGAGTTTGAGTGATTTATTGTCAATTATACTAGCAGTATTTACTGTAATTATATTTTTTAGATTATTCTTAAAAAAGCGCGAAAAAATAGCAGGCAATAACTCGAACGAAATATCTAATATTCAATAACTATGATTTATTTAGGCTCGGATCACAGAGGATTCGTCATGAAGGCAAAATTAAAGAGCTTATTGATTGAGTGGGGATATAATTATGAAGATCTCGGTCCTTTCGAGTACAATAAGGATGATGATTATCCGGACTTCGCTAAATTAGTGGGAGAGAAAGTGGCAGGCGAACCAGACTCAAGAGGTATATTGATCTGTGGATCTGGGGTGGGGGTAGCAATGACTGCCAACAAGATAGAGGGTGTAAGGGCCGGAACAATGTTTGATGTTGAGCAGGTCAAAGCTTCAGTGGCTGATGAGGATATAAATGTAATTGGCCTCGCAAACGACTATTCAAACGAAGAAAATAATATTAAAATTGTTAAAGCATTTCTTGAATCCAAATTTTCCGGCGAAGAAAGGCATGTTAGAAGAGTAAATAAAATAAAACAATTAGAAAAATGAAAATTTTTGTAACAAGACCGATTCCGGAGGCGGGAATAAAAGCCCTAAAGTCAAAGGGTTATGATGTTGTGGTCAATGAAAAGGCTGAAGGTCGAGGAGCGACCAAGGATGAGCTGGTTGAAGGCATTAAGGGAGCCGATGCTATTTTATCTATTTTGACTGATAAGATAGATGGCGATGTGATGGATGCCGGATTACCCACCCTGAAAGTAATTGCCAATTATGCAGTCGGTTTT